>PDTE01000021.1 GCA_002747135.1 Desulfobulbus propionicus | reverse complement strand
CCTTTTGTATTTTGAAAATTGTTGTGAATTTCCAATGTACAAAAAATGCGACTCTTTTTGTTAAAATTGTTGGGTTGCGGGCGTTAGTACCGCGTTAGACTTAAGAAGCCCCCCTTTTAAACTGCGAACAATGACGAAAAATCTGTCGAAAATCAGCTGAGAACAATGCCTGCCTATCGATCCCGACTGCCTGTGCTGGCCGTCGTCGGGATACTCTTTTTTTTGTGTATACAGCAGGGGGCTGTTGCTTCCTGCTGTGATATGGCCAGGCTCATACATAACGGGGCCTATGGCGTAGCAGACCCTTCGGGACAGGTGCTGGAGGGCTGCAGGGTTGACGCTTCTTATATCCCTGCCAGTGTAATCAAGCTTATTACCGCCATGGCCACTCTTGATATCCTGGGGCCTGAGTATCGTTTTTCCACGGAGATATATCTTGATAAAGACCATGCTCTTTATATCAGGGGTTCAGGGGACCCGCTCCTGCTTTCCGAAAATGTTCGGGAAATCGTCTGCCAGTTAAAAAGACGTGGACTTCGCAGGGTAGAGAGAATTTTTATTGACGATTCACTCTATGAGCTCGAATCTTCGCCGCCAGGAAGCTCCTTAAGTGATAATCCCTATGATGCGCCGGTCACGGCAGCGGCGGTAAATTTCAATAGTCTCCCCATCACTGTAAACCGCATGGGAGAGGTGGGATCAGGTGAGTCGCAGACACCATACATCGCCTGTATGCAGGATGCGGGAAAGGGTCTGACCAGGGGAAAGTACAGAATCAACATTTGCTCGGGCGGGTGCCTTCAGGAGCAGGCGGCAGGAAGATATACAGCAGAACTTTTTCAGGCCTTTTTACGAAAGGAACATGTAGAGGTCGGTAATGAGTGTGGCCTGAAAAAAGTTCCTGTGGGTGCCCCGCTGGTGTATAAATACAGAAGCAGGAAAACAGCTGAGGACGGTGTCCGGTTGATGCTGCATTATTCTTCAAATTTTCTGGCCAATCAGCTTTTTCTCACCTGTGGTGCTGTTACCTGCGGTTACCCTGCAACCTGGAAAAAAGGAAGAGAAGCTGTAACCGGCTTTCTTGTCCGTAAGCTTGGCCGGGAGAAGGCTTCCACTATTACCATGGTGGAAGGGGCGGGGTTGTCCAGGGAAAACCGGGTCACCGTACGGACGATGCTCGATATTCTTCATCTGTTTGCCCCCCATGCCGCTCTTATGCGTAAAAAAGAAGGGACGCTCACCAAGTCGGGGACCATGGAAGGAATTTATAACTATGCCGGTTACCTTCCCAATGGTTTTCCCTATGTAATCCTGCTTAATCAGCAGAAGAATAAACGCAGCCAGATTCTGGACCTTTTAAAGAGCAGATGATTTGCAGAGATTAACAGGAAAGATGACTGCTCATAGAGCATGTACCACCCTGGTTTCACTTGCCTTACGCCTATACCTGCTTTCAGGGTGCCCAGATCTGGTGATCGGTTACTTTTCTTTTGCTGCCTGATGGACAAACAGTGGTTTGAGCTTATTTTATAGCTAAACCGGATTGCTCATGGGCAATCCGGGCTAACTGCTCACAGGCACATCGTCTTTGCGTGATCACAATTTCCTGCATACTCTTGTATGCGGAGTTTCACTTCACTTGCCTGTCTGCACGAGATAGTGCCAACACAAACCTGAAGTGCCTATGAGCAGTTATATGGCAGAAGCAGAAAATGACGGAAAAAAAACATAAACCCGGTGATCGGATCCATTAATTCTACCAGGAAGACACAGACAACTATGGCAGCGGAGTACTATGAAATACTTGGAGTGGCAAAAACAGCCACTGCTGATGAAATAAAAAAAGCCTATCGCAAACTGGCGCTGAAGTATCATCCGGACAAGAACCCTGGAAACGCAGAGGCTGAAAAAAAATTTAAAGAGATCAGCGAAGCCTATGCGGTTCTGTCTGACGCCGAAAAGCGCAAACAATACGACACCTTTGGCTCAGCAGGATTTCATCAGAGATACAGCCAGGAGGATATCTTCCGGGGCTTTGATATCAACGATATCCTCAACCAGTTTGGTTTTGGCTCCATGGGGGGAGGAGGGTTCAGGACAACCTTTCGTACTGGTTCGCAGGGTGGCTCACCTTTTGACTCCTTTTTCAGTCAGGGAGCGGCTGGAGGGCCAGGCTGCGCAGGCGGCCGGCGCAGGCCTCAACCTGCAAAGGGCGTTGATTTGACCTTTGAGCTGAGGATTTCACTGGAAGATGTCCTTAATGGCGCGGAGAAAAATGTCCGTCTGCGTCACAATGGCAGCGCAAAAAATGTTACAGTTAAAATTCCAAAGGGAATTGAAACCGGAAAACGCCTGCGGCTTTCTGGCAAGGGAAGCCCATCTGCCTCAGGAGGACCGTCCGGTGACTTGTTCTTAAAGATTCAGGTGGAAGATCATCCGGTTTTCAAAAGAAGCGGCGATGATCTGACTATGGAAAAGCGTATTCCTTTCAGTCAGGCCTGTCTCGGGACATCGCTTGAGGTCACTACACTTGAAGGGAAAAAGTTTAACGTCAAGGTGCCGGCAGGAGTGCAGCAGGAAGCAAAATTGCGCATAAAAGGATACGGATTGCCCATGGGACCGGCTGGTGGTCGCGGCGACTTATACGTGAAGATTGCCATACAGATCCCGAAGACACTTACGCCTGAGCAGGAGGTGGCTATAAATTCTCTGGCTGAGGTATCTCTTTAAGAAACAGGAAATGAACGTCTGCTGATCACGGGCACGTCATCTTTGCACAATCACCCTTCCTCGCCCGCTCTTTTGTATAGCGAAAAATCGTGCTGCACAATTCTGTTGCACCTGTGATCTATTACACGTCAGAAGCAGAGAATAACGCTTAAAGTACAGCCCCCGTGATTGGTTACAGAAAAAGAGGTGGGCATGGGTATTAATAATTAGCGTCAGCGAAATTTAACCACCCGCCTGCCTCAACCAGCTTTTTATCAAACGGATTCAGGGTAAAGGTAAAAGATATCGGCTTGCCTGCCGCCGCAGTTGCGGTCAAGGTGTCAGCTATAAGGTCAACGGCGATTTCCACCTGTTTTTCTTTCCTGTTCAAGGCAAACAGTTGATCAAGAGCATCCGGCTCAAGTTCTACGGCAAGGATGCCGCAGTTAAACATATTCTGCCTGAAGATGCGGGCAAAACTCTGGCCAATCACCACATTGATGTCATTGACTTCCAGAGCCCAGACCGCATGCTCGCGAGACGATCCACAACCAAAATTGGAGCGGGTGACCAGCACCTCTGCCTGCTTCAGCTCCTCTGATTGCGGGTCAAAAACCTGCCCTTCCAGGTGCAGATCCTCAAGGAGATGCGGCTCCAATGCTCTTTTGGTGATTTCAGTCAAATACCTGGCCGGGATAATCTCGTCAGTATTTATATCGTCTCTATCGATAAAGGCCGCCTGGCCCCCGAATTTTTTCATAGTGTGCCTCTCATTTGCTTGTTCAAGGGTACCTCTCACAGGGCATATATCACTCTGGTTTCACTTGTTTTACCTCTGTAACAACTATCAGGTCGCCTGGATCCGGGAAAGCACCCCTCTCTGCGGCTGTTCGTGATCACCTGAAAACAGGTGAGCCGGGAGCAGTTTCGTTCAGGGAACGCGGGTCAGTGATAACGCCTGAGACTGCGGTGGCCGCTGCGGTGGCCGGGCTCATCAGGTGCACTGTACCGCCTTTCCCCATACGACCATTGAAGTTGCGGTTGGTTGTGGATGCACAGACCTCACCTTCGGCAAGAACGCCGCTGCTCATCCCCAGGCAGGCCCCACAGGTCGGGTTCAAAATGCAGAAACCACTGTCCATGAATATTCGGATCAGACCTTCGTCAAGTGCCTGGCTGTAGACCCCTGGTGTGGCCGGGACAAGAATGCCGCGAACACCATTGGCAATGGTCCTTCCCTTGAGTATTGCGGCGGCTTCACGGACATCTTCTATCCTGCCATTGGTACAGCTGCCTATATATACCTGGTCAACCCTGGTGCCAGCCATCTCCCCAACATCCTTGACATTATCCGGTTTGAAACCAAACGTTACCTGGGGTGAAAGATCAGTGACGTCAATCAATATCTCTTTTTTATACTTCGCATCATCGTCAGAATGCCAACGGGTAAAATCGGCTGCCGCAGCAGTAATGGATTCGTACTCGTTTTTGATAAAAGGCCACAAATATTCAGCTGTAGTCTTGTCCGGCAGACAGACACCGGAAGTGCCGCCTGCTTCAACCGCCATATTACAGAGGGTCATCCGCGAAGCCATATTCATCGATTCAATAACCGGGCCACGAAATTCCATGACCATGTCTGTGGCGCCGTTAACGCTCAGCTGCTTTATAATATTAAGAATAATGTCTTTGGCCGTAACACCTTTCTGCAGCGTTCCCCTCACCTCCACTTTAAGTGATTCAGGGGTGCGAAAGGCGCAGACTCCCTTGAGGATGCCCACCTCCAGGTCAGTGGTGCCAACGCCAGCGGCAAATGCGCCAAAGGCTCCGTGGGTACAGGTGTGAGAATCGCCCATAATAACCGTATTGCCAGGCCTGATAAACCCTTTTTCCGGAAACAGGGCATGGCATACTCCGTTCTGACCAATATCGAAAAAGTCTTTAATATTGTGCCGGGCTGCCCATTCACGCATAATTTTTGCCTGGGTCGCGGTCTTGCTGTCCTTGGCCGGGGTGACATGATCGATGACAGCCTTGATCCTGTCCGGATCACATACCCTGTCCATTCCCTTGTCTACAAGATCCATGATGGCAATGGGGGTAGTAATCTCGTGGCACATAATGACATCGATATCCAGCACCATGTTCCCTGGCGTCGGGGTATCTCGCAGATGTGCGGCAAATATTTTTTCCGTTATGGTTTGTCCCATTGACTTTCTCCTGAAAATATTGCTGATTAGTAACTACTCACTGGGCGTGTATCACCCTGGTTTTACTTGCTTTTAAGCCTGTAGCTGCTTTCAGGCTGCCCAGATATGGGCGAGCGCGATTGGCAGTAACCAATCACGGGGTCTGTACTTTAAGCATTATTCTCTGCTTCTGACCTGTAACTGGTCACATTCGCCAGAATACTCATGAGCAATCCGGGATAGTAATTACACCTGGAATACGTATTCGTCAATTTATTCCCGTTTTGATTTCCATGAATACTTTCCTGTGTGTACATAATCAATGGAACAGAGTATACTGGTGCCTTGTTTTCGTTTACGTCCCTTGAGCTTTCAGGAATATTCCCATGGTATTTCGCAATGCAAGTATTTTCTTTTGGTATCTGCCAGTATGCGCTCTTCTCGCCGCCATATTTTATACACCGGCAACCGGGTATGCAGCCCACGGCCTGAGTCTTGGTGGTGAGCTGCGTTATCCGCCTGACTTTAAGCATTTTTCTTACACCTCCCTGGACGCGAGGCAGGGAGGGCAACTCACGCTTCACGACCTGGGAAGCTTTGACAAGCTCAATCCTTTTACCCTTAAGGGGAGAGCCCCCCTGGGGCTTGGTTCCTATGTGTTTGAGACGCTGACGGTACAGAGCCTGGATGAGCCTTTTTCCGAATACGGTCTTATTGCCAAGGATATTACCCTGGCAAAAGACAAAAAATCTGTGATCTATATCATAGACGAAAGGGCCAGATTTTCTGACGGCACACCAGTAACAGCCCAGGATGTGCTGTTTTCTCTGCAGCTGTTAAAAAGTGAGGCGGCCTCTCCCCTTTACCAGATATATTTTAAAGATATCAAAAGTGCCGATATCCTTTCTCCTGTGAGTATCCGTTTTAATTTTTCAAGGGTTAACCGTGAATTACACATGATCGCAGGACAGTTACCAGTATTGAATAAGGCTTTTTACGAAAAATATCCCTTTGACGAAGATGGCAGCCAGATGATCCCCCCCATCGCTTCCGGCCCATATATTGTGGAAAGGGTAAGCCAGGGTAAATCAATCCTGTATAGAAAAAATCCGAATTACTGGGGCAAAAATCACCCCACCAGGCGTGGCATGTATAATTTTGACCTGATCCAGGTAAAGTTCTTCAAGGATCAGACCGTCAGCCTTGAGGCCTTGAAAGCGGGTGAATTTGATGTCATGTTTATTAACACAGCCAAACATTGGGCGCGGGATATGACTGGCAAGCGTTTTAACAGTGGCGAGCTGGTTAAAAAGTCCTTTGCCCACAGAAATTGTGCCGGCATGCAGGGATTTGTTTTTAATACCCGGAAGCCTTTATTTGCGGGCAGAAGGGTTCGACAGGCCCTGGGGCTTGCCTTTGATTTTGAATGGACCAATAAAGCTCTCTTTTATGGTCAATATACCAGAACCAACTCTTTTTTTGCCAACTCCGAACTCGCCGCACAAGGCCTCCCCTCTCCAGAAGAGCTTCGTCTGCTTGAGCCCTGGCGAAAGCAGCTGCCGGAAGAAGTCTTTACTAATGCTCTCAAGCCACCAGAGACGACCTCACCAGGGAGCCTGAGAATGAATTTACGAAAGGCCAGAGGAATTCTCAGGGAAGAAGGGTGGCAGATTAAAAACGGAATATTGGAAAACAGCAAGGGACAGCCGTTCACTTTTACAATTATCCTCGCCACTCCCGCTTTTGAACGGGTAATGGCCAGCTATGTCAAAAATCTGGAAAAGCTTGGCATACAAGCAAGTTACCGCACTCTTGATGCGGCGCTTTATACAGACAGGATAAAAAACTTTGATTTTGACATGTGTGTCGGTGTTTTTCCCCAGGCCATGTCTCCTGGCAATGAACAGAGGGATTTCTGGGGCTCGGCAGCGGCAAAGCTGAAGGGTTCCAGAAATATTGCCGGCATAGCTGATCCGGTTGTGGACAGCCTGGTGGATGCTGTCATTTATGCAGAAACAAGAGAAGAACTGGTGACGGCCTGTCATGCCCTTGACAGGGTTTTGTGGCACGGCTACTATGTCGTGCCAAACTGGTACATTGCATCCTACCGCTATGCGTATATTTCCCGCCTGAGATATCCCGATACCCTTCCGTTATATTACGGGTATCAACAATTTTTAGATACCTGGTGGCTGGAGGGCGAAAACTGACCAGCATGGCTGAATCAGGGTTGCCAGCCACACATGAACCATGAAAGCTCGCCACCTCGGCAAGGGATGGGTATCTCTTCCCTTGAGAGACTTTCGGATAAACCAGCATGACTGGATCAGATAGCCTCCAGCCATAACAAAGCATAAAAATCGGCACTTCGGGAAATTAACATCTGTTTTTGAACAGATGTTCGGATAAACGTTACAGTTGCGCGTGCCCAAATCCGGGCAAGCTGAAAGCAGTTACCTGCTCAAAAAAACATGACTGAGACCTCCAGCAACAAAAATAAAGATGAGCAGTGGATCTACCTGACCGGCAAGGAAATCTATCAATTTTTCAGTAAGGTCAAAGGAAGACTGCAGGGGATAACGGTGTTCGCACTGGTCGGTAAAAGTGGAACGGGCAAGAGCTTTCGGGCCAGACTGCTGGCCGAGAAACTAGGTGTTTCATACATTATTGATGACGGCTTATTGATTCATGGCTCCAGTATCCTTGCTGGTCGATCGGCCAAACAGGAAGTGAACTATTTCCGGGCGATCAAGACAGCCCTGTTTACCGATCAGGTGCATCGGGATCAGGTAGTAGAGGTTATCCAAAATGAAAAAATTAAAAAAATTCTTCTGATAGGCACCTCAAAAAAAATGGTAACCCGCATGGCTGGGCGGCTGGAATTGCCGCCAGTCAGTCAGCTCATCCAGATAGAAGAAATCGCCAGCCAGGAAGATATTGAGCATGCCATCAAGTCCCGCCTTGAAGAGGGCAAGCATGTCATCCCTGTCCCCTCCATAGAAATAAGACGTGATTACGCCCAAATACTTTCAGACTCCATACGAATTTTTTTCAAGGGGAGCAGAAATAAGGATGGTGTGAAAAAAGCACGTTTCTTTGATAAATCCGTGGTGCAGCCAAATTTTCATCTCGACGAGAAAACGCCAGGAACTGTAACAATTTCAGAAGCAGCACTAACCCAGATGATCCTGCACTGCATTGATGAATATGACTGTGAGGTGAAGGTGCTCAAGATGACTGTCAAGGCTTCGAGATCAGGATATGGAATAGATCTTTCCGTCGGTGTCCCTTACGGAAAAACCCTTGCCAGCGGGCTGCATGAGCTGCGAACCTATATCCGGGACCGGTTGCAGCGTTACACCGGCATTATCCTTACATCGCTGGAAATTTCCGTTGACAGGATTTCACAGCGAAAGACCGAAAAGAAAAAAAAATGTGAATGATCCTGGGAGCCTCATCCTTGCATGATCACAATTCCCTGCATCCCGCCTGCAGGCGGGATCTCACTTCGTCCGCTTACCTGCCTGAAATCGCGTTTGCCCAAATCCGGTCGAGATGAAAGCCGTCACAGACGTAAAGCAAGTGAAAGCAGGGCGGTATATGCCCTCTGAGTAGTTATATTTATCCTTGACTGGCAGCTTGAATTGCTGTTATACATGCAGAGTTTAGAATGATTTCAGTCCGGATTCCTCATCAGTTCAGGCGGCCTCATATTTGGCAGCATTCTGGTAACACACTATATTTACGTATAAGTGCAAGCAGAATATTACCGACGATGGTGCTTGCCGAGCTGAGTCTCGCTGAACATTTTGCCTGGATTGGACGTTGTTTTTCAAAAAGCATAGCCTTGTTGCTGTGTTATTTTTTTCAATCAAGACAAAATATTCAGGAGAAATGCGGGCTGGTGAAAAAGTAGTACCGGGATACTCCCTGTGTTGCTTTTTTGTGTGTCACTGACTCATACAGAGCCTCGCAGGTCGTGCAGGTAGAGTATGAGCGGTTTTTTCGGGAGTGGCAGCGGCACATTAACGCCAGGAAAGGGATGAATTACACTGTATCCATTCTTCAGGCGTGAAGTGTTAAAGGCACTGCATCCGGCATTGTCCTTTTGCTGAGTTTCTGCTTACAAGATTTACTGAAAAACGATCAAGCTGCGGGCTTGAGGCAAGGCGCATAAAGGCAGGGTGTCTTTATTGGTTAGCACCCTATAAAAACTGCACTGCACAAGACGCCAATCCCTGTAAAAGTATGATTGTTTTTCCGGCATATAGTAGAGTTTGTAAGTGATCAAATCATAAGGTTATTACGGTCCACTTGACCATGATATCACAACAGCCACTGCGTGTTTTCATCGCACCCATCCCGAAAAGGCAGGTGAGAAATCATCTTTTTTGTCGTTGTAGTATGTGTGTCAACAGGTTTTTGTAACAACTTTACTTCTCGAGGAGACCGCCAATCGTTCGGTGCTCCGCAAAAGGATGCGTCTATGAAAATTCATGAGTATCAGGCCAAGGAACTATTCCGAAAATACAATGTACCGACCCCCAATGGTAAGCTTGCTTACACAACAGAGGAAGTAGAAAAAATCGCTGATGAATTCGGACTTCCTGTTGTGGTGAAAGCCCAGGTTCATGCTGGTGGGCGAGGCAAAGGCGGCGGCGTAAAGCTTGCCAAAACCGCAGAGGATGTAAAAACAGTTGCTGATTCCATTATTGGCATGACTCTGGTTACCAAACAGACCGGTGCTGAAGGGAAAAAGGTCAACAAGGTGCTGGTTGAGCAGGGCGTTACCATCAAGAAGGAGCTGTATCTGTCCATGATCCCTGATCGTGAGACTGCGACCGTTGCCATCGTCTGCAGTGAGGCTGGCGGTATGGACATCGAAGAGGTTGCAGCGTCTACCCCTGAGAAAATTATCACCGTAAACATCAATCCGGCAACAGGCATCCAGCCCTTCCATATCCGTCAGGTATGCTTTGGTCTGGAGCTGCCCAAGGAACTGCAGAAGCAAATGGGGGCAGTGGTAACCAACCTGTATAACTGCTTTGTCGATTATGACTGCTCCATGCTGGAAATCAATCCTCTGATAATCACCGGTGAAGACAATATTGTTGCTCTTGACGCTAAAATCGATGTGGATGGCAATTCCATGTATCGCCATGCCGATGTCAAGGAAATGCATGATCCGGAAGAAGAAGATCCCATTGAGCTTGAAGCAAGCCAGTACGGCCTCAACTACATCAACCTTGACGGGAATGTCGGCAATATAGTTAACGGTGCCGGCCTGGCCATGGCGACCATGGATATTGTCAAGATGGCTGGTGCTTCCCCTGCAAACTTCCTTGATGTTGGCGGTGGAGCCAATGCTGAAGCCATTGAGAATGGATTTCGTCTGATCATGAGTGACCCGAGCGTCAAAGGTATTCTTATTAATGTTTTTGGTGGTATCCTTCGTTGCGATATCCTGGCTGAAGGTGTTGTCCAGGCCGCTACAAAACTAAAACTCTCCGTACCTGTTGTTGTCCGTATGGAAGGCACCAACGTCGAAGAAGGCCGCAAGATCCTGGCTGATTCAGGGCTTGAGCTGATCAACGCTGTTGACCTGGCCGATGCGGCTGAAAAGGTAGCAGGAATTGTAGCCTGACAGAATTGTCAGCTCTGACCTGTTGCCAGGAACAATGCAATGCGGCAAGAGCTGAACAATCTTGTTGTGCGGATTTAACAACCAGATATATAGAGGGAACTTACATGAGCGTTTTCGTAAATAAAGACACAAAGTTACTAGTTCAAGGTATAACAGGTAAGGAAGGTCAGTTCCATACCCGTAACGCAATTACATATGGAACACAGGTTGTTGCAGGAGTTACCCCTGGCAAGGGCGGCCAGAAAATGGATGACGTACCGGTATTTAATTCTGTAAAAGAAGCTGTTAAACAGACCGGTGCCAATGCCTCCATGATCCTTGTTCCGCCACCATTTGCTGCTGACGGCATTATGGAAGCGGTTGATGCAGGTGTTGAGCTGATTATATGTATCACCGAAGGTATTCCGGTACTTGACATGATGAAAGTCAAGAATTTCCTGAAGACTCGTCCTGAATCTCGCCTGATCGGGCCAAACTGCCCTGGCATCATGACTCCCGGCGAGTGCAAGATCGGTATTATGCCCAACACCATGGGCAAGCCTGGTAATGTCGGCGTGGTTTCCCGCTCCGGCACCCTGACTTATGAAGCCGTCCATCAGCTGACCTCAGCCGGATTCGGCCAGACCACATGCATCGGAATCGGTGGTGATCCGATCAACGGCACCAATTTTATTGATTGCCTGGAAGCTTTTGAAGCTGATCCTGCAACGGAAGCGATGGTCATGATTGGTGAGATCGGCGGTAATGCCGAGGAAGACGCCTGCGAATGGATCAAGGCAAACACCAAGAAGCCTGTTGTCGGCTTTATCGCTGGCCTGACAGCTCCTCCTGGCCGTCGCATGGGTCATGCCGGAGCGATTGTCAGTGGTGGCAAGGGAACCGCTGAAGCCAAGATCGAAGCAATGAAAGCCAGCGGCGTTCATCATTGCGAAAATCTAGGCAAAATGGGTGAATTGTGCAAATCAGTATTCTGATTTTTGATGATAACGCATCAGGGGATGGAGATATCCATCCCCTTTCGCATAATGGAAGTACGGTAGAAGCACGGAATTTTTCCTTAAATTCTGCAGCAAGGAGACAGCATGAGTAGTACAAAAGAAAAATTGGAAGAGCTGAAAAGGCGCAGAGCTGAAGCCCTTCTTGGTGGCGGTCAAGAGAAAATTGACAAATTTCACGCCAAGGGAAAAAAAACTGCGCGTGAGCGGATTGCTCAATTACTAGACCCTGGCACATTTGAAGAGTATGATTGCTTCAAACTCCACCGGTGTTATAACTTCGGCATGGAGAAAAACAAATTTGCCGGTGATGGTATCGTAACCGGTTATGGCAAGATTAACGGTCGCAGCGTATATATTTATGCGCAGGATTTTACAGTATTGGCCGGTTCCCTTTCTGAAACCCTGGCCGAAAAGATTGTCAAGGTAATGGAACTGGGGATGAAAAATGGAATCCCGGTCATCGGTCTGAACGACTCCGGCGGTGCCCGTATTCAGGAAGGTATTGAAGCGCTTCGCGGATACACTGACATCTTTTTAAGAAATATCCTGGCATCTGGGGTCGTTCCCCAGATTTCCGGTGTGTTCGGGCCATGTGCAGGGGGGGCGGTATATTCGCCTGCGCTGACTGACTTTATTATCCAGGTCAACCTGCAGTCCTATATGTTTTTGACCGGGCCCAAGGTGGTCAAGACCGTCTTGAATGAGGATGTAACTGTTGAGCAGCTCGGTGGTGCCTCCATGCACACCACCAGGTCCGGGGTTACTGATTATGGTGCGGAAACCGAAGACGAAGCAATCGACTACATCAAGACGCTGCTTTCTTTTTGTCCGCAAAACAATATGGAAGATCCGCCGGACGCAGAATGCACTGATCCTGTTACCAGGCGATGCGATGCCTTAAACGAGATCATTCCAGATAATCCCAATGCCGCTTATGACATGAAGGAAGTCATCAGGCAGACAGTTGATGACGGCTTTTTCTTTGAGACCAAGCCAAATTTTGCCGCGAATATCATCGTTGGTTTCGCCCGTTATGGCGGCAAGAGTGTCGGTATTGTTGCCAACCAGCCGAGCTATTATGCGGGTGTGCTTGATATTGACGCGTCAAAAAAAGGCGCTCGATTTGTTCGTTTCTGTGACTGCTTTAACATTCCCGTTATCACCTTTGTCGATGTTCCGGGCTTTTTACCGGGAACCGACCAGGAATATGGCGGGGTTATCACCAATGGTGCCAAGTTGATGTACGCCTATGGCGAGGCAACAGTACCCAAGATCACCATCATTACCAGAAAGGCCTATGGTGGAGCGTACTGTGTTATGTCCTCCAAGCACTTGCGTTGCGACATCAACTATTCCTGGCCAACAGGTGAGATTGCCGTCATGGGTTCCAAAGGTGCTGTTGAAGTACTCTATGCACGGGGGGCCAAGAAAGAAGAAGATCCAGCAGCGTTTCTTGCCGAAAAGGAAGAGGAGTACAACACCAATTTCTCCAATCCTTACTGTGCGGCGCAACGCGGCTATATTGACGACGTTATCGAACCTGCTGAAACCCGCACCCGTATCATCAATGCCTTGAACTCCATCAAAGGTAAACGTGATACCAACCCACCGAAGAAACACGGTAACATCCCTCTGTAAACGTTTTGTTCATTGAGAGACAGGATCGTGAATACAAATATTGGGTGAATTGATGGAAACAACTACATGTAAGAAAAAACTTGCAGCAGCCATGGCTGGCGTAAATGCCTATCTGATGATGGAAGCTGAAGCCGCCTATCTGGAGCAGCAGGCAGCAGCTGATAATGCCCGACAACTCGGCCCGAACATGTGGGCCATCAGTGGTCGTCAGGAAATGATGACCATGCGCAACATGATTGCATTCAGGGCCATCAGGACGATTTAACTGCTTCCCAGAGAGATATTTCGATGTTTAAATACTAACCAGCATGGCTGGATCAGGTTTGCCAGCCACAAACGAACCATGAAAGCTCGTCACTTCGGCAAGGGATGGGTATCACTTCCACAGAGAGACTTTCATATAAAGATTCAGAGGAGAAACGAACAATGAGCGACCAAGTAAAAATGACCGCCATGAATTACGATGCTGACCGTCCGGCAGCAGAGAATCCGGTAAAAGTGATGGACTTAAGTCTTCGTGACGGTCACCAGTCCCTGTTTGCCACCCGTGGACGCACCGAAGACATGATCCCGGTAGCGGAGATGATGGATGAAGTTGGCTTCTGGGCAGTCGAGACATGGGGTGGAGCGACCTTTGACACCATGCACCGTTTTTTGAATGAAGATCCATGGGAAAGACTTCGTACCCTGAAGCGTTATTTTAAGAAGACCCCGTTTTCCATGTTGCTTCGTGCGCAAAACCTGGTCGGCTATCGCAACTATGCAGATGACCTGGCCTTGAAATTTGTTGAGCGGGCAGCAGAAAATGGAATGGACATTTTCCGCACCTTTGACGCATTGAATGACTATCGTAACTTTGAAACCGTTGTCAAACAGATCAAAGAAAGCGGCAAACATTTCCAGGGGTGTATCTGCTACACCCTGACCGAGCCTCGTCTTGGTGGTGAGGTCTATAATCTTGATTACTATGTAAACAAGGCCAAGGATCTGGTATCCATGGGAGCCGACTCCATCTGCATCAAAGATATGGCAGGTCTTATCGCTCCATACGATGCCTATGCCATTGTCAAGGCGATCAAGGAAACAACCGATATCCCGGTGCACCTGCACAGCCACTTTACCTCAGGTATGTCGCCACTGTCACACCTCAAGGCCATTGAAGCCGGCGTTGACATCATTGATACCTGCATGTCTCCCTATGCCTATCGCACCTCACATGCAGCGGTTGAGCCCTTTGTCATGGCCCTGCTCGGTACCAACAGAGATACTGGCTTTGATATCAAAAAACTTGCTCAGATCAACGAAGTCCTTGAGAAGGAAGTTATGCCCAAGTATAAGCACCTGGCAGACACCTCCAAGTTTTCAATTATTGATATCAACGTACTGCTTCATCAGACTCCTGGTGGTATGCTGTCCAACCTTGTCAATCAGCTCCGTGAGATGGATGCCCTTGACAAGATTGATGACGTCTACAAAGAACTGCCTATCGTTCGTAAAGAACTTGGTCAGATACCGCTGGTTACTCCTACCAGCCAGATAGTTGGTATCCAGACTGTCAACAATGTGCTGTTTGATACCCCGGAAGAGCGCTATAAGATGATTACGGCTCAGGTTAAGGATCTGTGCTACGGGCTGTATGGTAAAACCGCTGTGCCGATCGACGAAGAAGTACAGAAAAAGGCGCTCAAGGGATATGCCCGGGGAGAAGAACCAATCACCTGCCGTCCTGCTGACGTACTTGAGCCTGAACTTGAGACTGCCAAGGAAGAGATCGGTGATCTTGCCAAAGATATTGATGATATCGTCCTGTACGCCATGTATCCGACCACCGGCAAGAAGTTTCTTGAGTGGAAATATGGTGTTTCCGAGCCGCCGCCAGAGGTTAAACCGCTGACCATGGACGAGGTGAAGAAGAAAGATGAAATCATACGTAAAGCATCTGCTGGTGAACTGATCGAAGCCAAACCAGACACACCGGAGAAAACAGGCAATATTCGTACATTTAACGTCTTTGTTGACGGTGAGTACTTCAACGTCGAAGTTGATCCCACCGGGGATATGCCGGTAATGGCTATGGCAGCTCCTTCTGCTGCGCCAGCCGCTAAGCCTGCCGCTAAGCCTGCTGCCGCAGCACCTGCCGCAGCACCACCAGCCGCCGCACCTGCCGCTGCCGCGCCAGCTCCTGTTGCCGTAGAAGGTGGAACCCCGCTGACCGCTCCGATGCCTGGCCTGATTATCAGGTATGAGGTAGAAGTAGGTGCTACTGTAAGTGCTGGTGATACGGTTGTTATTCTGGAAGCAATGAAGATGGAGAATGCGCTTGGCGCGCCGTGCGACGGTGAAGTGAAAGCACTTGGTTTTGCCTCCGGCGACACTGTTGTCAAAGACGCTGTTCTTGCAGTTATCGGGTAACCAGCTGTACCCCTAACCCGGATTTCTCATGAACATTGCGGCTCATTTGAAAAGAAAGATATAAAAACAGATGGATATGATGTCAAAGGATAGTCTCAAATTTTGCCAGAATGTTCATCAAGGGTCAGCCCCGGCCAGTACCACCTTCGGCAGTATTCTGGCAACACATATACCCAGGTATAATGAGTTACCAAAAATTACCGGACCTGGCACTACCTGAGCTGATGAGAAATCAGGACTAAAAAAAGAGATGCTCCAGCAGGAGCATCTCTTTTTTTGTACCCAGTCACGGGGTCTGTGCTTCAGTGTTATTCCCTCAGTCCCAGGTACGCAGCCTGTTCCCATAATTGTTTTGCCAGCCGCACCGTAGCTTGATCTACCATGCGCCCCTCAACGGCTATAGCCCCTTTTCCTGAGGCCTGTGCCTCATCGTTTGCATCCAGCACTTTTCTGGCAAGATCAATATCCTTCCGGGCAGGGGTAAAGACTTCGTTGATGGCATCTATCTGTCCAGGATGGATAGCCCATTTGCCGTCACATCCAAGCGCACAGGCCATGATCGCAGATTTTTTCAGCCCTTCAGTATCCTTGAAATTACCATAGGGCGCATCAATGGCCATAACTTGATGCGCCTTGGCAGACATAACCATGTTACTCAAGGGAAAATGCCAGCGATGGCCAGGATAGAGTTCTTCTTCCTTTTCTCCGTGACCGGAGATGGATACCAGTCGCGCCCCGATTGAGGCCGAGTAATCAGCAATGCCAAAGACAAGGGTAATAACCCTGTCACTTGCTGCTGCAATGTTATTTGCCTGCATCAGGCCGTCCGCTGTTTCAATGGATGCCTCGATCCCAATCCTGTGTGCGTATCCCTTATTCATTTCGATCCCTTCGAGAAGGTGGTGAGCGAAATGAATATCCGCCGGGCTGGTGACCTTTGGTATGACTATGGCGTCAATAATATTGCCGCAGTTTTCTGCTATTTCCAAAAGATCCCGGTAGGCAAAGGGAGTGTCAAGAGAATTAATGCGTACTGTAACCACTCCTCTCGTCCAGTCATGAGTGTTAAGCGATTCTATCACCTGGTTTCTTGCCTGCTCTTTTGCGTCAATGGGAACACTGTCTTCAAGGTCGAGCATAATAACATCAGCACTGCTCACAGCGGCCTTACCGTGCATTTTTGCCACATGACCAGGCACTGAAAGATTTGATCTTCTTGGTTTCATTGTAAACTCCTTGATAATGATTGAGAAGTATGAGGTTGGCTAAAGGCAAATGACGCATCTACTATAGAGTAACTGATCACAGGCACTTCATCTTTGCCCGAGCACTCTTTCCCGTATACTCTTGTACACGAAGTCTCACTTCGTGCGCTTACCTGCGGGGAAGAATGCTTGCCCAAATCTGTTGTACCCGAGACCAGTTACACGTCAGAAGTAGAGAATAACACAGAGGTACAGACCCCCGTTATTGGTTACACTATAGAGACTATCGCGGGGTAAGCGCAATCCATTTCTTGGCTGAGAACACGTTTGCCAAAAGGTCCATATATAGATTTGCCTGTTGACATATTTTTTAGTAATCGCTAATTATATGAGCAACAGCTAAGGTAAAGAGAGTTTTAATAACTACAAAACAGAGGGATGAATATGGCGACTCGTGAAGAACTGGAGGAACAATATGATGACTGCCAGGAAACGCCTGATTATGTGGCGGTTGCCCTGGGGGCGTTCAAAGACCTTGACGACAAGGAGTGGGCAGAAGAGCTGTATGATGAAGGAGCGGACTGGGCAGTAACAGCTGCTGATTTTCTTGCCCTGACGACTGGAGCACGCGTGATTTATGGGGATGAAGAAAAGGCCAGTCAGTATTTTGAACAGGCAAAAAACGCCTGTAATTCGGCAGAAGAAGTTATTGATCTTGCGGTAGCTGCGGCTTCAGACGGGCAGGAGGAGAGTGCCAGGGAGATGTTTGCTCTGGCTGCCGAAAAGGCAAAAAAGGCGCAGGAGTTCCTGGAAATTTCCAGGAAGGTTAATGAGTGTCTTGGCGATAAGGATCTGGCCGCAGAAATTGGGAGCAAGGGGCGTGAAAGATGTACTGCTCCCGCTGATTTTGTTGAGCTGGCCAAGGCGTTGAAGCAAGATTTTGAAGATGATGCCCAGGCACGGGAAACCGTGCTGGCTGGATTGGAGGTCTGCAAATCAGGGGAAGATTATTCCAATCTTGCCGCTGGTGCAAACGAACTTTTTCCGGGAAGCGATATTGCCTCAAATCTTTACAAGGCAGCTGAAGAAAAAGTTTCAACCGGTCTTGACATGGCTGGACTGGCCAAGGCAGTTATTGCAGCCGGAGACAAGGAGTATGGCCTCACCCTTTTTGAAAAAAGCGAAAGCATGCTGGAAAGTGGGGACGATCTCTTTAAACTTGCCGGCATGGTGCATGAGGTGATCGCTGATAAGCCTATGGTTCTGTCTATTTACAGCAAGGCGGCAGAGCAGTATGAGAGCTACCAGGATCTGGTTAAGCTCGGTGATGCCGTCTTAAAAGACACCGAGGATAACAACCTGGCCGCCCAGGCCTACCTGAAAGCTGCTTCAGCTGAAGATGATGCCCTTAAACTAGTATCTGTTGCGGAAAAACTGGCACTGGAGATCAAGGACACCAAAAAGAGTGATCAGGTACTGACAAGTGCGGAAAACGCGGTTAAGACCAACAAGGAGTTTGCCGCTGTTGCCGATGCAATCCTGCAATATGCAGATGACAAGCAATGGAAAAGCGACATCAGCCTGCAGAAGGAAAAACGAGCTGAATTCGGCCCGCTTTATGAGACATTCATCAAGCGGGAACAGGCAGCAATCAATGGAATTGCTCTGCGAAAACTAGGTCATGAGGTAATGGAGCAGACCGGCGACACTCCTTATGTCCGCAAACTGTACAGCAACGCGGAAAAAAAGAGTACCTCCTCAAGTGAGTACCTGGATCTTGCCGCATGTATAGCCCAGGATCTTGGAGACAAGCAATGGGCGGGGTCCCTGTATGGAAAGATCCTGGAAACAGCAACAGCCTTTGCTGCAAAAAGAACGGTTGCCGAAAACATGATGCAATTCCTGCACGATGAGGCCGGAGTTCGTTCCATTTTCAAGGAGATGGCGGGTGACTGTGAGGCAGCGTCAGATTTCATGCGGCTTGCTTCAACTGTGCAAAATGTGCTACAGGATAAAGAGTATGCCAGGTCATTGTATCAGGCTGCTCAGACCTATTGTCATGACCAGTATTGCTATCTGACTTTGGCCGGCAATATTATCGAACACCTTGATGATCGTCAGTGGGCCTACGAAGTATATGAAGTAGCAAGAAAATATTGCAAGGATATGAGCCGCTGCGAGCATTTTTTTCAGATGGTCAAATTCCATGCCCGGGATATGGATATCCTGAAAACTTTTCATGAACGGTTTGCTGAAGAATTTACCTCGACAAGAGATCTTCAATATCTCGCAGAAAGTGTTTATACGAAACTAGGTGATGAAGCATGGGCTCGTGAGCTGTATACAAAAGCCGGAGAAGCCCTGCAGCATGACCAGGATAAATTTGATCTCGCCTTAAGTATACAGCGAACGCTGGGTGACCACTCACTGGCTGCATCAATGCGCAACACAATGTAAGCTTTTACGGGTACATGGCGCAATAGTCTGCGCCATGCCTTTCAACAACCACCAAAAAGGAAGACAAAATGGACTACAACGCAATTCTTACCCCTTACGCAGAAGACCAAACCATTAATGTTGTTATTGAAATTCCGATGGGATCGTCCCACAAGGTAGAGTTTGACCGCAAGAGAAAGATCATGGTTCTTGACCGGGTTGAACCCGCCATATTTGCAAAGCCGGTCAACTATGGATTTATCCCGGCAACACTTGACGACGATGGTGATGAGCTTGATGTTTTATTTGTCACTGACGAACCTATGCCCACCGGCGTGGTAGCAGAGGCCACTGTCCTCGGAGTGCTGGAATTCGAGGATGACAATGAAATGGATCACAAGGTAATCTGCGTGCCTTCAGATGATCGAAATACAGGGAATCGAATTGCTTCTCTTGCTGATCTGGGCGATCAGTGGCAGAAGCAGATAGCACACCATTTTTCCCATTATAAGGATCTGAAAAAGCCAGGTACAACCAAGGTGCTGGGCTTTGGAGATGTCGCCAAGGCGCATGAAGTAATTAAAGAATGCATTGAACGCTGGGAAAAGGAAAAGTAATCTTTCGGGGGAACTGCTCTTAGCTCACCCATCTTAGGGCGATCACGACAGGCCGCACAGAGGGGCTATAGCTGTCAGTCGCGATCGCCCGAATCTGGGCAGCGAAAGCAGCTACAGAAGTAAAGCAAGACTTCGCTTGCTTACCTGCGGGGAAGAGTGCTTGCCCAATTCTGTTGCACCCGTGACCCGTTACACGTCAAAAGCAGAGAGAGAGTAACACAGACGTACAGACCCTGTGAGTGGTTACGAAACAACTCCTGTGATCTGTTTTTTTATAGAAACATGCATGCATATACATACAAGAATACGACAGCTCATTGAGCAGAAGACAACAGCCGATGGCGTTATGCCTCCCGTGTCGCAGCTTGCCAGGGAGACAGGTGTTTCGGAGCAGGCTGTCATCGAGTGCCTGGCACCAGACATTATAACCAGGGTCAGCCCCAGCCATTTCAGGGATATTATGGTCATGCTGGCAACCTGGGGCAAGGTGGAAATAACAATCCAGAATCAAGCTCTTGATCTCAGCATTCTGGGTTCTGTGCCATTGGGAGAGTTAACTGATGAGGGTGAGTATCGCTTCGTCTATGGTGAGCAGTATCCTTTTGGCGGGAGTATTCGGGCCGAGCTGATCGCCTCCATTTTTTTTCTAGATTATTCCCCTTCAGCACGTCCGGTAATTGTTTTCTTTGATTATTCCGGCACAAGTATTTTCAAAATCTCACCACAAAAAGATGAACAGTCAGGGTGGAACCAGGAACAGGCTGAATATTTTACAACGCTTCGGGACATGGTAACCAGCTCCCCTGGCTGCTCGTGCTGTTCATGAAAAATAACTGCTTCCTGCTCTCTCCCCTGTCTTTCGGACGATCACCATTGCCCGTAGAACAGGGAAGCTACAGCTGCCAATCCGCTTACCCAAACCCGGGAGCAACCTGAAAACAGTTACAGCCTTAAAGTAAACGAAATCAGGCTGGCACATGCCTGCAGGTAGTTACGCGAACTCTTATCACTTACTCTCCACGCCATGGAACGTCTTCAAAAAATTCTGGCTCAGGCTGGTATAACCTCAAGACGAGGAGCAGAAAGGCTTATCGCTTCAAGGAGGGTCTCTGTCAATGGAAAAATCATTGAGCAGATGGGCTGCAAAATTGACCCGGAAAGGGACACCGTGACGTTTGACGGCAAACCGGTTGTCATTGATAAAAAAATATATATTCTCCTCAACAAGCCGGCTGGTTATGTCACTACCCTGTCCGATCCCCAGGGACGCCCCATCGTCACTGATCTTGTCGCAGATATACCTGTGCGTCTTTTTCCGGTAGGGCGACTTGATCTTGAAACAGAAGGCGCTCTTCTCATGACCAATGACGGAGAATTTGGCAACCACGTCCTTCACCCCCGTTATGAGGTAAACAAGACCTATCTTGCAACAGTACAAGGTTCGCCATCCCCCCAGAACCTCAGACGTCTTGAACGGGGCATTATGCTCGACGGTCACCTGACCTCTCCCGCTCATATACATGTCCGGAAACAGGCTGCCACGAAGACAGTGGTTCAGATTGTCATTCATGAAGGAAAAAAAAGGCAGGTTCGCAAGATGTTTCAAGAAATCGGCCACCGCGTTCTCCACCTGCAGAGAGTGGCTTATGGCGGCCTGTATTTAGGGACTCTTGCAAAGGGAACATATCGTTTTTTAACAAAAAACGATATAAAAAGACTTTTTTCTGGAAAAATTCCCTTTACAATCAAAAACATACCTGCTTAAATTTTATATATTCCAGAAATACCTCTTTTAACCTGTTTCTCTTAAGCAACAGCAGACATATTCAGCAAAAGACTTATATCTTAGGTGGAGAAAGGCATGAACAAATCTGAACTCATTGAAGCACTGGCCGAAGAAATGAACATGCCCATACGAGAGGCGGCTTCCATAACCAACACGATCATTGAGGCTATGAGTGATGCGCTTGCTCGAGGGGACTCAATTGAAATCCGTGGATTCGGCAGTTTTGTTGTCAAAGAATATGAAGCGTATACAGGAAGAAACCCAAAAACAGGCGAAAAAATCAAGGTAAAGCCCAAAAAGCTCCCCTTTTTCAAGGTGGGTAAGGATTTGCGGGAAAAGGTTAACAGCAAGGGTAACTACTCTCAGGTCACCCCTCTTTGAACGATGACGACCCGCCGCATATAGAGGGGCTATAGCTGCCAATAGTGCTTGTCCAAATAGGGGCAACCTGAGAGCAGTTACACGTTTGAGGCAGGTAAAATCAGAGCGTTACACACCCAGTGAGTAGTTACCAGCAAGGTATAGCTTGCCGGAGCAGCCCGCCCGCTGCATTCAAATTTTACGGGGCGTCGACCACCTTCCCGACCAGATCATAGGGGTGCGCCTCGGATATCAAAACCTGGACAATATCTCCTGTCTCTGCCTGTCCATCGTTAATATAGACACATCCATCAATATCAGGAGCCTGATATCTTGTTCGACCTTCCAGCAACAAATCGCTTTCCCTGCTGACACCCTCAACCAGGACCGGCTCAATCCTGCCGACATATCGCTGCTGACGATTCAGGCTTATGCCTGCCTGTGTTTCCATGACCTTTTTGTAGCGTATTTTTTTTACATCATCTAAAACCTTGCCGGAAAGCTGTGCGGCCCTGGTGCCTTCTTCATCTTCATAGCAAAACACGCCAACATGATCAAACTGCCATTTCTCCAAAGCCATGAGCAGGCGGGCGACATCATCATCGGTCTCCCCCGGAAAACCAACCATAATGGTAGTACGAAGCGCACAGTCAGGCAGATACGTACGAATCCGATTTATCAGCCTGTCCAGCTGGCGATAGCCGTAACGGCGATTCATGGCCTTGAGTACAGAATCGACCGTATGCTGAATCGGAATATCAAGGTAAGGAACAATTCTGTTCTGCTCCGCCATTAACTGAAGCAGCTCTTCGGGCAATGATGATGGATAGAGATAGAGCAGCCTGATCCAGGGAATGGTTGTCCGATCAAGGAGCGCCTGCAGAAGAGGCACCAGATACCGGGAACAGGCAAAATCATCTCCATAAGCGCAGAGATCCTGGGCTATCAAGGTTACCTCCTGAACGCCCTGTCCACGCAGGATAACTGCCTCTGCTACAAGATCATTTATGTTTCTACTGCGCAGATTTCCTCTTATTGCCGGAATCATACAATAGGTGCAGTGATTATCACAGCCTTCAGTAATTTTCAGAAAAGAGCGGTAAAAAGGGGTTGACAGTTTTCGAGGTACATTCACATTCATAATATATGTGGACGCAGTAACCTCTGTAGAATACGCACCTTTTTTCTTCAAGGTCTCAATAGCTTCAATGATCATTAGTTCTTGATCCAGACCCAGGAAAATATCCACTTCCGGCAATGCAGCGGCTAGCTCCCGCCCATAACGCTGCACCATACATCCAGTTGCAATCAAAATGGCCTTTTCATGCTTATTTTCGGCCAGTCGCAACAACTCATCAATTGCTTCCTCAACAGCCGGACGAATAAAGCCACAGGTATTGACCAGCAGCACATCAGCCTGAGCAGGCAAGTCGCTCAGGCTGTATCCATTCTGCTCCAGCAGGGCGAACATTACTTCCGTGTCAACAAGGTTTTTTGGGCAGCCAAGGCTGACAATATATACTGTCTTCATATGGCCAGATGATGTATATTTTATCCGAGAATCTGTTCAAAAACAGATGTTAATTTCCCGAAGTTCCGATTTTCATGCTTTGTTATGGTTGAAGGCTACCTGATCCGGCCATGCTGGTTTTATCCGAAAGTCTCTCAGGGGAAGTGATACCCGTCCCTTGCCAAAGTGCCGAGGATTCATGGTTCGTTTAGCTAGCAAACCTGAGCCGGGCTGGTTAGTGAACATGGCACATGCCCTGCAAGAATTACGTTACATGGACACAATAAAAAAAGCTGCGGCATACTGCCGCAGCTTTACAGATAAACGCTTTGTAAGAGCGGCTTACATGCCAAGAGCTCCTTTAAAAGGATTGGCATAGAGCAGGATAAAAGCGATAACCAGACCATAGATGGCAATGGATTCACAAAGAGCCATACCAAGAATCATGGTGGTGGTAATATCACCTTTGGCTTCGGGATTACGGGCAACACCTTCACATGCACCACGAAGACCATTACCCATACCAATACCAGCACCAAAACCAGCCAGGCCGATACTTAAGGCTGCACCTATACAAATAAGACCTAAAGCAATTTCCATGAATTATCTCCTCCGTTGTAAAATAATATATATTGGCCTTCTTCTGTACTAAAACAAACAGGTTTAGCTACATGATTAATGAGCGTGTTCCATCGCTCCCGAGCAGTATAATACTGCCAGCAGCACAAACACGACCGCCTGTATAATACTGACCAGCACGCCGAGACAAAGAATCGGCAGAGGAGCGAAAAAAGCTCCGGCCAGCATAAAAAGAACCGAAAGCAGAACTTCTTTTGCCAGAATATTACCAAAAAGACGCATGGACAGGGAAATCAGTCTGGCAAAATTACTGATCAGTTCCAGGAGAAACATAAAAGGCGCCAAAGCCTTACTTGGTCCCATGAAATGCTTGTAATAATTGAGCCCGTGATACCTGAAGCCAAGAGCATGATGGGTAACCCAGACGATCAGGGTCATGCCCAGGGTAATATTTAAATTAGATGTCGGCGACATGAAACCGGGAATAAGCCCGATCATGTTGGCAAGCACAATATAAAGAAAAAAGGTAGCCATCATTGGAAAAAGCATCCTGGCACCATCTTCTCCCAGGTTTTCGGTGAAAAAATCCATCAAACCGCCTATCATGACTTCCCAGAAATTCTGGCCACTATCAGGTACCATTTCAAGTTTGCTCATGGTAAGCCTGGGCACAATAATCAGAAAAGCCATGACCAGCCAGGTATAGGTCATATAAGGAGTACACAGCTGTTCTATAAGACCATCACCCGTCACTGTATGGGGAACCGGCAGGCCAATTTTTTCAAGAATTATAGAAATAAACAGTATCGGATGTTCCATAATTTATGCGCTCCTCAAATCATAACTGGTCACAGGAGTGATTGCTTTCCCGTAAAAAATACACTTCAAACCATTATCGAAAAATAACTGCTCCCAAGGCATGTACACCCTGTGTTGTACCTGCCCTGCGTCTGTAACAGCTTACCTTCCCGTTTTCTTCACCCTGCTCAGCATCATAGCAATGACACTGATCATGATCGTTGCCAGTCCGAGACTGAGACCGATCATATCCATTTCCACTCTGGCAATCAACACCAGCAACAATAAACCCAGTATGATTAAACGGGCATAAAATTTAATGAAAAAACGTACCGTTTCTACCCGTGAAACGGTACCGGACCTGCCGCCTGCTACGGCGACTTTACCAAGTATCTGTTCCGTATCGTTTTTAAGCAGTAAAAAACTACTATTGGCCAGTATCCCGCCTATGAGCACCGATATAGCAAAAACCTTATCTACAGCCAGCCAGCTTCCCGCACTTAAAAGCACCAGCAGCAGGCAGCTGAAACAAACAACCCGTCGTATCAACCGGCGGTCTTCAAGCTCTGCGTGTTGTTGTTTATCTGCCATCGGATATCTTTTTCATTACATCCCAGAGAGTTTTGAATCCGGCAGCAATACCAAAACCAAGAAAAAGAAACGTCAGAAAAGGCACTGTTTTTCCATTAAACACCTTATTATCCAGATACCAGCCTGCCCCGAAACCGATAACAATGGAAAAGGCGAAGGTCATACCTACCTGACTGTATTGGGCCAGCTGACGAAACATTTTTCTGCGGTCATCAGCCATGAAGGTCACCTCTACGTTCATTCAGGTACGATAATTGTTGGTACTGGTATCATGCAGGACAAGCAAGCGCAAGATTTTTTTATCTATTTCATCAGTTTTTTTAATGATGATTCCGTTGCTGCCAGGGCTTTTTCCAGATGAATACGATCATGGGCAGCAGAAAGAAAGGATGCCTCAAACTGTGATGGCGCAAGCCAGACACCTTCAGCCAGCATATTTCGATAATGTGCCCCGTAACGTTCTGTATCAGCGTTCATCGCGCTCTCAAAATCCCTTACCGGCTGGTCAGTGAAAAAGCAGGTCATCATGGAACCGATTCGATTCAAAACTGTCGGTACAGGCACACTGGCACACAGCTGCTGCAACTGACCGGAAAACCAGTCGCTGGTCTCTTCCAGCCGTTCATAAAACCCGGGCTGGCGAATCAGCCCAAGCAAGGCAATACCAGCAGCCATGGCCAGGGGATTCCCGGAAAGGGTGCCGGCCTGATACACCGGCCCGTCAGGAGCTATCTGATCCATAATATCTGCCCTGCCCCCATAAGCACCTACTGGTAATCCACCGCCGATAATCTTGCCGAGACAGGTCAGGTCAGGCTGGATGCCGAAGCGTTCCTGTGCTCCTCCCAGGGCTAACCTGAACCCAGTTATGACCTCATCAAAAATCAGAATAATGCCAAGCTCACTTGTCAATTCCCGCATTTTTTTCAAGAAATCGAGATCAGGTATAATAACGCCCATGTTACCGGCAACCGGTTCCAAAATAACACAGGCAATGTCAAGGTCTCTCTCCCGCAGGGTCTTTTCCAACTCCTCAACATTATTATAGGGAATCGAGAGGGTGTTTTTGACTATATCATCAGGTACTCCCGGGCTGCCGGGGATGCCGAGCGTCAATACTCCGGAACCGGCCTTGACCAGAAAGGAATCGGCGTGTCCATGATAGCATCCGTCAAACTTGACCACCATATTTCTCCCCGTAAATCCTCTGGCCAGACGAATGGCACTCATGGTTGCCTCAGTACCGGAGTTGACAAACCGCACCTTCTCTATGGAGGGGACGCTGTCACACACCAGCTCTGCCAGTTCAATTTCAAGAGCAGTCGGTGCACCAAAACTGGTTCCATCTGTTGCCGTTTTCTGTACGGCCTCAATGACCTCAACCGGGGCATGCCCTGCTATCATCGGGCCCCAGGAGCCGACAAAGTCTATAAATTCGTTGTTGTCTTCATCAACAACAGTGCAGCCAGATGCCTTCTTAATAAAAAGAGGGTCACAGCCAACCGACCGGCAGGCTCTTACCGGAGAATTTACACCGCCAGGGATTACTTTTTGTGCCTGAGAAAAAAAAGTGGCTGATCGATTGGTCTTCATATGCATCAACTCCCGGAGTAGTAATTATTCAATATGCCTGTAACAGGGTAATCGACCACAGGCTCATGTCAACACTGAAATGTCAGGATCTTGCGCCGGATTTTTCTTGCCCTTATACAGCCTTGTCCTGAGCTGCATAGTAGCGCTGTATGACACAGGGCAAGGCTGCATAAGGGCTGAAAAAGACAAGCAGGATGCGACAGAGCAGCGTTGACAGGGTACTGGCAGTAAGCGGGGAATTGCAACCATGCAAGGATGCAGCACCCTGATCAGTTCCAGAGGCAGGCTGTTTGGTATCAGATAAAAAAATGCAGTATAGCATTCGTTCTGTTCTGATGTCAAAATGAAAACCGGCGCAGCAATAAGGGCGGATGCTTTCGGCAGGCAAGCTGATCAGGGGTAACTGATCACAGGCACTTCATCTTTATACGATCACCATTGCCCGCATACTCTTGTATAGCGAAAAATGGCGCTTGTCCAATTCTGTTGCACCTGTGACCAGTTACACGTCGAAAACAGGAATAACGGAGAAACACAGACCCCGTGATTGGTTACGATCAGGGTTGATATACCTTAAAAGATGATAAATTTCTCTTGTCACGCTCATTCCCCCAAGGTAGAATGGTGTATATTGTTTATGGTAACAACTTAACTATATGAAATAATAGAAATTTCAGGCCATCATGAACAGTTTTTTTTCATTCAGGGTGGTCTGCAACTCATGTTACGACAGAAGTAACAAGGAGAAAAAAGATGGCAAGTGACAAAGTAATACATCTATCTGACAACGAATTTGACGCCCAGGTAATTGAAAACGATTTACCTTGCCTGGTTGACTTCTGGGCGCCATGGTGTGGCCCATGCAAGGCTATTGGACCGGTTATTGATGAATTGGCAGATGAATTCGAGGGAAAAGTCAAGATCGCAAAGATGAATGTAGACGATAACCCGGCCACCCCTGGAAAATTCGGCATCCGGGCAATACCGACCCTTATTCTTTTCAAGGGGGGAGAAGTGGTTGATCAGGTAACCGGCGCAGTTGGTAAAAGCCAGCTTCAGGATCTTATCAACAAGGCTGTCTAGTGTCATGTCAACGCTGAAAAGTCAGTCTGCTGCGCCGGATTTTTCTTGTCCTTATGCAGTCTTGCCCTGTATTGCACAGTAATGCTGTGCGCCCCGGGCCCAGGCTGCATCAGGGCTGAAAAGACAAACAGGATATGACAGAGCAGCGTTGACAGGGCACCAGCAATAACTTCAAAGATGTGCAGGCAGACAGCTTCCCTCTGCTCAGGGAGCCAGCCTGCACTTGACAAATCATCCCCCCTCTACCGGCAAGGCACTCTAATGATTGATGAAACCAACATCAACAGAATTCAAAAATCCCTCTGGATACTCGCTCTTGTTTTGCTTCTTGGTTTCTCAATGACTGGCTGCTCCACGATTGGAGGGATGTATAACAAGATCTTTGGCGATGAACAGGAAGAAGATCCAGGTGAATCACCTGAAGAGCTTATCAGCGAGGGTATGAGTGCCTATGGTGTGGGTAATTACCCTAAAGCAATTGAGGCCTTTGAAGAAATCCTGGACGATCATCCCTTCAGTAAACAGGCAATGCTGGCCGAATTGAAGGCGGCTGACGCCCACTATTATAACGAATCCTATATTGAAGCCAAACTGCTTTACGAGGAGTTTGAAGAACGCCACCCCACCAATGAAGCCATCCCTTATGTACTGTTTCAAATGGGGATGTGCGATTTTGTCCGAACCGACCGGATTGACCGTGATACTTCAGGCGCTGATGACTCCATCCGTACTTTTTCCAGATTATTGCGCACCTATCCTGACTCACCCTATACCAAGGAAGCGCAGGCCCGCA
Source organism: Desulfobulbus propionicus (assembly GCA_002747135.1). GTDB lineage: Bacteria > Desulfobacterota > Desulfobulbia > Desulfobulbales > Desulfobulbaceae > Desulfogranum > Desulfogranum propionicus_A. The sequence continues at coordinate 36,446 of PDTE01000021.1, read as the reverse complement.
TCAGGGCAGCCAGGGAGTTTCTGGTCAATCACGAGTATCATGTGGCGGTTTTTTATGTTCGAACCAAAAAATATGAACAGGCTAAACACCGCCTGAAGTCCCTGATCACCATGTATCCGGAGTCGGTTCTGCTTCCAAAGGCAAAAACACTGCTTAAACGGCTTGAAGAAGGAAACCCTCCCAAATGGGGGCTTTCCAAGTGGCTGCCAGAGAGTCTTCCCTTACCTTCATGGCAGTAATATATATATTTTGTAACTACTCCCAGGGCATGTATCGCCCTGGTTTCACTTGCTTTTAAACCTGTAACTGCTTTCAGGTTGCCCAGATTCGGGTAAGCACGATTGGCAGCTCTAGCCCGGATTTCTCATGAACATGTTGTCTGATTTGAAAAGAAACAGATAAAAACAGATGAATGTGATGTCCGTAAGCAGTCTCAAATTTCGCCAAAATATTCACCAGAGGTCAGCCCAGGCGGCACCATCTTCGCCAGTATTCTGGCCACACATATACAAAGGTATAATGAGTTACCAGAAACTACCGAACCTGGCACCGCCAGAGCTGATGAGAAACCCGGGCTAGCCCCTCTATGCGGCGGGTCGTGATCGTCCGAAGACGGGTGACCTGAAAGCAGGTACTATATTTTCTGCAATCGAGGTAGAGCGGCCAGTTACCCGACCGTCCCCTCACAAATCCCTGTGTGCGGTTTTCTCGCACAGGGCTCCTTAGTATTATTCGCTTCGTACAAAAGCCTTTTTAGCTCCAGTATCCTGTTATCCAGAGAAGAGGAATTGAAGCCGTAAACGTACCTTATTAAGCACGATTTTATTGAAAATTCGTATTTTTTTGTTGCTTTTTTACGTGTACGTGCTGTTACTTATACGTACACTTAAAGCGGGGATTATACATGGCTAACGCGGGTTTAAAGCCCGCAACCCAATAAAATCAAGGAAAAGAAGCCGTTTCTTGTGTATAGTGGAAACGCATCATCTCCCCCCCCCAGAAAATACAGAAAGGAGGGGCTCATGAAGGAATTTTTACAAAGATTTGCCAGCGTAGCCAAAGGTACCCTCAGTGGATGTAATCGCATTGTCTTCAAGAGATGCATCCTGCCTTTGATGTCGGCTGCTGAAATGATGAAGTTCTGTGGGGCGAAAGCAGTCCTCAACTAACCAGCATGGCTGGATCAAGTTGTGGTGCCCAAACGGTTGCACCGCAGACCTCTCCAGCATGCTCTTATTGCCGCGCTGAGATCGGGCCGGAACAGTCATTCTGGGTCGAGTGTGGTAATAAAATTGTATAATCTGGCAATCCGATAACATATTGTGTCAATGGTATAAACATGGCCGAAATATATTTATTGCTCGTTACACTGATAGCGTTACTTTGTGAAGATAATGCCTTTGCAGCGGATACAAAATTGCACCACACACTGGTTCCAAAAGAACAAACCAGTGAGTTCTCTCTCAAAGCCCCGTATCCAGAACTTGAAAATGATCCAACCATGGAACTGTGCCTGGAAAACTGTAAACGAAAAAGCCAAATGGCGGCCATGAGCATTGAAGCCATCGTGGAGAGTTGTCAACACCAGTGCGACCTCGAAAAGGCACTGCAGATGACCAAATCAAGTGATGCTGCGGTCAAAAAAGAAGGCACAATCCTGCTCTGTGAGCTGGGCGACAAGAACTCTGTCCCTGTTTTGATAACGTTACTCAAAGAGGACTTACAGAAAGATACCGGGGTCTGGTTCCATATTATCCCTGCCCTTGGATTTATTGGTGATCAGAGGGCAACAGAAGTTTTTATCGAGTTAGTTAATCAGGATCACTGGCAAGGCCGGGAGATGACAGCCAGAGCTTTGGGGAAACTTGGAGATAAAAGGGCTACCCCTGCCCTTATTGAAGCGGCTTGGCATTCCGATACCGGAACTCGGGAGGCAGCAGTTACTTCATTGGCCCAACTTCATGATCCGCGCGCTGCGGCAACATTTGTCGCTGCAATACAGTCAGGGGAGGAGCAGTCTATCCGCTCTGCTGCCACAGTTGGCCTGTTGAGACTTGGTTCCGACGCAGTACCAGCTATCAACGACGAATTTTCAAAATATTTCAGGGAAAGCCCACAAACAGAAAAACGCATTTGGCTGTGTGATATTCTAGGAAAAATTGCCACTAAAGAAGCACTCGGCGTACTTAAACAGAGTCTTGATGATCAGGATTCTGAAGTTAAAGCCTGCGCTAAAAAATATCTGTAGTTCCTCAAGCCATTGTAAAATACATTACCTTTTACACTCTCTCCTACACCTTATTGCAACACGTATCCGTGAGTGGAAAATGGTACAAAAAGTGCCGCGCAGTGAAATAGAGTCCAAGTACCTATCCAGGTTATATGGAGAAGGGAACCTAACCCATCTTTGTAGTTTTTCGCAGGAAAACAGCAAGAACCAGCCTTTTTAAAAAATATTTATTTTAATTAATAATATCAAATATTTATCTCCATAAAGACTGAGCCTGGACATCGCAGTGCCACAAATTGTACAGATGTTCTTGACAAGGACAGCAGACTTGAAGGCAAGATAACGCCTGAAATCACCAGCTACCTGCAAACCATGGCGAATAAAGGGTACAACCCACTGGTCGCTGTCCAAATGACCTTTGCTGGACAGATTTACTCTGATAGGGGTGAGTAGTTACGTACGGATTTTATATAAGCAGCCGTGTCAAATTTTCGTTGACATCCTGACTCGTTCATATAGCGTATTTTGCCAAAAACAAGCCGCTCTTTCCAGGCCCTGTCGTGTACCCCCCCGATCGACCAGGCAATTCCTGTGTATCCATTGGGATCACTGCCATCCAGCGAATAGCGGTTATTGAGGTATATTGCATACTCCATGGCTGTTTCAGGGGCAGGTGTCCACTCAAGAATCTTTTTAGCCCAATACATCCGCAGATACCCGTGAAGTTTAGCTTTCCGCACCAGTTCCAGCTGACAGCTATTCCACAGTGGCTCGTGTGTACGGGACTCTTCAAATTCCTGCAAGGAATAGATATGCTCTCTCCTGTCCCCCCGATGCTGGTCCAGTGACTCCCGGGCCCACTTGGGAAAACCATAAAAATTGTCGTACTGGGGTTCATACAGGCAGAAATTATCGGCAAGTTCGCGGCGAACGATGAGTTCTTCAAGAAATGACTCTGTTGATGGTGATGATTCACCCTTCAAAGATACTAGTTTCGCCAATCTCTGCGGGGCGAGTTGTCCGAAATGCAGATAGGGAGACAAGCCGGATTGCCCATTGAGGCAGGGATTATTCCTCGTTTCCACATAGTTCGACAGCCCTGTCTGCAAAAATTTATTTGCAGCACCAAGGGCTGCAGCTTCTCCTGGTTCAGGTACCTTGTCATGCCGACTGTTGGCTGGCAGTTGGAGTGCACAATAATCAAAAAGAAAATGGATGTCAGAAGTTATGTGCCAGCTATAGGGGTGCATCTGGATTCTGGGAGGCTCTGTCAGGTAGTCATCAAGCAGCCGCTTTACCTTTGGCCTGATAGTATACGCGGCATACTCTTTCTTATCGGATACTATCCAGGCAGGTATGATGTTGTGGGTGTCAACTTCAACAACTGGCATCTGTACCTTTTCGAGAAGTTGTGCCTGCCATTGCCTCTTGATTCGTAATGGATCGAAATCACATACCAGCAGGTGTGCGTCAATTTTCTTGAGGATTGCCGGTAAGCCGAGAGTTGGCTGCCCTTCAGTCATGAGGAAATGGATATTAACCTTCTCCAGTTCCTTTTTTAAACATGCAAGGCCCCGTAACATAAACCCGTAATGATGCGAGGCGGTGCCGGGATAGTCGGGAACCAGACAAAAAATGACCAGGACACCTTTCCGCCGGATTAATGCTTCCTGCTGGGCCCATAAAAGAGCCCAGTTATCGTGTACTCTTTGATCGCGAGACATCCAGTAAACCACTGGACCTTCACCTCGGCGCCCATTGTTGAGCTCTCTGCCTCTTCGGGTAATATCACTGTCTAATTTATTCATGCAGAAACTTATGGTGGCTCGTGTTTCAGCGCCCTGAATCCCTGTTCACAGGACATTGGTTTTACTTGCTTTAATCCTGTAACCGCCTTCATCTCGCCCGAATCAGGGCAGGCGTGACCGGCAACCATAGTCCTGCCACCAATCACGGGGTCTGTACAGCTGCGTTATTTTCTCCTTCTCAGCCAGTCTTGATCGCCAGAAGACGGATGAGCTGGGAGTAGTTACCTATTTTCCACTGAACCTGTGTACGGCATCCACGGCAATTCGTGCCTGATCAGGCGGGGTCTGAGGCAGAATGCCGTGGCCGAGGTTAAAAATATGGCCTTTTGCTTCGGCTGTGAAAGCGAGCAGCTCCTGGATGCGTCGTTCCAGTTGTTTTCTGGGAAGAAACAGGGCCATGGGGTCGAGGTTGCCCTGGACAACATGGTTGTCGATACGGGCCACAGCATCACTGATGTCAATACGCCAGTCAAGTCCAAGGACATCTGCTCCTGCCCTGGTTGTGTGCGGCAGAAGGGTGGCTCCGTTGTTGGCAAAATAGATGATCGGGATATCTGTGATTTTTTTTAAGTCAGTGATGATTGATTGAACGTATGGCAGCGCAAACCGCTCATAATCCCGGGGCGCAAGAATGCCTGCCCATGAGTCGAATATCTGTAGTGCATGGACACCTGCCCTGGCCTGGGCCTGGAGATACAGGCTGGTACAGGCGGTGATTTTCTGCAACAGGGCATGATACAGGTCAGGACGACTGAACATCATCTGTTTGGTGGCAAAGAACACCTTGGAAGAGCCGCCCTCGATCAGGTAGGTTGCCAGGGTAAAAGGGGCGCCTGAAAAACCGATGAGCGGTACTTTGAGTTCTTGAAGAAGCAGCCTGATGGTTTCCATGACAAACGGCATGGTCGCGTCGGGGTCTGGAACAACGAGTTCATCAATATTTTTTTTGTTGCGAACCGGATTGGGGAAAACCGGACCCCGCCCCTCATGGAACTCCAGGGCAAGGTTCATCGCTTCCATGGGGATGAGGATATCGGAAAAAAGAATCGCTGCATCAAAGCCAAAGATATCAATGGGCTGCAGGGTCACTTCTGTGCATAACGCCGGTGTCTTGCATAGTTCAAGAAAGCTGACCCTGCTGCGTATTTTTTGATATTCCGGGAGGTAGCGGCCAGCCTGGCGCATAAACCAGACAGGGGTGTAGCTGGTGTGTTCTCCTCGGCATGCCCGTAAAAACGTATCGTTCATAACTGTGTCCTCATTTTTCTGGAGGGCTGATAGGTACAGAATGGCTCTTCAGCCATATAGTCACCGGTCATAGCATAGGCCCTGGCTCTGCAGCCGCCGCAAACTTGAATATATTCACATCTGCCACAACTTCCCTTGTATTGTGAAAAATTACGCATATCAGTCAGCAGCGGAGAATTTTCCCAGATATCCTTGAAGCTTTTATCTCTGATATTGCTGTCAGACAGCGGGAAATAGCTGCAGGGAAGGATATTGCCGTCCACATCTATCAGACAGATCAGCTGCCCGGCAAGACAGCCTTTGGAGCCACCGGTGGAAAATTTCAGGCTGCGTCGCCTGAATCTGCTGCCCTCTTCTTTTGATCGCTGCAAAACTATTCGATAATAATGGGGCGCACAGGTTGGCCGGACCAGCAGATCAGACTCCTCCGTCTCCATGTCATAATGCCAGTTGAGAATATCCTCATATTCTTCTTCAGGAATCAATTCAGCCATTATATCCTCACCCCTTCCGGTGGGAACAATCATAAAGAGATACCAGGCTGTGGCGCCAAGCGTTTTTACCATTTCATATATCTTCGGAGCCTCTTCTTTATTTCTTCTGGTAAAGCTGGAGTTGACCAGAAAGTCAATCTGATGGGTGTTGAAGAGTTCAATGGCATGCATGGTGCCGGTAAATGCCCCTGGTTGGTTACGAAAATTATCATGGACTGCTGCTGTTGCACCGTCAATGCTTAAGGAAACCATCTTAATTCCTGATTCTTTAATCAACCTGCAGGTGTCTTCGGTTACGAGTGTTCCGTTGGTAGCCAGACACATTCGAAGTCCAAGGTTTGTGCCGTAGGCTGCTATGTCAAACACATCTTCTCTTAAAAGTGGCTCTCCACCGGAAAGCACTATGACCGGATTTGCGTAACTGTGGATATCTCTCAGCACCCGTTTTGCTTCTTCATAAGAGAAATCGGGATGCTCTACCACTTCAATCTGCGAAGAAGAGCGGCAGTGGACGCATTGCAGGTTACATCGTCGTGTGATCTCCCAGGCTATCCATTTGGGGATAAAGTTCATATAAGGCTCCAGAGCATATAATTCTCTCTTCGGGAATTGAAAACTATATGCCCTGGAGCGTACCGGGTCAACTTCTTTCGTACCTGCTCCCAGCTCAACCGTCTTCAGGCAAGCTGAAAGCAAGTACAGGCGTAAAGCAGGTGAAACCAGGCTGAGACCTGCTCTGTGAAGAGTTACCTTCTTTTCTGAAATAGTAACTACTCACTGGGTGTGTAACGCTCTGATTGTACATACCTCAAACGTGTAACTGCTCTCAGGGTGCCCCTATTTGGACAAGCACGATTGCCAGCTATAGCCTCTCTATGCGGCGTGTCGTGATCGTTCAAAGAGGGGTGAGCGGTGAGCAGTTACCTGAAATAGTTTGTTCCTGGTGAACAGAACAATATCGTGGAAAAATTACTGTTAGATGGATATAGTATACGCTATATATCTTTATCCTTGTCGCACAGTACCTGCTCCCAGCTCCATCATCTTCGGGCGATCATGACTGGCAGCATAGGAGGCTATAGCTGCAAGTCGCGCTTGCCAAGACCTGGGCAGGCTGGAAGCAGACACAGGCTTAAACCAAGTGAAACCAGGGTATTACATACCCCTATGATGGTCACTTTGCACATTTATTAGCAGCCAGAAAAAGGAGGTGCTGTATGCAAGAGATCAGACGTGTGATGAGTCCTATTGATTTTTCAGATAATGCTGAAAAGATCGTCAGCGCAGCCGCCTATTTGGCCGGCACGTTCTCAGCAGATCTTGACCTGGTGTTTGTGGCCCAGGATTTTGATGATTACAGTGGTTTTTTCACTCCACCCACCAATCTGCCCAATCTGAGGGAGAATTTACTAAGCGCGGCCAAGGAGCGTATGGTTTCTTTTCTTGAGGAGCATAAGGAAGGTTTTATTACGCTTGGTGTAACAAATATTACCGGCCAGGTTCTTTCTGGAGATGTCGCAGAGGAAATTGTTACTTACGCAGGAGAAGCTGAGGCTCAGTTGATTGTTATGGGAACCCACGGATACAAGGGTATTGAACGGATCATGTTCGGCAGCGTGGCGGAAAAGGTGGTGAAAACAGCATGCTGCCCGGTGCTGACTATTAATCCGTATCGGCAGGAATGCGAAAATCTTCTGAAAAAGTGTTTGGAGCCAGACAGCTGAAACAGAGAATAACGGAAAGATACACCCCCCGTGCCCGGTTATGACTGTACGTATCCAAAAACACAATGCAGTGCTTTGCTGTTTGCAGGAGAAAGGGCTGTAATATTGTCTACAAAAGTTTCCTGTAAAAGCACAGCTGCCTGACAATGAACAAACTTATACAGCGTCAGCTGAACCGGGGCGCTGCGGTCATAGCCCTGGGTCAGCTGTCTGTACTCTTCGTTCCAGGCATGAAGCAGGTTCTCCTGTTCAGCGGGAGAAAGCGTGTCTGCCAGCATTTTGTGGCACAGGGTCGTCAAGGTGACGCTGGCCTGGGGGAGTGAAAGGTCGGCACGGAGAGAGTCCTGCTCTATCTGCGGGAGGGTTATTGTTATCGGTGGGGCGATTACGCCGCCTTTTGCTGAGTGTTTTTCCACGAGCTGTTCAACTGTATCATGATGATCAGTGACGAAAAACGAGGCTGAGTTTTCCGTAGAGCGGGAACAGGAAGTGAAAAGCTGACTCCAGGCCCTGACCCGTTGAGACGCCATATTATCACTGGCAGTGGCAGACCCCATGATCTCTTTGGTGAGTGGAAAAAGGGTGTCTTTATCTCCCCGCAGGGCTTGCAGCAGCTCTTCTTCTTTCTGTTCCATAACAGCCAGCTGACGGCTGATATCTTCCTGTTCACTATCAAGGATTTCTCCAAGTTTCAACAGGAGTCTGGCCTGCCAGAGCACCTCATCTTTAGCCTGATTATCGTTTTTTGCAGCTGATGTCTTGCCGCGCAGGCCGCTGAGAATGGAATTTTTCGACTCCATGCTGGTGTCAGCTGCGAGCGTGGCCAGCAACAGCGCGGACAGCTGTTGCATGTAATCGCTTTTTCGGGTTCGGATCTCGCCAATAAGAGCAAGGAAACGATCACGATTTTTACCCAGAGGAAGAGGAATATATCGGGAAAGCCTGTTTTCGTCTTTGAGTTTTTTCTGCCAGGGGCAGCGGTCCAGGCAGAGGTCAGGGTCGTCTTCAATGACTTCCAGGTAGACAAGTTCAGAGAAAATATGTACAAGAGGCACTATCATCGCCAGGTTCGGTATGGTTTGAGGGAAAACAAAGGCAGCTGTGTGAACCATGAAAACTCTTCGTGAAAAAATTACTTTTAGTATGACTGTTCTGGTCTATATCCTTTTTCATCTTCGTTTGGGAGAAGATATGGGCAGGACTCTGTCTGGAACCCTGTATCAGGTACTGCTTACCGCTCCTTATGCGCTTGGCTTTACCTATATAACCGTTTTCCTTTTTAAAAAAATGTCAGGTGCGAAGCGATTGCCATGGGACAGGTTTGTCAGAATTTTTTGCACCATAGGCATATTGTTCGCTTTTTTTTTCGCCCTGTACGAGTATGCCGGCGGAGAACAACCAATGGCCACTAACGTATCAGGCTCTTTTTCTTATGATAGCCGGAAGGTGCGGTTGTATTGGGCAAGAGCATGCTCTGTTGATCCAGCACCGTTCCCGGGCTGGTAACTGAATTGCAGCCTGTCTGACAGTCATCACCCATGATAGCACCAATTTTTCTCAACTCACTGTCAATCAGACCTTCAGGTGTCCTTATCTTGACCGTACCTTCGATAAAGCGAAGATTGGCGCATTTTGTTCCAGCACCGAGGTTAACATTGTTGCCCAGAACAGAATCACCCAGATAGGCGAAATGACCGGCCTTGGCATCGTTTAAAAAAATCGAATGCTTTACTTCCGTGGCATGCCCGACAACGCAGCGCTGACCAAATATGCAGTTGCCCCTGATATAAGCGCCATGACGGATTTCTGAATAATCTCCGATGATGGTCGGTCCCTTGACACAGGCTCCGGATTCAATCAGGACACCCTTGCCTATGGAGATGTGTTGTCCGACCAGGATTGCTCCAGCCATGACAACCGAGGCCCCTTCGAGGGGTTGACCGTTTTCCGTAACAACCAGTTTACCTTTGGCGGGTTCGGCAAAGGTCACGGTACATTCACTGGCACTGCGAATTTTTTTATTGTGAACGATGAATGGACTCTGGAGCGGCACGCCGCCTTTCAGACATCGATGCACCATGTAAGGGGGTATCCGTCTCGCTGTATATTCCTTGAGCTGCTTGAGGGCATCCCAGACATAAATGCAGTTACTGAAGATGTCTTTCTCCGGGAAGTCTTCCAGGGCAAAAAAAGAGGCAGGATTAAGCATGGTTCATCCTCGTTGGTGATACGAAATGGTTCCGGCGGGGTGTAACCCCACCTCTGCCGATAAATGCATTCATATTTCGGTTCGGCCAGTATACCTGTCCCGGCCATGCTCGACCATGATTCTGTCAGGTACACCACCGAAGTAATGCAAGGCACGTTGATGGCAACCGAAAAAAATGCTCCATGGCCCGGGAGACGGTGAACTCTGCGTACATCATACGGCTGTAACAGAGTACCATAACAAAAAAGCTTAATCGCCTCCGGGTGCTTCCAACACGAATGGAGCCACAAGATCCCCAGTCCACCTGTACACACTCACCCGGAGTAAAGCTCAGTTTCAGATAAGGTTTATGCCATTTCGGTCGGACTTTCCGGGCATAGTCTTTGACGATAGTACAGCCTCCGTCAAGGCCTCGCTGCTCTGCTGCCACTTCTAGTGTCCTGTCAACGCTGCTCTGTCGTATCCTGCTTGTCTTTTTTCAGCCCTTATGCAGCCTTGCCCTGGGTCACAGAGCACTACTATGCAACGCAGGACAAGGATGCATAAGGGCAAGAAAAATCCGGCGCACTATCCTGACATTTCAGCGTTGACAGGACACGAGCGCAGTTCTTCAAAATTCTCGATCTCACCAATGGCCTTGAGGTCAACCTGCAGCTTCTTCAGCTCAGCATTACCCAGCCCTCCAGATGAGTGGTAACACGCTAACAAGATGAAAAAGGAAAGTCAAGAGCATGTCAAGAGCGGTTGACCACAGCAAACAACAGCAGAATCCACCTGAAAAATCCCGCTCAGTGGTTTGAATATGGGGGTAGGTTCTTGTCTCTCCCAGCGGTGTACGTAGTATTGGTTAAGACATTTTCAACAATACAAAAGGGAGCGACTCATGAAAAAGCTTAGAGAAAGACTCTTTGTAGTTCTGCGCAAACTCGATAAAAAGATTTTCCTTGCAAAACAACACGGTTTCAAAGAGATAGATTGATTGATTCAACACCCTTAATACCTGTTAATTCTACAATGTCAGTAAAATTTACGTATACTTTCCCCCCTTTTTTACCTTTGCCCTTTTTATGTACATCATCGCGGTTTCTTTTTCCTTTTTCTGTGACTATTCAACCAGGTAAGCAGGCGCAGGCTCAAGATATACACCAGTATTCCTGCGACAAGGCCGGTTATCAGGCTGCCGACAATCAGGGGGATGACCACATCCCTGCCCAGATGCAAAAACAGGGCAAACTGGTCAAAGACGGCAAAAAAGTCAAGGCGGGCCAGTTCTTTGGCGATATCCATGAGCTGACGGGAAACTTGCGAGATCTCAGGTCCCTCCCAGAAAAAGGTTCCCAGCCAGTAATTGAAGCTATAGACAGGGACAATGGTCACCGGATTTGTCACCCAGATGGGAATAAGCGTTGCCGCACGGTTACAGTTAAAAGCCGTGGCCAGAAACAGGGCAAGGAAAATCTGGATACCGTAGGTAGGGGAAAAGGCGATAAAGGCCCCCAGGCCCAAACCGCCAGCAATGGCCCGGCTGGAGCTGCGCAGCCTGATTATCCAGCGAAAAAGCGGGCGAAATCTGAAAAAGCGATTTTTTTTATGGTGAGACGGGTTTCTTATTTCCACAGTGAAAACAATTCGCGGATACCTTTCCAGGCGAGTTCCGCCATATGTGAAAAAAACTCGGGCTGAAAAGGCCGCCCTTCAGCAGTTGACTGCACCTCTATCCAGCGCCCGTCTCTGCTCATGACAAAGTTAGCATCAACATCAGCAGCCGAGTCAAGCGCGTAATCAAGATCAAGCACGACTTCATTATTTACTACGCCCACACTCACGGCCGCAACTGGCAATATTTCAGGCATAACGGCCAGCTTTCCCTGGATAAGCATAGTGTCCAGCGCCTGCCGCAGTGCCAGGGCTCCGCCGGTAATGGACGCACACCTGGTGCCGCCATCAGCATTAATGACATCACAGTCTACCCGCAAAGTGTATTCTCCAAGGGTTCGCAAATCGACCATCATGCGCAAAGAGCGACCAATAAGTCGCTGGATTTCCAGGGTCCTCCCTGATTTACCGGACACTTCCCGCCGCATTCTGGTATTGGTTGAGCCGGGCAGCATGCCGTACTCTGCAGTAATCCAGCCCTTACCGCTGCCAACTAAAAATTGCGGCACCTGGTCTTCAACGCAGACGCAGCAGAGCACATGGGTATTGCCCATACGAAAAAGCACAGAGCCGTCAGCATGGGACTGAATATTATATTCTGCAGAAAAAGGGCGCAGGCTGTCTTTTTTTCGTGGATTCATTGTCACTCAGGTCCTTCAGCGTTAAAGGAGTACCAGGGTAATACCCGGGTTGGCCCGTTGTATATCACGATGCTCGTTGAGCATGGGGAAACGGCGGAGCAGCTGCTTGCCCTTGCCAGCTTTTTTACCAAGGTCTTCTCCGCAGATAACATCTTTTATTTCGGATTGATAAAGCAGATGCTGCAACTGGCGACGAACCTCTTTCTTTATCTTGCCCCCCTTGCCGGATGACCCGTAGCCATGGATAAGGGTAAGCACTTTTACCCTCTGAGTCCTGGCCAGCTGCAATTCCTTCTTTAAGTGCTCAACAGCCTCCTGGGCAGGGGGCATACCTTTTTCCAGATTAACGACCCTGTATAGAGTTTCAGCCTCTTCTACAGGCAGCATGGCATGGAAAGTACCGCAAAAAGGACAGGAAGTAACTCGAGCACTGATCTCATTGCCACAAACCGAACATATCATATCACTGCTCATGAAGGTATCCCCTTCTACATCCGCAGAACTTCTATTACTGCAGACATCTGCCGCAAATGCTGGAGAACGCGCCGAAGCTGTTCCACATCAACAACCTCCACCACCATTTTTATTTCAACAATATTGTCCGCATTCTTTTTGGCACTTATCTCCGAGATGCCGGCATCATCAGCACCGATGGCACTTGAAATATCTGCCAGAAGATTTTTCCTGTCTTCAGCCCGGACATACAGAGCAGCCTTATGGAGCTTGCGGAAGGCCGCACCCCAGGTAACCTCTATCCAGCGAGAAGAATCAGAATTCAACAGGTTGGGACAATCATTACGATGGATGGATATACCCGCTCCCTGGGTGATAAACCCCATGACAGCATCGCCTGGAACCGGGCTGCAGCAGGGGCTGATTTTGACCAGCATGTCGTCAATGCCGTCAATATCGATGGAGTCTCTTCCAGATGCCTTTTCCCGATGTTCCCTGGTGCGCCTGGTTCTTTCAAGCAGTTCTTTCTCACGTTTTTTTCTTTCACTCTCCTTAAATTCCTCAGGCTGCAACGCCCTGATGAGTTGAGGAATACTGATGTTACCTGTTCCAACCTTTACCAGAAGATCATCCAGGGATGCGCAGCGCAATTCCTTGAGCATCAGGCGCAGATGCCCTCCCTTTACCAGGCTGCGAATAGAGACATGAAATTTTTTCAGTTCCTTTTCACATATTTCCCGACCAAGTTTCAGGGCATTTTCACGTTCTTCACGACGCAGCCATTGCCTGATACGTGTCCTCGCTTTTGGTGTCTTGACATACTGCAGCCAGGCCCGCTTGGGATACTGGTTCTTCTGGGTAATAATTTCTACAATATCCCCACTCTGTAACTCCTGCTTCAACTGGACTATATGCCCATTCACTTTGGCCCCGGCACAGGTGTCACCAACATCAGAATGGATAGCATAGGCAAAGTCAATGGGAGTTGCACCACGGGGGAGCTCGCGCACTTCACCAGTGGGGGTCAGGGCATAGACATCAGGCTCAAACAGCTCCCCCCGAATCATATCCATGAATTCGCGGGGATCTTCAACTTCCTGTAATATCTGAACCAGGTCTTTCAGATTACTGAAAAGCCGCGCGTCAGCATCAGATATTTCCTGCCCTTCCTTATAGGCCCAGTGCGCGGCAACTCCCTCCTGGGCAACCTTATCCATGTTTTCCGTGCGAATCTGTATCTCGATAAAATGGCCATAAGGGCCGGACACCGTGGTATGCAGCGACTGATAATTATTGGCCTTGGGGGTACTGACAAAATCCTTTATCCGCCCCGGAACAGGAGTCCACTCGCCATGCACCACCCCGAGTGCCTCATAGCACTCCTTGACAGTCGTAACGATGATGCGGAACGCGACCTTGTCATAGACCTTTTCAACAGGAATCCTCTGGGCAACCAGCTTCTTGTAAATGGAATACATGTGCTTGGGCCGGCCAATGACACGGATTGGAAACACCTGATTGTCTCTGAGCTTCTCATGCAGGACAGCTATGACCTCATCCACATAGAGCTGGCGCTCTGCGACAGTGCTTTCCAGACAGGCGGCCAGCTCCGCATATTCTTTAGGAAAAAGGTATTTAAAGGACAGGTCTTCCAGCTCCCTTTTCATCCAGTCGATACCAAGTCTACTGGCAAGGGGCGCGTACAGATCCATGGTTTCTCTTGATTTTTGCCGGCGGATCTCCTCGCTGCATCCATCCATGGTCACCATATCCTGCAGCCTGTCTGCCAGCTTAACCAGCAGCACCCTTATATCAGCGCCAATGGCAAGCAACAGTTTGCGGATATTTTTGGCCTGATGGACGAGCTGGGAATTGTAACGGACATTGGTTATACGGGTTGCCCCTTCCACCAGCCTGGCTACCTCATCACCAAAATGCTTTTTCAGCTCCGCAAAGGTGGCGACCTCTTCCTTGAGCGTCCCATGCAGCAGGCCGGCAATGATGGTCCCCTGATCAAGCTTCATGCCGGCAAGACAGGAAGCGACCTCAACCAGATGATTTATATAAGGTTCCCCGGAGGCATGTTTCTGTCTGGCGTGACGTTTGCGGGAAAAGTTATAGGCCTCGACCAGCAGCGTCAGGTCCTCTTCCGGCAGATATCCTCCTGCTACAGCAAGAAGTGTGTTAATATCAGTCACTTTCCCAACCTTCGTGCCACTGGTATCAAGATGAGCTGCGCAGGACTGTCAGGATATGCTCCAGGGCGGCATCCCACGCTACATTTTCAGTTGCTCCGGTGCGTCGAAAACGCAGTTCCACCTCGCCCTGCTGCTCAAAGGTTCTGCCAATCGTCACTCTTACAGGAATACCGAGCAAATCTGCGTCCTTGAACTTTGTTCCAGGCCTTTCATCGCGGTCATCATAAAGGACATCGCAGCCGTTTTCCAGCAGCCTGGCATAGAGATCCTCTGCGGCATGAGTAATTTTCTCATTCTTTGGACCAAGGTTGAGAATAATGACCTGGAAGGGAGCAAGCGAAAGCGGAAAAATGATACCGTCCTCATCATGATTCTGTTCTATGGCCGCCGCAACAACACGGCTTACCCCAATACCATAGCAACCCATGATAAAGGGGTGCTCCTTTCCCTCCTGATCCTGAAAAAAGGCCTCCATGGATCGGGAATATTTAGTACCGAGCTTAAAAATGTGACCAACCTCTATACCTTCCGTAAGCCGGAGTTTTCCCGAGCATTGCGGGCAGCAGTCGTCACTGGTAATCTGGCGCAGATCTCCTGCGACATCAGGGGTAAAATCACGTCCTGGCACCACAGAGAGGAAATGATGTCCTTTTTCATTGGCTCCGGTGACACAACCAGTCATCTGCATGACTTCCTGGTCTGCCACAATACGTATATCCAGCCCCACAGGCCCAAGATAACCGGCCGGAAGTCTGGTTTGGGACCAAACATCTTCTTCGGCAAGAGGTTCGACAACAGCCGCCCCTAAAAGATTCTTCAATTTGGCGCTTTGCACCTCCCGGTCACCTCGAACCAGTGCAGCTACAATTTCATCGTCAGCAGCATAGAGCATGGTTTTGACAATGTCCGCTGGTCTGACCTGCAAAACCTCAGCAACCCGCTCTACCTTTCTGGCTCCCGGAGTCGCCACTTTTTCCAGGGCAGGCTGATCAAGCTTCGATTCTATGCCTGACCCCTGCTTAACGGCAGCTGTTTCAACATTGGCAGCATAGGAGCACTCTTCACAGATTACCAGGGTATCTTCTCCATTGTCGGCCAGGACCATGAATTCATGGGAATAGGATCCACCTATGGAGCCGCTGTCAGCCTCAACTGCACGAAATTCCAGACCACAACGCTGGAAAATGCGGTGATAGGCGTCCCACATTTTCTGATAACTGAGTTCTGCGCCTTCATCATCCATGTCAAAGGAATAGGCATCTTTCATGACAAATTCCCGCCCGCGCATCAGCCCGAAGCGGGGCCGGATTTCATCCCTGAACTTGGTTTGAACCTGGTAGAGGTTAACTGGCAGTTGTTTGTAGGAATGCAGCTCGCGCCGGGCAATATCGGTAACAACCTCTTCATGGGTTGGCCCCAGGCAATAGTCCCGCCCATGGCGATCATGAAATCGCAAGAGTTCGGGGCCATAATGCTGCCAGCGACCTGATTCCTGCCACAGGTCACCCGGCTGCACCATGGACATGAGAATCTCCTGAGCACCGGCACGGTTCATCTCCTGACGGACAATATCTGACACCTTCCGCAGTACCATCAGGCCCAAAGGGAGATACGTATATACTCCAGAAGTCAGTTTACGGATAAAGCCACCGCGCAGCAAAAGCTGATGACTAACAACCTCAGCGTCTGCCGGGGTTTCCTTGATGGTGGGCAATAGTAAGTGTGAATAGCGCATACAACCTTCTCCAGCAAATAAATAATGTACCTGCTCCCTGCTCACCCATCTTCGGGCAAGCTGAAAGCAGTTACAGGCATAAATCAAGTGAAATAAAAAGGTTACAAACCCTGCGAGTAGTTACCAGATAGTTACGCTGAATAATCCTGCTCCATCCGGCGTAATTCTTCTAAAAAAACGTCTAAGAGCTCATCCTCCGGGACCTTTCTTTCAATAACACCTTTTTTAAAAATAATACCAACACCATTGCCGCCGGCGATGCCAATATCAGCCTCCTTTGCTTCACCCGGTCCGTTTACCACACACCCCATAACCGCCACTTTCAGAGGGGCCCGCATGGTCTGCAGGTACTGTTCAACTCTTTCCGCCAGAGAGAAAAGATGTATTTTGGTTCGGCCGCAGGTGGGGCAGGAAATCATCTCCGGCCCTCGCTCCCGGATGCGAAGAGATCTGAGCAGTTCATAGGCGACCCGGATTTCCTCGACCGGGTCACGGGTAAGGGAGACTCGAAAGGTGTCTCCTATTCCTTCTGAAAGCAGCAGGCCAAGGGCCACACTTGACTTGACTGTTCCTGGAATCAATCCTCCCGCTTCTGTTACTCCGAGGTGCAGAGGGTATGGTGTTTGCGCGGAGAGTTTCCTGTATCCTGCAACAGTGGTCAGGGTGTCAGAAGACTTTATAGATATTTTTATATCATAAAAGTTACGTTCCTCCAAAAGCTGTACATTGCGAATCGCACTTTCAATGAGAGCATCCGGACATTTAGGAGTTGGATAGCCGTACTGCTGCAAAAGATCCTTTTCAATGGAGCCGGAGTTGACACCGACACGTATTGAAACCTTGTGCATCCTGGCAGCATCGACAACACGGGCCAGTTTGGTTACTCCTCCCAGATTGCCTGGATTGATCCTGACCGCCTGGGCGCCGTGTTCCAGGGCAGCCACTGCCAGGCGAGAATCAAAATGGATATCCGCAATAAGGGGGATGCTTATGTGTTCGCGTATTTTGGTGATGGCCTGTGCCGCCCGCTGATCAGGCACTGCGACCCTGATAATTTCACAGCCGGCACTCTCCAGCCGATGAATCTGTGCCACCGTAGCCTCTGTATCTGCTGTGTCGGTGTTAGTCATCGACTGCACCGATATTGGCGCATCACCACCAACGGCAACCTGGCCAACGTGAATCTGATGCGTTTTCCTGCGCACTACCATCCTGGTGTCTAAGCTGTCATCTACGGGCATTTTCATTTATCTCCGCCTCAGAAGCACGTATGTATACCGGATGCAACTCTCCAGGCGCGGGAAATCTGCCTGCCTGTAATTGCGAGGCTCCAAGATAACCGATCAGCGAGGCCCTTGGTTCCACCAGGACAGGTGAGATGAGCGTCAGCATTTCCCGATCCTGGAAACAAGGCTCATAGGCGGCCACTCCCGGGCCTGCCATGATGGTGGGCTCAGTAATGGAGGCAGCCAATTCCTCCGGCGCCTGTACCTTGATTTTACCACAGCGTTGAGGCTGCGAATTGTCGGGAGCAGCCCGATACAGGGCACTGTACACCTGCTTTTTTCTGGCATCGAGAAGGCAGCACAACTGCTGCCCTGTACAAGGCAGCTGTGCTGCTAAAGCATCCAGGGAAAGGACACCAAGCACAGGAAGGCCCGCCCCCATGGCTATCCCCTTTGCTGCAGCCATCCCTATTCGCAAACCGGTAAACGAACCAGGCCCAAGACATACAGCAATACCATCGAGATCACTCCAGGTTACACCAACTGCGTCCATGATAAAACGGACACTGCCCAGCAGTTTTCTGGAATGAGTAACTTGCGGGCGCAGCGTAACTTCAGCCAGCAGATGACCATCATGCATTTGTCCATTGGTCAGCGCAACACTGCCGCAACCAGACGATGTTTCCACAGCAAGGATCAGGAAGTCAGCCACCGTTGTATGATCCTCATGATATCATTGTAAAAGACAAAGATCATCAGGGAGCCGAGCAGGGCTATGCCTATCTTCTGACTCACTTCCATTGTTCGCTCACCCAGTGGTTTTCTGCGAATCGCTTCAATGGTCAGAAAAACGAGGTGCCCTCCATCAAGCACCGGAACAGGAAGCAGATTCAGTACACCGAGGTTTACACTGAGAAGCCCCATAAAATAGAGCAGGTTAAGCCAACCGGCCTCAAGCTGCTGCCCGGCAATCTCGGCGATACGTATCGGCCCTCCAAGTTCACTGGCCGGAATAATCCGCTGTATCATCTTGATGATACCCATGATTGTCAAATGAGTGAGATCCCATGTTTGAAGAAGGGCAGCTTTGCCTGCCTCAGCAGAGGAAACGGCTTTATATTGCAGCTTAGTTTTTCGGACAATGCCAAGCAGATATCGTTCGCCAACCTCTTCCCCAAAAATATTTTTCACCTTTTCCATGCTTGGCGTAGCGGTGATGAAAAGGGTTTCCCCTGCCCGTTCAACAACAAGCTCAACGGATTTACCTCCGCTCTCCCTGACCATAGTGGAAATATCGGCCCAGCCCTGCATTTTTTTGCCGTTCAGTTGCAGGATTCGATCATCGACCTGGAGACCGGCCTGCTGGGCAGCGGAGCCAGCAGAAATTTCTCCAATCAGGGTGGTGTCGACCGCCTCGGGAAGTCCGGTGATCATCAACATGCCCCAGAATAAAATCACCGCAAACAGCAGGTTAAAGAGCGGCCCGCCAAAGACAATACCAAAGCGCTGCCAGATAGGTTTATGAGAAAAAGAACGATGCTGCTGATCAGCGTCAACGGTTTCATCAGCCTGTTCTCCATACATCCTGACAAATCCGCCCAAAGGAAAAGCCCCTATCTGGTACTCTGTTTCTCCCCATTGGCGACTCACCACCTTATTGCCAAAACCAAGGGAAAAAGTGAGCACCTTTACCCCGAAAGCTTTGGCCAGAAGAAAATGACCAAGTTCGTGGACAAAAATCAATACACCCAGCACCAGAATAAAGGAAAGAAGAGAGTTCATCAGAGTAAAGTGTCAGAGTATTATTTGCTGTGTAACCGCTTGATTTCTGCCAGCGCGTTCAGGCGAGCGACCGAGTCCGCATGCAGTATCGCCTCAACCTGCATTGGATCGTCATTTTCAGCGAGCCCAAGCGCAATGCTTACAACCCGATGGATATCCATAAAACCAATTCTTTTCTGCAAAAAGGCGTCAACCGCGACCTCATTGGCGGCGTTTAACACCGCTGTCATAACCCCTCCGGCCTGCAAGCACTCACGTGCGGTAAGCAAGGAGGGGAAGCGTAGGGTGTCAGGTGCTTCAAAGGTCAGATCCTCGCAGGCAGCAAGATCAAGCGAAGGGTTCCCCAGATCGAGCCTTTCGGGATAAGACAGGGCGTAAGCAATTGGGATCTGCATGTCTGGAATGCCCATCTGGGCAATAATTGAACCATCGTTGTATTCAACCAGTGAATGAACGATGGATTGCGGGTGTACCACCACTTCAATCTGATCCGCCGTTATATCAAAAAGCCAGCGCGCCTCTATCACTTCCAGCCCCTTGTTCATAAGGGTGGCAGAATCAATGGAAATTTTTCGCCCCATATCCCAATTAGGATGCGCCAGGGCTTGTTCAGGTGTTACCTGATCAAGTTTGTCTGCACTCAGCTGACGAAAGGGGCCGCCTGAGGCCGTTAAAAGCAATCTGCGCACATCCTGTTTTCTGCCAGCCGCCAGTGCCTGAAAAATTGCGCTATGCTCTGAATCTATGGGAAGAATACGTATGCCAGCAGCCCGAGCCCTCTCCATGACAAGCTGTCCTGCCATAACCAGGGTTTCCTTGTTGGCAAGCCCTATGTCCTTGCCGGCATCAAGAGCAGCAAGGGTCGGCAGTAACCCGACGCTACCGGCCACTGCGGTAACGACCATATCAACTGAAGAGAGCCTGGCTGCCTCACAATTCCCTTCATCACCAGTCAGGATGCGGTCATGATAGTATTCCGGGAGGAGCTCTCTCAGCTGGTTTACACGCTCACCATTGCCAATGGAGACGAACTCAGGGTTGAACTCAACCACCTGATCGGCAAGAGATGCAACACTGTTTCCGGCAGTAAGGGAGGCTACCCTGAACCTGTCTGGATATCGTCTGACCACCTCAAGAACATTACTGCCAATGGAACCGGTCGAGCCAAGTAACGCAATGGTTTTCATTGAAGAACTCTCCAGGCAAGGAGATAATACAACGTCGGCCCGGCCAGCAGCAGGCTGTCTATACGATCAAGAAGCCCGCCATGACCTCCCAGTATCGTTCCTGAATCTTTGCTGTTACAGGAACGCTTTATTACAGATTCAGCCAGGTCACCGACTACCCCCATAATAATCAGCAAAAAGGCGGCAGGAAGCAAACGGACCAGATGTTCAGGTATGGGGAGAAAAAGGCTCACAGCCACGGCAGCAAGTGTCCCGGTACATAACCCACCGATTCCACCTGCAATGGTTTTTTTGGGGCTGACCCTGGGCAACAGTTTTTTGTTACCGAACTTCCTGCCGATGTAATACGCACCGGTATCAGAGCCCGCAGTCAAGGCAAGAAGCACAAGCAGCCAGAATGATCCGTATTTTTGTGTTTGAATAAGAGCGAGATAGGCAAGACAAACTGAAATATACAAGGCTCCAAAACAGGTCGCTGTTATATAGTTCAACACATTGGGCAGGGCATTGAATTGTTTCAGGCTAATAAAGATTGTGACCATAAAACAGATGACCAGTCCACCAATAACAGCCTCAAGTGAACCTGAAAAGACACCCAAAAGGGGGAGCAGCGCCGTCAGGATGGAAAGCTGGAGAAGTAAACCTGCCAGATACGGGCAGGTCATGCGAAAATATTCTTTCAAGCCAATGACTCCAACCAGAAGCAGGACAAAACGAATAGTGTTTCCTGAACCCCATAACAACAGAGCAATGCAACCAGCAGCCATAAGTACACCCGGCACCACGCGGTTCATGTCCCGTTCTCCGCTCTGGTAACCTGCGCCCCGGTCTGGCCGTATCGACGTTGTCTGCTGTTGAATTCCTCAATAGCCAGAAGCAGCTGTTTCTTTCGAAAATCAGGCCATTTGATCTCAGTAAAATAGAGTTCAGTGTAAGAAGACTGCCAGAGCAAAAAATTTGACAACCTGTGTTCTCCGCCTGTGCGGATGAGCAAGTCCGGTTCCGCCTGTCCCCGGGTATACAGATGGTCACTGATAGTATCCTCATGGATATCTTCCCAGGAAAGCTCACCGGAAACACATTTTTGGGCAATACGCTGTATTCCGGCTATCAGCTCACTCCGACCGCCATAACTCAAGGCAAGATTCAGGTGCATTGACCTGCAGCAGGCTGTTTTTTCAATTGTAGTTTCAAGGGTTGTGCGAACCTCTCTGGGAAGACGCTCTATCTGGCCAATACAGTGCAAGCTGATATCATTGGTGAGCATATTGTCCAGCTCACTCTTCAGGTAGGTCTTAAGTAACTGCATCAGACCTGTTACCTCAAGCGACGGTCGTTTCCAGTTTTCCGTTGAGAAGGCGTACAGGGTGAGATATTCAATTCCAAGCTCACGGGATGTCTCCACAGCCTCCCGTACAGAGTCAACTCCCGCCTTATGCCCGAAAATGCGGGGATGATGCCGTTCCTGCGCCCAACGGCCATTGCCATCCATAATAATGGCGACATGACGCGGTATTGCCAGTGTACCTGAAAAGTCAACCACAATAAACCTTTTGCCCGCCTTATACTTCCATTACTTCTTTTTCTTTTCCGGCAACGACTTCATCAATAAGCTTAATAAATGAGTCCGTAGACTTCTGACTTTCTTCCTGGAGGCGAAACATATCATCTTCAGAAATCGTCTTGTCTTTCTTCATTTTTTTCAAGGTGTCATTGGTATCCCGACGCACATTACGCACAGCCACCTTGAATTCCTCTCCGATTTTTTTCACCTGCTTTACCAGTTCCCTGCGTCTCTCTTCAGTCAGGGCAGGAATAGAAAGACGAATAATATTACCATCATTTGCCGGAGTCAGGCCTAAATCTGAGGCAAGGATGGCCTTTTCTATGGCAGGAAGCATCTGTGGGTCCCATGGTTTGATGGCAATCATGCTGGGCTCAGGAATAGTCATTGTCCCAACTTGATCCACAGGCATCTGCGAACCATAGGCGTCTACTTTCACGCTGTCGAGCAGAGACAGTGAAGCGCGGCCTGTACGAATTTTTACAAGCTCACGTTTTAAGGCTTCTACACTGGAGGTCATCTTATCGTTTAGTTGGTCAATTATGTCTGTTGACATCATGTAACTCCTTGAAAAACAAATAATTTATGAAAGGTACTGAGCCAGCTCTGCTGGTTAGTTTGTAATGACTGTGCCTACTCCTCCCGCTCCGGTTGCAGCCTTGGCTATATTGCCTTCTTTTTTCATATTAAAAACCAGAACAGGCAAGTGGTTGTCCCGGGCAAGTGAGATGCCAGCGGCATCCATGATTTTCAGATCATCACGAAGGACGGTGTGATAGGTTAAGGTATCATACCGCACCGCTTCGGCAAATTGTTCCGGATCCCGATCATACACACCATCGACCCTGGTAGCCTTCATTATAACGTCAGCTTTTATTTCCAGTGCTCTCAGCACGGCTGCTGTGTCCGTCGTGAAATAGGGATTACCTGTACCAGCTGCAAATATGACCACCCTGTTTTTCCTGAGATGTTCAAGTGCCTTGACCCGCTCATACGGCTCGCACACATTGAGCATGGTGATAGCAGACATCACTTTGCAGGAAATACCAATGGATTCAAGCCCATCCTGTACAGCCAGTGAGTTCATGACTGTTCCCAGCATTCCCATGCTGTCGGCAGACCCTCTGTCCATGCCGCTTGCAGCACCGGCAACACCGCGAAAAATATTCCCGGCTCCAATTACCATTGCTATTTCTATACCAAAATCATGTACTTTTTTTATTTCTGATGAAACAAAACGTACAACTTCAGTGTTTATACCATAGGAGTCATCACCCATCAGGGCTTCTCCGCTAATCTTTAAGAGTATCCTTTTATAACTCATAACTGGAACCAGCTTCCTTTAAAAAACAGTGAATGGTACACGGACCTGCATGACCTTGGGCAAAGGCATCAATGCTCGTTATGACACTCTGGGTAACCAATCACGGGGTCTGTACCTTACGTGTTATCCTCTCCTTCTGACGTGTAACTGGTCTCGGGTGCAACAGAATTGGGCAAGCGCTCCTTTTCGCTCTACAAGAGTGAGTATGCGGGAAAGAGTGATCGGGCAAAGATGAAGCACCCATGACGAGTTACGATGCAGCTGACATAAAAAAACTTCAGAGAAACGACAGGACGTCGCCTCCCTGAAGCGGGCATGTTACAAAAACAAAATTATTCGCCGATTTGGAACCGGATAAACTTTTTGATTGAAATATTTTCGCCCATCTTTGCAATAAGTTCATTGAGCTTGTCTTGTACGGTCAACTCAGGCTCTTTGACAAATTTTTGTTCTAACAGACAGATTTCCGTAATATACTTCTCAATTTTTCCCGTAACGATTTTTTCAACTATCTGCTCAGGCTTGCCCGATTCAAGTGCCTGTTTGACATATATCTCCTTTTCCCTGGAAACAAGCTCTTCTGGAATATCATCCCGGCTCACCGACACCGGACTGACAGCTGCGACATGCATGGCCACATCTCTGGCAAAAGCCTTGAAATCATCTGTCTTAGCAACAAAATCGGTTTCACAGCCAACTTCAACCATGACACCAAGTTTACCGCCGCCATGAATATAACATTCAATAACGCCTTCACTGGTAGCCCTGTCAGCTCGCTTGGCAGCAACTGCCAGCCCTTTTTGCCGAAGAAGATCAACCGCTTTTTCTAAGTCTCCATCAGTTTCCTCCAGCGCTTTTTTACAGTCCATCATTCCAGCGTTGGTTTTATCACGGAGTTCCTTGACCATTTGGCTTGTAATTTTCACAGTGTTTCTCCTTAGTTATCTAAAACTCCGTTTGGAGACAGAAGAGGTGTCTCGAAGTTTCAGTTTCATTTTTCGTTATGGCTGAAGGCTCTCTGACCCAACCATACTGGTTTTTTATATGAAAGTCTCCTGGCGGAAGCGATACCCATCCCTTACCGAAGTAACCGGCTTTCATGGTTCATATGTGGTTGGCAAACCTGGCCCAGCATGTTGGTTAGTCGTCAACATCAGGTGTTTCTTCGCCTGTTTCTTCTTCTGCAGCATCTTCACTGGCAGCCATCATCTCCGCCTCCAGCTCTTCATGAGCAGCAGGCGTTTCTTCGCCACGCCTGTCCTTACCTTCAAGAACAGCCTGAGCAATCATGGAACTGATCAATTTTATCGCCCGTATCGCATCATCATTTCCAGGAATCACATAATCAACATTATCAGGATCACAATTGGTATCAGTCAAAGCGACAATCTTGATTCCGAGTTTCTTAGCCTCACCAACAGCGATTTCTTCTTTATTTGGATCAATCACAAAAAGGATGTCCGGCAAAGTCCGCATATTCTTGATACCACCTATATTGCGGTCAAGCTTGACACGCTCTTTTTCCATCTGCAGAACTTCCTTTTTCGGGAACCTGTTAATGGAGCCATCATCCTGCATTGCTTCAATCTTTTTCAAACGCTCTACAGAATTTTTAATGGTTTGGAAATTGGTCATCATGCCGCCAAGCCAGCGATGATTAACAAAATACATGCCGCAACGCTGGGCGTCTTCCTTGATAATCTGTTGTCCTTGACGCTTGGTACAAACAAAAAGAACCTCTCCGCCCTCTGCAACCCTGTCGGCGATAAAGCTACAGGCCTTTCGAAACAGTTTCATGGTCACATCCAGGTTGACAATATAAATACCGTTTCTTGGGCCGTAAATATACGGCTTCATTTTAGGGTTCCAGCGTCTTGTCTGATGACCGAAGTGCAGACCGGCCTCAAGCATCTGTCTCATTGTTACCTTGGTCATGGTTTTTCTCCTATTTTATGGTTATTCCTCCATTCCTCACTGCCCGATTCCGTGCACGGAACACCATAGGGCGATGGAATGTGTGTAGTTGGGCATAACGGCACCCTATCAATTTTGCGTAACAGTATATATTATCACAACTAAAAAAATAACTCAACTGCTACTCTTGCCTTTTCGTAACTACTCCCAAAGCGTGCAACGACCTGGTTTCACTTACTTCGAGTCTGTAATCGTTTTCATCCCCCCGGATTTGGACACAGATGACTGGCAGCTACACCCCCTCTATACGGACAATCATTGTGTATTCCAGTGATTCCGGCCAGGCATTCGGAGCGTAGCGGCGCCATCATTTCCTTCTTACCCTGAGGGTGATTTTTACGTCAGGTGCGCTTTCCCGGGTGTCTAAAATCCAGGAGGTTGACCCGCTGGAATGTCCACAATGTAAGGCGGAGATGAAGATCATAAGCCTTATCAATGAGCGACCGGTGACCAAAAAGATACCAGAACATCTCAAGTTGCGGGAAGAACCGCAGCCACAGCGACCACCGCCAGGGGATGGGCTGAATTCACCGGTGAAGCAAAAGGTAGTTTGCCACACTGGTTTTCATTACGAGCTTTTCGAGGATGGCTGGCCTGGTTATGAAGAGCCGCATATTCCCTGTGCTTGCCACCTCTTTTCAATCTGATACCCACCTTTAATCTCCATTCCGATGGCGGCCTAGCTCATTGCATGATGCTCAAAGCCTTGCGATACGTAACTCCTCACAACTCACCCCTCTTTGAACGATCACGACCCGCCGCATAGAGGGGCTATAGCTGCCAGTCGTGCTTGTCCAAATAGGGGTAACCTGAGAGCAGTTACACGTTTGAGGCAGGTAAAAGCAGAGCGTTACATAGCCAGTGAGTAGTTACTGCGATACAGTGCATTTTCAAATTCATTCAATCTGTCGTTTACTTTTTGTCTGCTATTTTTTAATATTGATATTTGTTTTACCTGATGATGTCCACCGCTCTGCCAATTGCTTGCATAGTGCAGGTTGTCCTGGGAGTTCTGCTCAAGATAAATGCGTCGCTGAAGGTGAAAATGGAGGTTGCGGCACCTGTTTTTTCTCGCTTATTCAGATCTTTGAGCATATCGCGGAAAGCGACTTCTTATCACCTCCCCTCCTTTTTTTGGGTAAATTACTTTTGACTGGAAAAGTTTGGAGAATTTTTATGTTTAAAAATCAGAAAAGCATAACAACGAAGTATATCTTGTCGATTTTTCCGATTATTGCATTATTTACTGTAGTTTTTTGTGTCGTCATTTACCAGTTTGAGAAAAACAATAGTATAAAGCAAGCAAAAGAATTAGGAGCAACGACAAGTGAAGAGATCGCTCATACTCTGGAAGGGTGGCTTGACAATCAAATAAAAATTGCAAAGATAATTGCTAAAAATCCTGATATTATAAGACTTTGCAAAGATCCTGACCAACCAGGAGTATATGAAAAAGCTCAGCTATATCTTCAACAAATGCATGATGGTATCGGTTTTTATGAAAATATGCCGATTGCGATAAAGCTGCCAGACGGAAAAAGCCTGGAAATAAATTCTCATGGAACAATAAAAAAAGTGTCAGATGGTGGTTTCCTTATTGATACTGTTAAAGGAAATACTATAGGTAAAGGGAATGCGAAACTCAGTTTTATCAAGTCTATATACGAGGGGAAAGATCATTTTGTCAGTGAGGTATATCCAAGTATTCTGAGAGGGAATCCTATTTTTGTTATTTCTGTGCCCATAAGAGATGAGAAGAATAAGATCCTTGGCGTTGCCCTGGTAGCTCCTCAAATGGATTTTTTCACGAATGAATTTATTAACTCTCTTCGTGTTGGAAAAACAGGCAGCTTTATGATGATCGATGATAGAGATATTGTTATTGCCCATCCTGATCAAAAAAATATTCTTAAAAAAGACGTTATTGTACCCATTAAAAAGACGATAGACGAGTTTTTTAAAGGAAAAAAATTTGCATTTACTCAAGCAAGTGGTGAAACAAAACTTTATGTCGGTTCTCTTGTCAATCTTGACAATAAATTCCATATAAAGCATCAATGGCTTATTGTTTTTTCTAAAGATAAAGAAGAAATTCTTGAAAATTCTATATATTTCCTGAAGGTTATTGGGGCGATAGGTGTTGTTTTTCTTTTTATCATAAGTACTGTTATTTTATTTGTTTCAAATGTGATGATTATTAAACCGATCAAGAAAAGTCTTCACAACTTGACAAGTTTATCTAATGGTAATTTTACCACAAAGATTGATATAAACTCAAAAGACGAATTTGGTGAACTCGGTAATTCTATGAATCGTCTATCAGAACAGCTACAAACGATATTTCAGAGTATTTCCGAAGGAATTAATACGTTGATGGCCTCCTCCACAGAGCTTAATCAGATCTCAGAAGTTATCGCAAGTAACTCTGTGACGAATGCCCAGAAAATACAAAGTATTACCGACAATACTGATAGAACTAATGTCCAAATAAATGATTCTGCTTCAATGGTAGAAAATACTACAACCAATATTCAGATGGTTGTTCAGTCAACCGAAGAGATTACTGCGAAGATTCAAAATGTTTCCCAAAACACTGAAAAGGGAAGTCAAATTACTCAAAATGCAGTGAAAAGAGCGCAAGAAGTTTCTGAAGAGGTTGTCAGTCTGGGCGCGGCTGCAGAAGAAATCAGCAAGGTTACGGATACCATCTCAGCAATATCTGACCAAACTAATCTTCTTGCCTTGAATGCGACAATTGAAGCTGCAAGGGCCGGAGATGCAGGAAAAGGATTTGCCGTTGTGGCAAATGAAATTAAAGATCTTGCAAAGCAAACAACAGACGCAACCAATGAAATTGCACAACGAATTACAAAAGTTCAAGACACAACATTAAATTCAGTGACAGCTATAAATGATATTCTGGCGATAATTAACAACACTGATGAAATAATGTCTCAGATTTCACGAGAAATTAATGACCAGCTTGACACTGCGAGAGAAATTTTCGAGCAACTCAATAATACAGCGAACGAAGTTCAGGGGGTTAATGAAAATCTTAATAGTTCTTCCAGTATGGTCGATGAAATTACTACTGATATGAAAGAGATTAACCAGAGTGCTTGTGAAGTTAAAGAAAGCAGCCAATCGATTAACAGTAGTGTTGTGAGCATTTCAAAACTTGCTAAAACGTTAGAAACAATTGTTCAAAAATTTAAGATTTGAAATTGTAACTGGCTTGCTTAAGCCTTGCCTTTATTACACTGTGGGCATGCAACCCGCCGTAACTGATCACAGGCACTTCATCCTTGTCCGCTCACCATTGCCCGCATACCCTTGTATAGCGGGAAATGGTGAGCGGACAATGCTGTTGCACCCGTGACCAGTTACACGTCAGAACCAGAGAGTAACACCTAATGCGGAAAACCCGCAACCCAAGAGGCCTTACACCTCAAATAATTTCTTGTTTTTTATGACAGGAAATGAAGAGTAAGGTACTAAAGTACAGCCCCTGTGATTGGTTACAACCCGCCTCATCCTGTACACCAGAACAACCAGTATATTCCAAAGCGGGGGAAGCAAAAATTCCCGATCCGAAAGATGATTACAGGCTGGTCCGGCAGTGCTGCATCGTGAGCATTTCGCCTTGCTGTTTTTACGGGCCTTAACCGGCACCAAGAGGGCTTCACGCTTTTTGTCCAGTTGAGGGCTTTGGCAAACAAATCCCTTGAAATTAACCTTGTAATTGAGCAATGCTTTTATGGCTCTTCTGGCTGCCCCCCTTACATCCCAATCCAGGTTGTATCGACAGTCTCAACGACCAGCCATTCCCCCCCCAGGAAATACGACCTGACGGGTCACTTTTTCGACATGATTGTCAGGATGGCACTTTTTTGATAGCACTCTGGGGCATCGTTTGCTATTTTGTCGGTTTCTGCTCTTGCCAGGAAAATCTCCCTGAAACTGGGTGCCTGACCTTTAAGGACATTCGTTTTTCATGTTTTTTATCATATCGCTGTAATATACCAGTGAAAGAGAATCATCTTCAGACCCAAATCGACCGAGAGTACAGGTGCAGGTATCCTGTCAGGCTGATTTTCACGCATTGTCATGGCAGGCAGGTTGTCTGCCCGGCCATGCCGGTTTATCAGCATCACATGGACGGGACACGCCTTCCCTTTCCCGCCGCCGTATTCCTTGACCTGACCGGATGATAATGACAACCTATCAGAAACCATTACCCACCCTGGTCAATGCAATACTCGCTGCCGCAAGAGAACATGGTGGTGCCGTCGCCCTGTGGTCTCTTCCCGGACAAAGAGGCTGGAGGCTGATTATCTCCCTCCAGGACATCGATACTGTAAAGGTCTGCTCCATTGACAAGCGAAACGGCTTTATTCTTGGTCCGTTCACGCCCCCCGGCACCAGCTGCTATGGCCAGTTTTCCTTTATCGAGCGCGAGATAGAGCTTGTAGCTGATAACAATAACCTTGCACTGCACTGGCATGGCAACACAGCTCTCTCCAGACGGCAGGCTTTTGAATCAAGCCTGCATCGGCATATCGACTCACATTCCCAAACTTACCATGTAAATGACAGAATATTTGCAGACAGTACCCCGCAGCATCGTCACGACTTTATCGAAATGGTTCGCACGGCAATCAGCCAGATACAGAAGGAGATATTTGCAAAGGTCGTCCTGGCCAGGAACCAGTTTATCACTCTTGTTTCCCAAATCCGTTGCGCCGAGATTTTCGCATCCCTGAAAGCCCTCTATCCCGACACACTTGTCTCCCTGATTTCCACTCCGCGACACGGAACATGGGCAGGAGCCAGCCCCGAGCTTCTGCTTGAGATCGATTCCCGCAACAGGGCTCATACCATGGCCCTCGCCGGAACCCGGCAAATGGATCCCCATGGAACGATGCCGGCATGGGAAGAAAAAGAATACCATGAACACAATGTGGTAGACGAATATCTGCAGGAACTCATCCGCAAGATGCACCTGGGAAAATATACGATAGGAGAACGACACTCTCACAGAGTGGGTAAGCTGGTTCATCTCAGGAGGGATCTCTATTGGCAGATGGAAAACTTCACCATGAAAAAAGCCCTGCAAACGCTCAAGACCCTCCACCCTACCCCTGCGGTTTGCGGTCAACCCAAGGACATTGCAGCACAGTTTATCCACAAGAACGAACCGTTTCCTCGCAAGCACTATGCAGGATTTCTGGGGCCAGTAAATTTTGATTCGAAGATCACCGCGTTTGTCAATATACGCTGTATGCACCTTGGCCAGGGAGCAGCGGAACTTTTCGCCGGAGCAGGAATCACTGCCGATTCCGTACCGGAACACGAATGGGAGGAGATCGAAGCCAAACTCGAAGTGATGCAGGCCGTTCTCTCTGATGCCCATCTTTTACAACAAAAAATCAAGACAAGGTCTCCCCATGAATAGCCCTGGATCAGCCGTCGCCAGACTCTGTAGACAAAAAGGGATTCAGCATGTCGTAATCTCTCCCGGCTCACGCAGTGGGCCGCTGACTGTAGGGTTTGCCCGGTGCGAGGGTATCACTGTCCATATCTCTCTGGATGAGCGGAGTGCAGGTTATCTGGCCCTGGGTATCGCACAGCAGAGCAAAACAGTGGTCACGCTGGTATGTACTTCCGGCACCGCCTCCCTGAACTATTCCCCCGCTATTGCCGAGGCATATTACCAGCATGTCCCCCTGCTGGTGATTACTGCCGACAGACCACCGGAATGGATCGACCAGCAGGATGGCCAAGCCATTCATCAGCCTGACGTTTATGCACAACATTGCAAAAAATGTTTCAACCTGCCGGTAGACACCAGTCACAAAGATGGCCGCTGGCATTTTTTCCGGTCGGTATCCGAGGCAGTGAACCTCGCAGAAGAAGGGCCAAAAGGCCCGGTACAGATAAATATCCCGATCCGCGAACCCTTTTATGATGCCCTGTTGCAGGAAGGGCTGCCAGTGCTGCCGCCTGGTCGTACCATTGAGACAGTCGCTGCGGATCTGGTTCTTGCCCCCCAGATCCGTGAAAGACTGCGCAAAGACGTCGGCTCTGCACAGCGAATCCTTCTCCTGGCGGGACAAGCCCGTTACAGCGAACATCTTCGTATATTACTCCAACAACTCGCAGCAGTCGACAGAGTCGTGGTCGGGGATATCCTTGCCAATCTGCATGGAGTCGAGGGAATTATCCATATAACGGACGGGCTGCTCGATACCCCCGATCTTGGCCCGGCTACGGCAATTGATCTCCTGATCTCCTTTGGCCAGTCCGTTCTTTCCAAAAAGTTGAAAAATTTTCTCCGATCCTGTCAGATAGAACAGCACTGGCATATCCAGCCCTATGGAGAAGCGGCAGACACGTTCCAGAAACTGACACGGGTCATCCGTCTGGAACCTGCCGATTTTATCGAGAATATTCTCGGTCATCCAAGAGGACAAGAGGATCGGGACAAGGACGACCGAAAATTTATCCAGACCTGGCAACTCCTTGGGAAGAAATCGGCGCAGGTTGTACACGATTTCTTTCGGAACTCTCAGGTAGAACTCTCTTCCGGAGAGTTCCGGGCAGTTTTCTCCGCGATAAAGGCACTGCCAAGGGATACGGTACTTCACCTGGGCAACAGCATGACAGTACGATACGCAAGCCTTGCAGGTATCGGCAAGGAAGTGGCCGAGGTGTTCTCCAATCGGGGGACATCGGGTATCGACGGATGCCTCAGCACTGCCCTTGGCCATGCCCTGGCAGATCCCAAGCGGCCACACTGGCTGCTTATCGGAGATATCGCTTTTTTTTACGACAGGAATGCGCTCTGGCGTACCAGCTGGCCGGAAGAAAAACTCCCCGTAAATCTGACTATCATTGTTCTCAACAATCATGGTGGCGGTATTTTTAACATGCTCCCCGGGGCACGGGACCTGCCCGAGGCAGAAAAGTATTTTGTGTGCGCCCACAGCCAGAACGCAAAAAATACCGCTGAAGATTCTGGTCTTGAGTATATTTGTTGCAGCAGTGACGTTTCACCTGAATTTTTCACGCAACTTGCAGCCCGTATCCCCAACAAACCAAGGTTGGTTGAAATACTCAAACGTGTAACTGCTCTCAGGTTGCCCCTATTTGGACAAGCACGATTGGCAGCTATAGCCCCTCTATGCGGCGGGTCGTGATCGTTCAAAGAGGGGGTGAGCTGTGAGCAGTTACCTTTTGCCAAACATATTGACAGGAATATAGCCTGCTGCCTCCCAGGAGATAATTGTGTACCGTGCGACATGGAAGAAGAAAACGCTGAAGTTCGTCACCCCCGCAGGAACATCCAGAGGAATGCTTCATGAGAAAGATACCTGGTACCTGCTTCTGTACGATGCACACTCTCCCAAGCTCCTTGGAATTGGAGAGTGCAGTCCCATAGATGGTCTGAGCGTCGACAAGGTGACCGGCATTGAACCTGTGCTGGACAAGATCTGCAACGATATAACCCGGTACCAAAAGCACTACAGGCAAGTGCATGATACCTTTCCCTGCATCCAGTTCGGTCTGGAAGCGGCATTGCTGGACGCCCGATCCGCCAGAGATGGCATTCTTTATCCTTCAGATTTTACCAAAGGAACAGAAGGGATTCCTATTAACGGCCTGATATGGATGGGAGATCCGCAATTCATGCAGGCACAGATCGATGCAAAACTTGCCGGAGGCAACTCCTGTCTGAAATTGAAAATTGGTTCCCTCGATTTTCCTGCCGAATGTGAGATTCTCCGGAGATTGCGTGCCAGATACAATCGCCATGACCTTGAATTGAGAGTTGATGCTAATGGTGCCTTTCGGCCAGAAGAAGCCCTCCAGAAACTTCAGAAGCTGGCGACATTCCACCTCCATTCAATCGAGCAGCCAATCTGGCCCCGTCAGTGGGAAACCATGCGCCTTCTTTGTGAAAAATCTCCCGTCCCCATTGCTCTTGACGAGGAACTGATTGGCGTGAGCGATCCTGAGAAGAGGAATCTGCTTAGCTGCTTGCGACCACAATATATCATTTTGAAACCTTCACTCCTGGGAGGGTTTGCCAGAACGCAGCAGTGGATCGACGTGGCGGCAGAGATGCAGACAGACTGGTGGGTCACCTCGGCCCTTGAGTCAAATATCGGTTTAAACGCCATCGCCCAGTGGGTTGCAAATATGGAAATCAGAAGGCCACAAGGCCTGGGTACCGGACAAATTTACCGCAACAACATCTCCTCGCCTCTCTTCCTGAAAAACGACATGCTCTGGTTTGATGATTCCACTTCATGGGATTATGCGAACCTCAGGTTCAGCGATACCTTGCAGGCCAGACAGTGAAATTCCCGGAGTTGAGTATAAACGGAAGGGTTTACAGCCACGACGAGCTTCTTGAACTGGCAAAAGTATATGGACAACTGCCGGAAAAAGAGCAATGGCTGCAACCTCTCTACCAGTTCATCGGTCAATGGCTGGATGACTCCCAGCTGATTCAATTACAGACCTCGGGTTCAACGGGAGCACCAAAAATCATCGATGTGCCCAAGAAGGCCCTGATCGCCTCGGCAGAGGCAACTGCATCCTTTTTTCGTTTCAGGCGAGGGGACACGATATTGCTGTGCCTTCCGACAGACTTCATCGCTGGCAAGATGACCGTTGTCCGGGCCTTCGTCTCGGGGCTCAACCTCCTTGCCATCCCCCCATCCCAGAATCCGCTGCAACAATCGGGGGAAGTGAAAATCAAGATGGCTCCCCTTGTCCCAATGCAGCTTGAGAGACTCTTTGCCGGAAGCTATCCAGAAAATGATATTGTAAAAATTCTCGGCAGAATCGAAAACATTCTGCTGGGGGGAACAGCACTCAACAATCGACTCCATCGCAAACTGGAAGAATACGGCCCGCGATGCAGCTGTAATTGTTATCTGGGATATGGTATGACAGAAACCTGCTCCCATATCGCCCTGCAGAAAATCGGCACCACCACGAAAAAGCTCTTTACCGCCATGGCTGGTGTCTCCTGTACTGTCAACAGCCGGGGGCAGCTGGTCATAAGTGCTCCTCATTTAGGAATTGACCGGCTGGTAACGAACGATATCGTCCGGCTGCACTCGACGACACAGTTCGCACTGCTTGGCAGAACCGATAACGTGATCAACTCTGGAGGCTTGAAGATTTACCCGGAAAAGGTTGAGGAAAAACTGGAGACCATTTTGCAGGATTATCGGTATTTTATTCATGCTGTTGCCGATCCTGTACTGGGCCAGTCCGTCACCCTTTTTCTCGAATCCCTTCCCAAAAAGAGTACAGAACTTGCGGCCCTGTTGTCCGCGATCAGGACAGTAGTCGGGAAATATGAGGTTCCCAGGAAAATTATCTGTGTTAAACAGTTTTCCCTCACCTCATCGGGTAAGATAAAGAGACAGAAAACGGTGGATAATGCATTGGCATAACGACAATCTTACAAGGAGAAAAAGATGGTTTCTGAGATATTTTACGAAGAAGACTGGAATCCCGTTGACGGCTTTGATTTTGAAGACATTACCTACCACGTGGCAAGAATAGGGAAAACGGTGCGAATCGCGTTCAACCGTCCTGAATGCCGCAATGCCTTCAGACCAAAAACGGTTGATGAACTGTACACCGCACTGGAACATGCCCGGACCAACCCCAGCATCGGGGTCGTCATCCTTACCGGTAACGGCCCAAGCCCCAAAGATGGCGGCTGGGCCTTCTCTTCGGGAGGAGACCAGAGAGTGCGAAAAGCTGATGGATACCGCTATGAAGGAAGAGAGGGGCAAATTCCCACAGATCTGGGGCGGATGCACATTCTTGAAGTGCAGCGACTTATCCGTTTTATGCCCAAAATTGTCATAGCAGTGGTCCCTGGCTATTGCGTGGGTGGTGGCCACTCTCTCCACGCTGTCTGCGACCTCACCCTTGCCTCAGCGGAACATGCGGTCTTCCAGCAAAAAGACGCCGATGTTGCCAGCTTTGATGCTGGATACGGTTCTGCTTACCTTGCCAAGTCAGTGGGCCAGAAGCGGGGCAGGGAGATCTTCTTCCTTGGCCTTGAATACAGTGCCCAGGATGCCTTTGACATGGGGATGGTCAATAAGGTCGTCCCCCATCGAGAGCTGGAAAAGGTGGCTCTTGAATGGGCCTGCATCGCCAACGAAAAATCCCCTACTGCCCAGATGATGCTGAAATACGCCTTTAACCTCGCCTAATTCATATGGAACTCTCGCTTATTGACCTTGTGTTCTCGTTTGAATTTACTCCCTGGCCTGATCGGTTCGGTTGCCGCCATAAAAACAGCATGAAGGACCTTAACCCAAGTTTGTAATAAAGATTCTCAAAATGCTTTGCAATGAAGGTTTTTCGTAAAACGCTAAATCAGGTTTTTCTTGTAGTGCCAGAATTTGTGTTGCCAAAATACTGGCGAAGATGGTGCCGCCTGAGCTGAGCTCTGGTGAACATTTTGGCGAAATTCAAGACTGCTCACGGACATCACATTCATCTGTTTTTATGTGTTTCTTTTCAAATCAGACAACATGTTCATGAGAAATCCGGGCTAAACGTGATACTGGATGCATCTACTGAAAATTTAATGAAAATCGCTGCCTGATTTTCTTGTTTTTTATGACAGGAAATGAAGAGTAAGGTACTAATTGACCATTAACAAAAAAATATTTGCCTAAACTCATAAAGTGGGTGTAAACTTAGAGCTAAGGGCTTGATTTTACAACGTGTCGAGCCTATTGAACTCTTTTCAATCCGGCGTGATGCCTGTGCATTCGCAGGATGCGAGCACAACGAACAAATCTGTTAAAAAAGAACGAAAGATACTTTGGACCGATTTTATTAATCAGTTGGGGTGCAACACAAAAAAGTGGCAATTGAGGACAATATTCAGAAACGTCTGTTTTTTATCAATTGATGGTTGTCGTTTCATAGTGCTTTGTCAGCTATG
>PDTE01000043.1 GCA_002747135.1 Desulfobulbus propionicus | reverse complement strand
TAGCTGCCAATCGTGCTTGTCCAAATAGGGGCAACCTGAGAGCAGTTACACGTTTGAGGTATGTAAAACCAGAGAGTTACACACCCAGTGAGTAGTTACGCCATTTCTAACATGTGAAAATTAAGGATCTTCAGGCGTAGCAGCAGTACCAGGGTATTCATCAGTATATTGCCAAACCGTGGATATTTTCCGGCAAACTTGAGCACGGCATTGTGGCGTTTTTGACAATGAATCATATTGGTCAGTTCTGTGGGGGTATAATCAGGCTGAAGAATGGCATAGCTGACAGCACGTGCCGAGACGATAGCCGGGTATATCCCTTCTCCGGTCAATCCAGAGGCAAGCCCTGCCGCTTCTCCTACAAGCCAGCGGTTACCAAAGGCATGCCCCTGATAATCAAAATTGATTAAACCCGCTCGGATACTCTTTTCCGGCAGTAAAATATCACGTTCACGTGCCCAGTTGATCAGGTTCTGTTTGAGCTGCGACACTGGCAGGGTATGCCGCTCTGTATAGGCACCGATGGATATGGTTTTTCCATGGGGAAATATCCAGCCATAACCATGCCGGAAGTATTGAGGGCGCAGGTGCCATTCCATGGCAGTACGGGTTATGGGTAAAAAGGCGTTAAGACCAATACCGACAGCTTTCGCAGAAAGCCCAAGGGACCTTCGTACCATTGAGTTTGCTCCATCAGCTCCAACCAGATGAGTATATTGTATTGTTCGCGTCGAATTTTTTGTCAAGATCTTGAGCTGATTGCCATCAATGCTGAGAGCTTTGGTATCTGAAAGTATGGTCGCACCGGCTAAAGTCGCTTTTTCAGCCATCCAGCGGCCCAGGTCTTCTCGATCAACCGTAGCAACGATGGGTTGCTTTTCATGTATCTGAACATGCTGCCAGGGGGTATAGATATGCTGTCTGGTAAAAGATTTCTGGATCAATCCTGCCGGGACGTGTTGCAGAAAACCGTGCCAGGTGATGCCGCCTGCGCAGACCTTTGGTCCTGGCTCTGGTTTTCTTTCAACAAGAGTAACCTGTCTGCCGTTTTCAGCCAATATCTGGGCACAGGTAAGCCCACCTGGGCCCCCACCGATGATGCATATATCTGTTTGAAGCGTCATGACAAAAACAATTACCACAGACAGGAAAACCAGGCATTGCCTTTTTACAAAAAAGCGGTTCTACTATATATTTCCAGTAGCCAGCATGTCTGGAGCAGGTTGGCCAATGCCATGGGCGCATCATGAAAACACGTCACTTCGGCGGGAGATGCCCAGCACTTCTGCCGGGCGCCTTTCATATAAACGTCCATTCTCGCCGCACAAGCACAACAAAAGATGAAACAGAAACTTCGGGCCGCCACTTTCTGGCTCCGGACAGAGTTTCGGATAAAAATCCAAGAATAAGCATTGATACCCGCCATGACACAACAAAAAAAGGAAATATTTCTTAAAGATTACCGGCCGCCAGCATATCTGGTGGATGAGGTGAAACTGCGCTTTGAACTGGAAGAAAACAATACCAGGGTTAAGACGACGCTGACCTGTCGTCCAAATGGCAAGCCCGCACCGTTTCAACTCAATGGTGAACATCTGCATCTTGCCCGCGTTGTTCTTGACCAAAAGGAGCTGCATGAAGGTGAATACCGCTTTCAGGATGGCATACTCACCCTCCCTGATGTCCCACAGGCTGTCTTCACCGTTAAGATTGAGACCCTCATTGACCCAAAGGCCAATACCGCACTTGAAGGACTGTATCTTTCATCAGGGAACTACTGCACCCAGTGTGAACCTGAAGGTTTTCGGCGCATAACCTGTTTTCCTGACAGACCTGATGTTATGGCTGTTTTTACAACCACCATTGTCGCCGATAAACGGCAGTGTCCCGTCTTACTGGCCAACGGTAACCTGATTGATCAGGGAGAGCTGGAAGATGGCCGTCATTTCGCAACCTGGCATGATCCTTTTAAAAAACCGTCCTACCTTTTTGCGTTGGTCGCAGGTGATCTTGTCTGCATTGAAGATAGCTTCACAACAATGTCCGGAAGAGATATTCTCCTGCAGATTTATGTTGAAGAGCGAAACCAGGGAAAATGCAGCCATGCCATGCGTTCCTTGCAAAAATCGATGCTGTGGGACGAGAAAGCTTATGGCCGGGAGTATGACCTGGACAGATATATGATTGTGGCTGTAGATGATTTCAACATGGGTGCCATGGAGAACAAGGGACTCAATGTCTTTAATTCAAAATATGTACTGGCTACTCCTGAAACAGCTACGGACAAGGATTATGATGGAATAGAGGGCGTTATTGGACATGAATATTTTCATAACTGGACCGGCAATCGCATTACCTGCAGAGACTGGTTTCAGCTTTCCCTGAAAGAAGGGTTGACTGTTTTCCGGGATCAGGAATTCTCGGCAGATATGGGCTCGCGGGCGGTCAAGCGCATAGAAGACGCCAACATTATCCGTTCTTTTCAGTTCCGGGAAGATGCCGGCCCCATGTCACACCCTGTCCGTCCGCATTCCTTTGTGGAGATCAATAATTTTTACACCCTTACCGTGTATAACAAAGGTGCGGAAGTTATTCGTATGCTGCACACCATGCTGGGCCGGCAAGGGTTTCGTCGTGGAATGGACCTCTATTTTGAGCGGCACGATGGCTGTGCCGTTACCTGCGATGATTTTCTTCAGGCCATGGCTGATGCAAACAACTTTGATCTCAGTCAGTTTCAGCTCTGGTATTCCCAGGCCGGTACACCTGAGCTTAAGATTGTGACGCAGTTTAATGAGAAGGAAAAAACCTTTACCCTGCATATTCAGCAAACCTGCCCGCCCACGGCTGAAACAAGCAATAAAAAGCCATTTCATATTCCATTGGCAATTGGTTTTATGACAGGCAACGGCAACCCGCTGACGCCAGAGCTGATTGGGAAAAACCAGGAGAAGGCTGAGAATGGCACTATGGTACTAGCTCTTACAGATGAGCAGCAGAGTTTTGTCTTTCAGGCCGAACAAGAACCGGTTGTCTCTGTTTTACGTAATTTTTCAGCTCCAGTTAACATTGATATCCACCGTGAGAAACAGGACCTGTCTCTGCTCATGGCTCATGACCCAGATCCTTTCAGTCGATGGGATGCCGGTCAGAGTCTTGCTTTGCAATGTATCCTTGAGCAGATAGAGCGCTTTCAAAGCGGCAGGGAAGTTATAGCAGACGAGACACTGATATCAGGAGCAGCAGGCCTGCTCGATGACCTGGAGGCTGATCCCGCCTTTCTGGCCATGGCGTTGACCCTGCCATCTGAGAACTGGATTGGCCAGCAGATGGATACCGTTGATCCAGAGGCGGTCTTTACCGTACGCATCCGCTTTTGTCAGCAGATAACCGGCATGTTGAGAGAAAAATTTCTTATGAGATATGAGCAGCTTAAAAGTCGCTTTTATAAATACTCTCCTGTGGAAAACGGGAAAAGAGCGCTGAAAAATTGCTGCCTGTCCTATCTTCTTACCGCTATTGATGAAGATGCTTCTTCAGGGAAAGCCAGGATGCTGGAACTAGGCGTGCAGCAGTATCAACAAAGCGACAATATGACCGACCGGATAGCCTCGCTGCAGGCAGTGGTCAATCTGGATCTGGAGAAGGGCGAAGAATTACTGGATGATTTTTACCTGACCTGGAAGACCGATCCGTTAGTGATGGATAAATGGTTGATGATACAGGCTGGATGCAGCCTGCCCGGCACCTTGCAAAGAGTAAAAAATCTTACGAAACACGAAGTGTTCAGTTTTGCCAACCCCAACAAGGTTCGTTCCCTTATCGCCACTTTTTGCAGCTCCAACCATGCCCAGTTTCATGCCCTGAACGGGCAGGGGTACGAGTTCCTTACCGAAACTGTCCGCATCCTGGATCCTAAAAATCCACAGATTGCGGCCAGGCTGCTTACCCCGTTTACCTTCTGGCAACGATATGATACAAAGCGACAGCAATTGATAAAAAAACAGCTCAATGAATTGGCGGCGACAGACGGCCTCTCTGATGATGCGACTGAAGTGGTTACTCGTTCCCTGCAGTAACTCCTCACAGGGCATGTACCACCTTGGTTTCACATGCTTCAAGGCTGTAATTAAATTATGTACGATGACCCAAAAAAGGTGAAAGAGTATGGAACTTATCCCTGCAAGAGAACAGCAAACACACGACCAGCCGGACGCAGTGGTCATAATCCTGCATGGTCTGGGCGCAAGCGGGCATGATTTTGCCCCAATCATTCCAGAGTTGCGGTTACCGCAGGAATATAAAATAAAATTTATATTTCCTCATGCCCCTGAGAGACCAGTGACCATCAATGGTGGCTATGTCATGCCTGCCTGGTTTGACATCCTGGAAATGCATCTTGATCGAAAAGTTGATACCGATCAGGTCATAGCCTCGGCAGAGCTGGTTCGCCGCTTTGTCGACCGTGAGGTAGAGCGTGGGATTTCAGCCAGCAGAATACTTATGGCTGGTTTTTCTCAGGGAGGGGCCGTGGCGTATCAACTTGCTCTGAGTCACCCCCAGCCGCTTGGCGGACTGCTCGCCATGTCCACTTATTTTGCTACCAGTTCAATGATTCAACGCCATGATGCCAATGCATCAATACCCATAGAAATTCATCATGGCACCTATGACGGAGTTGTGCCGGAGGCATTGGGCCAAAGGGCAGCGAAAGAACTTACAGAGCTTGGTTACCAGGTCAATTATAGAAAGTATCCCATGGATCATGCCGTCTGTCCGGAACAGATTGGTCATATCAGTATGTGGATACAGTCAATGCTGTCTTCTTAACATATTGTTTTTATATATACTGGGCAGGTGCCGATCGGACATTATCGAACAGGGTCAGCCAGCAGGTACTCGTCATAAAGCAGGAGAAGAGCGGGGAAGCACACAACCACCGCTACCGGACGAGACAACGGTTGACCCGGAACAGGTGAAAATCATGAAAAGGATGAAACAATGGTTTGCAAGGATGCTGTTAACGGGTTGTGCAGGGGCGCTGCTCCTCTTGACCGGAATGACCGGCCCAGGCACCTGTGCAGTGTTGCTGCCCCCTCCAGATGTGCTTGCCAAAGAAGAACCGGACAAAACCCTTTCGCCTTATTTTTTTGTTAAAAGTGATAATCCCCGGGTAGATCGACTGCCTTTAAGAAGTACGCATGCAGATGTTACCATCTCCGGTGTGATTGCAGATGTCACGGTCACCCAGGTGTATAAAAACGAAGGCAAAAATACGCTGGAAGCCATTTACATCTTTCCGGCTTCTTCACGCGCTGCAGTGTATGCCATGCGCATGACTGTAGGCAGACGAACGATTGAGGCAAAAATCCAGGAACGCCGGCAGGCGCGTGAAACCTATGAGAAGGCTTTACAAGAAGGCGAGACCGCTTCCCTGCTCGAGCAGCAACGGCCAAATGTATTCCAGATGAATGTCGGTAACATTCTGCCAGGGGATGAGATCAAGGTGGCCCTCAATTATACAGAATTACTCGTGCCTGAAGACAACATTTATGAATTCGTTTATCCAACTGTAGCAGGGCCGCGTTATACCAACCAGCAGGAATCTGCAACCGGAACGGGGGACAAGTGGACAGCGAATCCGTATTTGCATGAAGGCAAAGATGCGCCCTTTACCTTTGAGTTTGCTTTAACGCTGAACAGTGGTATCCCGATTGCAGGTCTCACCAGTCCAAGTCATGATGTGGCTATTGAATACCTTGGCAGAAATATGGCGACCATTGGGTTGCAGGAAAGCAACAGGCATAACAACCGGGACGTGGTGGTGCGCTACAGCTTAGCCGGCGACAAGATTGAGGGCGGTTTACTCATGAATTTTGGGAAGGAAGAGAATTTTTTCTTGCTCATGCTCGAACCGCCTGAACGTGTCAACACCAATATGATTACACCACGTGAATACATTTTTATAATTGACGTGTCCGGCTCCATGAATGGCTTTCCGCTCAATACTGCCAAGTCATTGATGAATGATCTTTTTAAGAACCTGCGGCCTGCAGATTTCTTCAATGTCATCCTTTTTGCTGGTGATAATGCGGTCCTTTCAGAAAAATCAATACCCGCAACGCTGACCAACCAAATAAAGGCACTTAAGATAATTGACAATCAGCACGGTGGCGGAGGTACCGAGTTGATGCCTGCGCTGCATGCGGCTATGGCCATGCCCCGGGTAGACGACAATATCTCGCGCAGTATGATTATTGTGACAGATGGCTATATCTCTGCCGAGAAAGATGTTTTTGAGTACATCAGGCAAAATCTGAACAAAGGGAATGTCTTTTCTTTTGGTATTGGCTCTTCGGTTAACCGCCTGTTAATTGAGGGCATGGCCCGCGCAGGTATGGGTGAACCTTTCATCATCTTGAACGAAGCTGAAGCCAGAATCAAAGCCAAACAGTTCAAAGAATATATTGAATCCCCGGTGCTGACAGATATCAAGGTAAAATTTGACGGCATGCAGGTATCTGATGTGGAACCCAGATTTGTGCCAGACTTGTTTGCAAAAAAACCAGTGGTTGTATTTGGTAAATACCACGGCGCACCCAGAGGAACGGTCACTATTACGGGCATGACAGCGGAAAGGCCTTACAGGAGGACTATCAGCTTGAGTTCAGGCGAAATTTCATTGAAGAATAAAGCGCTCCGCTATCTTTGGGCGCGGCATCGTATAGTCCGTCTTGCTGATATGGTCAAGATGCAGCATGATGACAGGCGCATCCAGCAGATTACCAGGCTGGGATTAGACTACAACTTATTGACAGACTATACTTCTTTTGTGGCTGTGGATACAGAAATACGTACTGACGGCAAACCAAAAGACACCGTCAAACAGCCGCTGCCTTTGCCACAAGGTGTGGGTGACAGCGCTGTAGGTGGTATGGGCTATGCTGCGAAGGGAATGAGGTACAAGACGCAGAGACGTACGGTTCGATCAAGGCTTCCCTTGACCAATACAATGGAGATGAGTGCGGCTCCATCAGCAAGGGATAAGTCCCTGCATGAGGAAGCCGAGTATTCCAGACTGCTCAAGCCTTATAAACCAATGGTACCCCCCAAGGTGGAAGGCAAGAAAAAGGAAGCGGCACCAGATACAGATGACCAGGTCCGTCCGTCCGTTACCCTCAAGGTGCTTACGGTGACAGGTCAGCTCGACAAGGCAGCTGTAGAAAAAGCTGTGGCCAGACAGCAAAGCCTAATCCTGCGTGAGGTGGAGCATGCTGAATTGTTTGGCCTGGTCACCTTTGATGTGATAGTGGATACAACCGGCAAGATCATCAAGGTCGTGGTTGTACAAGACACTTTTGGCAAGAAAAAGCTGTCCGCAAGGCTTCAGCAGCTGATAAGACGTATACAATTCAGTGCTACCCGGGATGGTAAGGTAGCCAGTGTTAAGCTTATGATTCAAGCAACACCGTAGCTGGCATTGCTCGTGAACATTTTGTCGTAGCTACTTACATATCATCTGTCATTTTGGTTTTACTTGTTTTTAATTCTGTGACTGCGTTCAGGCTGCCCAGTTTGGGTAAGCGCGATTGGCCGTTACAGCCCCTCTATGCGGCCAATCGTGATCACCCGAAGATGGGTGAGCCGGGAGCAACGGG
The DNA here is from genome assembly GCA_002747135.1 of Desulfobulbus propionicus. GTDB lineage: Bacteria > Desulfobacterota > Desulfobulbia > Desulfobulbales > Desulfobulbaceae > Desulfogranum > Desulfogranum propionicus_A. The sequence continues at coordinate 15,099 of PDTE01000043.1, read as the reverse complement.
TATGACATAACTATTTTCGTATCAATCAGCCTCAACTCTCTCCCCATTTTGCCTGGAAGAGTGCAGTTGTGCGTAGATAGATTCGGCGAGTTTTGCTCCAATCCCGGGCACTTCGGCCAGTGCCTTGTGGTCGGCTTTAAGTATCTTTTTGACGCTGCCAAAATGCCTGAGCAGGATTGTTTTTCTGTGAGTTCCAATCCCGACCAAAGCATCCAGCCTGGAATGAAGAGCTGCCTTGCTTCGTAGTTTCCGGTGAAAGGTGATGCCGAAGCGGTGCGCCTCGTCCCGAATCTGCATTAACAGGAGCAGGGCAGGGTCGTTTCGCCTTAATATAACAGGATTTTTTCTTCCAGGCCTGAATATTTTCTCACCTTCATCCTGCCTTTCTTTGGCAATGCCGGCAACATCCATTTGCGCAAAGATGTCAAGTGATTGCAAGATGCTGCAGGCCGTTGAAAGCTGCCCTTTTCCACCATCCAGAAGAAGCAGATCCGGAAAAGAATGTTTTTTTGAACTGGAGCTGAAACGACGCTTCAGCACTTCAGCCATCATGGCATAATCGTCAGGGGTATCCTTGGTCTGAATTCGGTAATGTCGATACTGCGACGCAGCTTTTTCGCCGCTTATAAAAGTCACGAGAGAGCCGACAGCCTGTTTTCCCTGCAGGTTGGAAATATCAAGACATTCTATTACCTCGGGTTGACGGCTGAGTTTAAGTTTATATTGCAGACTTGCTGCCAGAGCAGCCCAGCTTTTTTCTTTTTTGTCCTTATCCGAGAAGACTTTTTCTGCGTTTTCTGCGGCCATCTGCATCAGTTGCATGCGTTTCCCGCGCCTGGGGATAAAAAAATCGCAGGTGCCATCTCTAAGCTCCATTAAGTATTCCCGAACCATCTCCTGATCTTCAATCTGCAGAGGCAACAGCACTTCTCGAGGCGGAGTGTGTTGCCGGGAATAATATTGCAGTATGGCCTCAGAAAGCAGAGCTGCATCATCTCCAAGAGGATCAGGTATGAAAAAAGTCTGAGCGCCGGTGACTGCCCCTGCACGGACAAAAAGTATGGCGATACCAACAGCTGCGCCCTGCCGCTTAAGGCCGTAAACATCCTGATCTGCATGGTGTGAGGCCACCACTGTCTGGTGTTCAAGCGTTGTAATCAGGCCGCGGAGCTGATCCCGGTACAAGGCAGCCTTTTCAAATTGCAGCGTTTCTGCAGCGGCCTGCATCTGTTCTTTGAGCTCAGCTTTCACCTGCTCGGCTTTCCCTTCCAGAATATGGAGCACATCTTTAACCATGCCCAGATACACCTCGCGTTCAACCATACCCACACAGGGTGCCAGGCAGCGTTTCATCTGAAAATTGATACATGGGCGTTTTCTGGGACGCACCTTTTTACATCGCCGCAAAGGGAAGAGAGAATAAAGCAGTTTAAGTGTAGCCCGCATTGCTGCGGCCGAGGCATAGGGGCCAAAATAACGGTTGTTGTCACGCAGCTTTTTCCTGGTTACCGTTATTCTGGGCCATTCTTCTGCGGTTGACACTTTGACAAGAGGGTAGTTCTTGTCGTCTCTGAGGATGACGTTATAACGGGGACGATGCTTTTTGATGAGCGAGGCTTCCAGGATGAGTGCCTCTTTCTCTGTGGTCGTCAGGATAGTGTCCACCCGGATAACATGCCTGAGCATCACCTGGGTTTTGGAATGGGACGGGCCGCTAAAGTGTGCGTACTGAGCCAGCCGCTTTCGCAGGTTAACAGCTTTGCCCACATATATGACCTCTTTCTTGCTGAGCATCTGGTAGACACCAGGGCCGCAGCTGATGGTTTTGAGTAAATCTGGCGTGAGAGGTGAGGTGGCAGGTCGTGATTGAGGCATAACCATCAGGCTGCAAACATTATTGAAAGGCCGCTTTAAAAAGGGCCCTGGTATATTCTTTTTGCGGATGGGCAAAGATATCTTCTGCCTCACCTCTTTCAACAACTCTGCCATGCTGCATGACGATTATATAGTCAGCAATAGCGCGTATGGTGCGCAAATCGTGAGAAATGAAAATGTAGGTCATGTGATATTGATTTTGCAATCTTTCCAACAGGTCAAGCACCTGTTTCTGGATAGTCATGTCAAGGGCAGATGTTGGTTCGTCGAGGATAAGCAGTTTAGGCCGCAAGATAAGTGCTCTGGCAATGGCTATGCGCTGCCGTTGTCCTCCGGAAAATTCATGGGAAAAGCGGTGAGCCACTGCCGGATCAAGTTCAACATCAACTAGGGCCTTGTTAATCAGGCGTTTTCTCTCTTTTTTCGTCTTTTCCGGATAATGCACCCTCAACCCTTCGCCAATAATGTTTTCCACTGTCATTCTGGGTGAAAGCGAAGAGTAGGGATCCTGGAACACGATCTGTATCTCTTTTCTGTACGGCCTGAACTTTTGCTGGGAAAGTGTTGACAATCGCACCGACTCGTTTTCTCCATGGTAGACAATATGGCCCGTGTATGAGCATAAACCCAGAATACACATTGCCAAGGTGGACTTGCCAGAGCCTGACTCACCGACTATGCCTAGGGTCTGGTTCTGGTGAATATTAAGATCCACGCGGTCTACTGCCCTGATGATCGATTTTTTTCTTCTGAGCAGACCTTGCCGCTTGCTTCTCAAAGTATAGGTACAGGTGAGATCGCAAAGCTCAATCAGGAGCGGCTTGCTCTTCCGTGGTTTTCGTCTCCCCGGAACAGCGCTCAGCAGTTCTCTTGTGTACTTCATCTTTGGGTCTTTGAAGACAGCTTTGACTGGTCCCTGTTCGACTATTTTTCCCTTATGCATGATTGAAACGGTATCTGCTCTTTTTTTGACCATGGAGAGATCATGAGTGATGAGCAGTACGGCCATGGCATATTCCTGCTGGATGTCATGGATCAGATCAAGTATTTGTTCCTGGATGGTTATGTCCAGCGCAGTGGTTGGTTCATCAGCGATGAGGAGTCTGGGCGAGCAGGCGAGTGCCATTGCAATCATGACTCGCTGCCGTTGCCCGCCTGAGAGCTGATGGGGGTAACAACTCAGGCGATATTCCGGATTGTCAATGCCAGTACGTTCCAGAAGCCTCAAGGCTCTTTTGGCGGCCTTGGCACCAGACATTTGCTGGTGAAGTTTAAGGGGCTCAATGAGCTGGCTTCCGACAGTATACACAGGGTTGAGTGATGTCATCGGTTCCTGAAAAATCATGGCGATGTCATTTCCCCTGATTCTTTTTATTTCCTGCCTGCTCAGCTTGTCTATGTGTATGTTATTGAAAAGGATGGTTCCTTTTGTTTTCACAGACGCAACATCGTCTACAAGGCGAAGAATGGAGAGCGCGGTGACTGACTTTCCCGAGCCTGATTCTCCCACCAGCGCATGGGTCTGCCCCTCTTCAACAGTAAAACAGATTTTTTCTGCTCGAAAATTATTTGCAGCCCGCTCTGTTTTACTGGCAAAACGAAGCGAGAAGTTATCAAGGGTGAGCAGGGGAGGCATTATTCAAAAGGATTGAAGCCAGAGAAACCTGGGTGATACATGTCCTGTGAGTAGTGACGAAATAACCAATCACGGGGTCTGTACTCCTACGTTATTCTCTGTTTCTGACGTGTAACTGGTCACAGGTGCAACAGAATAGGGCAAGCACTCTTTTCCGCTCTACAAGCGTATGCGGGAAAGAGAGATCGGGCAAAGATGAAGTGCCTGTGATCAGTTACGTGACGAAAGGTAAATGTCTATTCATATAAATCATCGACTTGAAAAGGTACCAAAAGATGGTAGAGTGTATCAATCATTATTTTCAGGAAAATCGTCATATTCATGCGATCAGGAAAAATTTATCGAGATATCATCTTATTTATACTGCTCTGCAGCGCATTGATCTGGATGGGATGGCGAGGGGGCGATACCCTTGCCTATAACTGGCACTGGCGGCAGATACCTCAGTATTTTTTCAGGTCAGTCGATGGCAGTATAGTCACTGGCCAGCTCGTTTATGGCCTGATTGTAACGTTAAAGGTAATAGGGCTTAGTCTGGTTTGGGCCGGTTTTTTTGGACTGGCCACGGCCTTATTACGCCTGTCATCCTCCCTTGTCGGCCAAGTCATTGCCAGGGTGTACCTGGAAACCATTCGCAATACCCCGCTTTTGGTTCAGATATTTTTCCTGTATTTTGTCATGGCCCCAATTTTAGATATTGGCAGGTTCTCTACAGCTGTACTTGCTTTAAGTGTATTTGAAGGAGCCTATGTATCCGAGATCATTCGTTCGGGTATTGTCTCCATTGACAGGGGGCAGTGGGAAGCATCTTTCAGTCTGGGCTTAAGCAGAACCGAGACCTATATAAAGATAATATTGCCCCAGGCACTCCGAAGGATACTCCCTCCCCTGACCAGCCAGACCATCTCGCTTGTCAAGGACTCTGCCTTAGTAAGCACCATTGCTGTGTATGATCTGACCATGGAAGGGCGGGCCATAATTGCGGAAACCTTTCTTACCTTCGAGATCTGGTTTACAGTGGCGGCTATATATCTTTTTATGGCCTTGATCGTTTCTTTACTTGTTGCATGTCTTGAAAAATATTATCCCTTGCGAACTTGAAGAAAATACCAGAGACATGTATGTAATAAAGACTCCTCACCGCTCACCCCTCTTTGAACGATCACGACCCGCCGCATAGAGGGGCTATAGCTGCCAATCGTGCTTGTCCAGATATGGGCAACCTGAGAGCAGTTAGACGTTTGAGGTAGGTAAAACCAGAGAGTTACACACCCAGTGAGTAGTTACCCTTACCTTTTTAATAATTATCAATTGCTACTGGAGAAAAACGCTATGAATCGAATCAAACGTACTGTGTTCCTGTTGTTGTTTTGTATAAGTGTGAGTCTGGTACAAACGGGGCAAGCAGCTGACCTCATCAAACAGATTGCAGCGGAGAGCACCATTGAGCAGATCGCCCAGCGTGGTACAATAAGGGTCGGTATGGATATTTTTGAACCCTGGGCCATGAAGAATAAAAAAGGGGAACTGATTGGCTTTGAAATAGATGTAGCCAGAAAATTTGCTCAAGACATGGGGGTTGAGATCGAGTTTGTGCCAACCAAATGGTCAGGTATTATCGGTTCACTGGTGGCGGGAAAATTTGATGTTATTATTGGAGGCATGGCAGTTATGCCTAAGCGGAATCTTCAGATTAACTTTTCCAGCCCGTACTATTACACGATGCAGGGGGTGCTGGCGAACAGAAAGAAAGCGGAAGGCTTCACCCTTGCTGATTTCAACAAGCCTGATGTTATGATTGCTGCTCGTCTTGGCTCAACCGCTGCTGAAGCTGCCAGAAAGGCATTCCCAAAAGCCCGGCTCAGGCTTTTTGATGATGAGCCTTCAGCTGTGCAAGAAGTGCAGAACGGGCGCGTACATGCCATGGTTTCTGATCAGCCTCTACCCAAAAACAAGGCGGCAGAATCGCCAGAGGTATTTATCGCTTTTAACGAGGCGCTCATGAAGGAACCTATCGGCTTTGGTCTGCGCAAGGGAGATGTGGATACCCTGAATTATTTCAACAACTGGATTGAGCTCGTCCGCTCCAGGGGCTGGATAGAGGAACGGTATCATTACTGGTTTGAAACCACAGCCTGGAAAGCAGATCTCTAAGTCAACAGGTTTCCTGCACCGTTACCCCTAATATCTTCATGCGTAGAGTTCAGCCTAAATTGACCCTGCTGGACCTGTTTCTTCTGGCCCTGCTGCTTGCCGCAGCAGGGTATATTATTTTCAAGATCACTGTTTCCTTACAGTATAGCTGGAACTGGTCCGCAATTCCCCAATACCTTTTCCGCTATGACAGGGAAAAGCAAAGATGGGTCGCCAATTATCTTACAGACGGGTTGCTGACTACGATCCGGCTCAGTTTTTGGGCGGGTGCCGCTGCTTTGCTGCTTGGTCTGGTAATGGCGCTTGCCAGGACAGGTACCAGTCTTTTGGGTAAATTGGTTTCTTGTTGTTACATAGAATTCATGCGCAACCTGCCCCCGTTGGTCATTATTTTTTTGTTTTATTTTTTTTTAGCTGATCAGGTTGTGGCTTTTCTCGGACTTGATGCTGTTTATGAAAAAAGTCCGCCTTTATTACAGACCATGTTTGGCTTCTGTTTTTCTCCATCTTCTACTTTTGTGCCCTTTGTTTCTGCCCTGATAACGCTTGCCCTCTTTGAAAGTGCCTATTTTGCTGAAATTTTTCGTTCCGGCATTGAGTCCATAAGCCGGCAGCAATGGGAGGCCTCATACGCCCTGGGGTTGACCAGATATCAAACGCTCTTTCACGTCGTTCTGCCGCAGGCTTTTCGAAGAGTTCTGCCGCCGCTTGCAGGCCAGCTGATTTCACTTATCAAGGATTCCTCCATAGTGTCGGTTATTTCTGTACAAGAGTTAACGTATCAGGGAACACAACTTATGGCTTCCACCTACCTGACCATTGAGGTGTGGACAACGATTGCCCTTCTTTATCTGATGCTGACCCTGCCATGCTCATTACTTGTCAGCCAGCTTGAGCGGCGACTTAACCCGCATTTCTCATGAGCATGTTGGCTTATTTTGAGAAGAAATACGTAGCATGAAATGTCTACTTTTACTTGATATTCCACTTTTCTATGCAATGCACAGCAACTGATCTCACCTACCATACAAGCAGACTTCTGTCTGTCCCCCATGGCATGTTTTGCCGTCATGGAGGCCATAGCCCGGCACCTTATAATTCACTGAATTTCAGTTATCATACCGGTGATAATGAAGAGAACATTACCGCCAATCGGGACATGGCAAGAAAGATTTTGAATCTTTTCCGCTTATACTCAGCTCAACAGGTGCATGCTGACAAGATAGCAATAATCAGTGAAGACAGGGAGGAACAGGAATTGTCAGGTTATGATGCCCTTATTACCAATCAGCCTGGAGCTGGTCTGCTGATCCAGCAGGCTGACTGCCAGGCAGTGCTCCTGTACGATTATGAGAAGAGGGTCATTGCAGCCATTCATAATGGCTGGAAAGGCAGTGTGGTCAATATTATTGGGAAGACTATCAGCTGTCTGCAAAAACACTTCCAGGTAAAACCAGAGAATCTTATTGCTGTGATAAGCCCTTCACTTGGTCCGTGCTGCGCAGAATTTATCCATTACAAGGAAGAGCTTCCTGTATGGATGCACCGATATCAGGTTCAAAAAAATTATTTTGATTTCTGGACGATCAGCAGAATACAACTGATCAAGGCGGGGGTGACCCTTGGCCGGATTGATTCAGCGGGCCTGTGTACACAGTGCAGCCATGACTTTTTTTCCTATCGACGAAGCCGCATGCAGGGAAAGGAAACTGGACGAAACGGTTCCATAATCGGCCTGCCGCCTTCCTGATATTTCGCTATTGACACTCAAAATCACATATCAGGGGCGCATGATCGGAATAGGCAGCGTCAATTACCTGGAAATTGGTCACCCTCACCCCCTTGCTGTGCAGGATATAATCAAGCTCACGTTTAGGGGACCGGCTGGGAAAGGTTGGGTTTCTTGCTGGATTTGCACTGACAAGACCGGTGGCCCCCAAAAATAATTCCAGCTCTCTCTGCCCCCAAAGTACATTAAAATCGCCGGCAAGAATAACCGGTTGGTTCACTTCCCGAATGAGCCGGTAAAGACGTTCAAGCTGGTACTGGCGTTTACGAAAGGTGAGCGAAAGGTGGACCAGAAAGACCGTTACCGGTTCCATGCAGGCCTGAATCACAAGCCGTTTTACCCCCTCGTCAAAGTAATGAAAACGGTGACTTACTATTTCCATATTGGAAAGCACCGCATTCCCCTGTGCCTTAAGCACTGGAACCTTTTGCGCAAGCGAGCTACAGGCGTATTTGGTTTCAATGACATGATAGTATCCGAGCCGGTCAGCTATATTCCGGGCCTGACACTCCTGATCCGTACGAAATGATCCGCTATCCACCTCTACCAGTCCGATAATGTCAGGCTGAACAGAATGGATAAAATTAATTATCTCAAGAAGCCGATTCCCTGAGTACCTGAAGTAACCGGCGAAAGGGAATGGCAGGTGAAAAAGGGTTCCATTTCCAGTAGCGTAGCGGATATTATACAATAGAAAGCGCATGGTAATTACTCACAGAGAATCTACCTTCTTGGTTTCTCCTGCTTTTAGGTCTGTACCTGCGTTCAGGTCGCCCGGATCCGGGCAGGTGTGATCGGCAGCTGTAACTCCACTAGGCGCCAGTTGTGAATGCCCGAAGACAGGTGGCCTGGAAGCAGCTGCAGCATAGAGATCAAAGACGGTGGTTCTCAGCCTTGATTCTGGCGCAAACCAAAGACTCCCTGTTTTTTACTGCTGAAAGCCGGCTTAAATCTCCCTCTTGCCCTTGAAGAGCTTTCAGGATGTTTATTTGCCTTGGCCTGAAATGTCATGGGTTCGTAGCTCTTCCTGGTACTGTAAAATGATTCTACCGGCAATGTGCCTGTCCCCTTGTATTCTTTATATAATTCATAAAAAAGACTGCAATCTCGATAGTAACTTTTCCGCCGTAACCACTTGGGTATTTTTTTTTCTCGGCTTAGCCGATGAAAGGCGGGGAGATTAACCAGCAAAGAGGTGATACCATCCTTGACAGCCCGTTTTACATGAAGCTGCCTTGTTATGTGTGCATCAAGTTGATCGCGTATCTGATGTACAAGCTGTTGATACATTCGGCCTTTCAGTTCAACCGTCAGAAGAGAAAAATGTCTTAAGGCCCAGGGGAGAAGGAGTGCAGCAAAAAGCATGGGTTCAGGCACCTCCACCTGCCTGTTCCCGCTTGACGCAGAATAGAGCCGATCCACCACCTGGAGGATGTTGACGATTTCCTGCCTCCAATTATCATCGGCAGCATACTGCGCATACATGGGAAAAAGAATGTGCCACAGTGAGGTCTGCAGACACAGTTCAGCCCACTTGCTGCATGCTCCCGATCGAAGATCCTTGCCGATTTCATCATGCAGGCGTGAGGATGGACAGAGAACCAGCTTTTCAGCATGAGTCTCAATGGCCGCCAAGGTCTTCGCATCAATGGAAAAGCCTGTTCTTGAGGCATGACGAACTGCACGCATCATCCTGACAGGATCTCTGGTGAAGCGTCGTCCTGGATCACCAACCATCCTGATAATGCCCTTGTCTAAGTCATCGACTCCACCTGTATAGTCGATAATTGAATGGTTTTCCACCTCGTAGAACAGGGCGTTAATGGTCAGGTCACGGCGAAAGGCGTCTTCCTCGAGGGTGCCAAAGGTATTGTTACTGGGCAGCACCTGGTCTGGTTCATTTATATCGTATTCACTCTGCGACCGCAGGGTTGATACTTCAATAGTTTTATTCCCTCGATAAAAGACCTGAACCAGCCGAAATCGACGGCCAATGGTACGGCTGTTTCGAAACAGTTTACGAAGCTGGCCCGGACGGGCATCTGTTGATATATCAAAATCCTTGGGTTTTTTGCCAAGGTACAGGTCACGAACTCCACCCCCGACGAGGTAGCCTTTGAACCCGGCGTCCCGAAGGCGATACAGTACTTTCAGTGCTTCACGATCTATTTGGGATTCGCGGAGCGGATGCTTCGATTCCGGTATAATCAAGGGATACGCTGACGTATCAGCATCATTTTGAACCTTTGTTTCTCTCTCTTTATCCATGTAAACAGCAAAAAAGCGTTGACTTTCCCGGAACGTAACTGCTCTCAGCTTACCTGTCTTCGGGCAGGCTGAAAGCACTTACAGACGTAAAGCAAGTGAAACCAGCCCGGATTTCTCGTGAACATTTTGTCTGATTTGAGAGGAAATACATACAAATGTATGTGATGTCGTTGAGCAGACTCAAATTTCGACAAAGTATTCACCAGAGGCCAGTGAAGGCAGTATCATCTTCGGCAGTATTTTGGCAACACATATACCCAGGTATGATGAGTTACCAGAGAACTATCGAACCTGCCACCGCCTTCACTGATGAGAAATCCGGATCAGGGGCGCACATGCTATGTGAGTAGGTACTTCAGAACAACGTTAAAAGGAGAACCGACATTTTTGCTCAGGCATCTCCCGGTATACCGATTCTGCAGCTTTGACAAAACTATCAAAGATTTCACGTACAGACAAGATATCGTCCATTTTAAACGTATTGGCCCCGGAAAAAAACAATCCCTTTTCTTCGTCTCCTTCACAGGCAGCAGTCAGACGATTGTTGATGCAGTACTTGTAGCTGCATTTTTTTAAGCAGTTAAAGGCACATGTGTCAGACACGTCTTCACCGGCATTCATTTTTTCAATAAACGGCGTACGGATAGCCCGACCAGGCATACCAACCGGCGAGGTAACCAGCTGGATATCTCCCTGGGTGGCTTTTAAAAAAATATCCTTGAATTTCTGAGACACTGAGCATTCTTTACTCAGAACAAATCTGGACGCCATCTGGACGCCATCTGCGCCGAATTTATCCATGAGTTCAGCCACCTCAAAACCATTCGTCACTCCTCCTGCAGCAATAAGAGGCACCTTGGATACAACTTTACGAATCGAGGGAAACATGTCTCTGAGCTTCTTATCTGTACCCAGATGTCCGCCTGCTTCTGAGGCTTCTGCGATGATGGCTGAGGCTCCAAGTTTTTCCGCCAGTTTGGCAAAATTTGGAGACGAAACGATAGAAATTATAGGAATATTCTGCTTTTTCCCGATTTTAAAAATATCACGGGAAAAACCGGCGCCAGTGACGATCATATCCGCACCGGCCTCGATAGAGCCCATGACCAGTTCATAGAAATCCTTCATGGCAAACATGATATTGACAGCAATAATCCCTTCAGTTGCCTTTTTCGCCTTGCGGATATCAGTTTTTAGTTCTTCAACGGGAATACCGGACCCGCCAATGGTACCGATACCACCACACTCAGCGACTGGAACAGCAAGTTCAGAGGTTGATACCCTGATGGACATCCCTCCCTGCACAATCGGTATTTTGGCGATAAACGAACCAATCTTCAATTCAGGCAACTTCATTACTCTTCTCTTTGGTTAAGGTGACAGGGGGAAAAATGAATAAAACAAAAAAATCGTAACCAATCACGGGGTCTGTACTTGAACTGTTATTCTCTGTTTCTGACGTGTAACTGGCTACGGGTGCAACAGCATTGGCCAAGCACCATTTCCCGCAGGTAAGCAAGCGAAGTGAGACGTTCGTGGACAAGAGTATGCGGGAAATGGTGATCGGGCAAAGATGAAGTGCCCGTGATCAGTTACAAGAAATCGGTGAGCCCAGCGAATATACCTCTTTTCAGCTGCTGCTGATTTTAAAAAAACACTATGTACAGTCCTCTTATAGCCTTTTTTGCGGCATTGCGCCACACCAGCTTGACTTATTATCATTTTTACAGTTAAATTTCCAGTTTTGTCACGTGAGAATACTGGCAGTTCAATATTACAGGGTTTTTCAAATAAGCAGCTTTCTTGTTCAGGGTGAGCTGAGAGCAGTTACGAGAAAATTATTGGACAAGATACCCTGTATTAGTCACTGCGCAATGGATAACAGATAATACGGAGTCTTTCATTGAGTATCAAGGCAATAAACGGATTTAAAGATATTTTGCCTGACAAGGCCTTGCTCTGGCAAGAAATTGAATCACTGGCCAGAGATATTTTTCAACGCTACGGTATGCAGGAAATACGGGTACCTCTTCTGGAAAAAACCGAGCTGTTTGTCCGCTCCATAGGTGAGGCAACTGATGTGGTTGAAAAAGAAATGTATTCTTTTCCTGAAAAAGGAATTACCATGCGGCCTGAAGCAACCGCTTCAATCATGAGGGCCTATATTGAGCATGGCATGCACGTGCAGCAGCCGGTCCAGAGGCTGTATACCATTGGCCCCATGTTTCGCCATGAACGCCCGCAAAAGGGTCGGCAGCGGCAATTTCATCAGCTTGACTGCGAAATAATAGGCGCTAAAGAACCGCAGATTGATGCCGAGCTGATAGCCATGGCCCAGGCACTGCTCGACGCCTTGAAAATAGATACCAGCCTGGAGCTGAACTCCATGGGCTGTATATCCTGCAGAGCTCCGTATCGGGAAAAACTGATCTCTTTTCTGACAACGCACCAGGGTGACCTTTGCAATGACTGCCGGAGGAGGACCCGACTGAACCCCCTTCGAGTGCTTGATTGCAAGAAAGACTCCTGCAGGCGGATTGTGCAGAACGCGCCTTCCCTGCTGGACGATCTATGCGAGCAATGCAGCACTCATTTTGCCGTCGTCCAGGAAACTCTGGATGAGCTGGATATTGCCTATACCTTGAATCGTTTCATGGTGCGCGGCCTTGACTATTATACCCAGACGACTTTTGAGTTTCTCTCGAAAAATCTTGGAGCCCAGGCCGCAGTTGGTGGAGGAGGGAGATTCAACGGTTTAATAGAGGAACTTGGCGGGCCTTCAATGCCTGGTATCGGTTTTGCTATGGGCCTGGAACGGCTCGTACTCCTGATGGAGCAGGATACTACCAGGAAACAGCTCTTATCCAAAAGTGATCTGTTCATTGCGGCTCTTGGAAGTGAAGCCATCCGTTCGAGTACACGCCTGATTCATCTGCTCAGGAAAAAAGGTATACTTGCAGCCATGGACTACAGTGGCCGAAGCCTTAAAGCACAAATGAAACTGGCCAATCGAATCAATGCCCGTTTTACCCTCATTATTGGCGACAAGGAGCTTGAGCAGGGGCAAGCGGTGCTGCGTAACATGATAAACCAGGAGCAACAGCCTTTTCTGCTGGACAGAGACAGCAACGAGCAATGTGATCACCTGCTCATGATACTTCGTCCGAATTTCTCGTGAACATGTTGCCGGATTTGAGAAAAAAAACAGAAAAAACAAGTGCTTAAGAAGAGATGCAAGAACGATAAGGTAACTGCCTCCCAGCTCACCCGTCTTCGGGCGACGGGCGGTCACGATTGACCGCATAGAGGGGCTATGGCTGCCAATCATGCCTGCCAGAATTTGAGCAACCTGAAAGCAGTTACAGGATTAAAAGAAAGTGAAACCAGGGTGATACATGCCAGGTGAGTAGTTGCGAATACTTTTGATTTTCGTTTATGCACAAGGTGCCCTGTAATCTCAGGAGACTAATATGGAACCAATGGGATCGCTGACGCGAACACATAACTGTAGTGAACTGACTGTTGAAGACCTTGGCCGGGAAGTAATTCTCATGGGTTGGGTTCTGCGCCGACGGGATCACGGGGGCGTTATTTTTATTGACCTGCGTGATCGCTGGGGCATCACCCAGGTTGTGTTCAACCCGGTGATAAACAAAGATGTTCACGCCAAGGCTCATCAACTGCGCAATGAATGGGTTCTTGCTGTACGCGGCAAAGTCGACAAGCGCCCCGAAGATATGGACAATCCCAAACTGAAGACCGGTTCCATTGAAATCCTGGTTGAAGAACTGCGCATTCTCAATACCAGTGAAACGCCACCATTTCCCCTTGACGAAGAAACGGATGTCTCTGACAACATTCGTCTTCAATATCGTTACCTCGACTTACGCAGACCAGAAATTGCCTCTAACCTGATCATGCGTCACAAGGCACTGCAGGCAATTCGCCATTATCTTAATAATAACGAGTTTCTTGAGATCGAAACACCCATGCTGACTCGATCAACACCTGAAGGAGCCAGGGATTATCTGGTGCCTAGCCGGGTTAATGCAGGTAAATTCTTTGCTCTGCCCCAGTCACCTCAACTGTTCAAGCAGCTCCTGATGATGGCAGGCATGGATCGCTATTTTCAGATAGTAAAATGTTTTCGGGATGAAGACCTGCGAGCAGACCGCCAGCCAGAATTCACTCAGATCGATATGGAAATGAGTTTTGTCAATGAAGAGGATGTTCTCACCACTGTTGAGGGCATGATCAAGGCACTGTTTAAGGCTACCATTGATCTGGAGCTTGAGGAGTCATTCCAGCGCATAACCTATGATGAGGCCATACGCCGGTTTGGCACAGACAGACCAGATAACCGCTTTGGCTTCGAGCTGGTTGACTTGACCGGCATACTCGCGGGCTGTGGCTTTAAAGTCTTTAACACCGTCATTGACAAGGGAGGCGTGGTCAAGGCTATCAATGCCAGAAACTGCGGTAAATTCTCCCGTAAAGACCTGGACTATCTTACCGATTATGCTGGCCGTTTCGGCGCACGGGGCATGGCCTGGATTAAAATAAAGGAGGATGAATGGCAGTCCCCCATCACCAAATTCTTCTCTGCAGCAGAAATTGAGGCTATGGGTGAAGCGCTTGACGCGCAGCCGGGAGACTTGATATTATTTGGCGCAGATAAACCCTCTACCGTGCACCAAGTTCTAGCTGAACTACGGCTTGAACTGGCTCGTCGTCTTGAATTAATTGACGGCAGCACCTATAGCTTCCTTTGGGTTACAGATTTCCCGATGTTTGAGTATGATGAAGAGGAAAAACGCTACTCAGCCATGCACCACCCCTTCACTGCACCCTGTGACGAGCACCTTGACCTGCTTCAAACCAGTCCTGGTGAAGTAAAAAGCCGGGCCTATGATCTGGTTTTAAATGGTAATGAAATTGGCGGAGGTTCTATTCGTATCCACACTCTCGATGTACAGCAGAAGGTTTTTGCTGCGCTTGGCATCAGCGAGGATGAGGCCAGGGAAAAATTCGGTTTTCTCTTGAAAGCACTGACCTATGGAGCCCCTCCCCATGCAGGAATAGCCTTTGGTGTAGACAGGTTGATGATGCTTCTGACAGGCTCGTCGTCCATTCGGGAGGTGATTGCCTTTCCCAAAACCCAGAAAGCGACCTGTCCACTTACCGAAGCTCCGACCCAGGTCAACCGCAAACAGCTCACAGAATTACACCTGCGCCCAGATTGGCAGGAAAAGGATAAACAGGGGTAACTGCTCTCGAATCACCCATCTTCGGGCGATCACGACCCGCCGCATAGAGGGGCTATAGCTGCCAATCGTGCTTGCCCGAATCTGGGCAACCTGAAAGCAGCTACAGGTTT
>PDTE01000046.1 GCA_002747135.1 Desulfobulbus propionicus | reverse complement strand
CGAATACATGGAAAAGCATGCGGTGGCCAGACTTATCGGAGCTCCTCCGGGCTATGTGGGATTTGACCAGGGCGGCCTCCTCACCGATGCCATCCGGAAGCACCCCTACTCGGTGTTGCTGCTGGACGAGATTGAAAAAGCTCACCCAGATGTGTTTTCCATCTTGCTCCAGGTGATGGACCACTCCACCCTGACCGATAACTCTGGACGACGGGCGGATTTTCGTAACGTGATCCTGATCATGACCACCAACGCTGGAGCCAGGGAAATAAGCGAGCAATCCATTGGATTTATTGGCAGTTCCAAGGGTAAGGACCAGAAAGTAATAAAAAACCTGTTTACCCCCGAATTTCGTAACCGCCTTGATGCCATCATTACCTTCACGACCCTGTCCTTGGGCACGGTGGAAAAAATCGTCGAAAAGATGGTTGGTGAACTCCAAAGCCAGCTCTCTGAAAAAAACATTCGTATTTCACTGACCACCAGTGCAAGGCGCTGGCTTGCAGAAAAAGGCTATGAGCCCACTTACGGTGCACGCCCGCTGAGACGACTCATCATGAAGGAGATTGGCGATCCGCTCACCGATGAAATCCTTTTTGGTGCGTTGAAAAAAGGAGGCAGTGTGAAAGTTGGGCGTAAAAAAGGCAAGACCACCTTTTCCTTCTCTTAAACATCAAAAATGCATAGCACTGCCCACTCATCCCTGGTGGGCAGTGCGCTGTTTTCAGCCCCTCAACCTCCTCCCATCAAAGTACAATTTTTTTTACTTTCTCACCTAACCCATTGACTTTCTTCCATTGTCCAGCTAGTATGCTAAGATTATTGTAATCCTGTCCTCGTCCACTATGTACCAAGGGATTTCAGGACAGCTCTGGAAGGAAGAAGCTAGGAGGAGGGAGAATGACAAAAAAAATAGCAGTGTTTGCTTTAGCAGGTCTACTCAGTGTACCAGGAGCAGTATTGGCTGGCGGTGGTACTACTCCGCAGGATCTGGAAAGTAAAATTGAAGAGCTTGCCAGACAGATCGAAGCCCTTAAAGCGCAGTTAGCCAAGCAAAATGAAGCCATGGCAGAATATGGGGTCAAAGTCGATGACATGGACGAACTTTTAGAGGAAAAGTCTGACACCTGGGATCTGGCATCCCGCTTCACCTTCTACGGAGATTTCCGTGCCCGTGGCGACTACTACAGTGCAAGTAATGTCTTTAGTGCTGGCACACCGCTGCGCCTGAACCAGACAGGTGGTTATGATACACAATCCATGGGTGATCAGAAAAACGACACCATCCTGACCAATCGTCTCCGTCTCAATATGCGGGTGAAAGCAACGGAAAATGTTGAATTCAAAGGAAGACTTGCCATGTACAAGGCATGGGGCATGCAATCTACTCCGACAGACCTGGCAGGCGGGTATCCTATTTTTGATGGGAATGCCACCCGAACCCCCAGCGACAGCGCACTGTACGTGGATCGCGCCTTTGTGAACTGGAATAATATCGGGGGGCTTCCCATGTGGTTTTCCATTGGTCGCCGTCCGACCTCAGACGGGCCTCCTGCCCACCTCCGCATGGGGAATGACACCAGAATGGCGACCCCATCGGGCTATTTTGACTACCCCTTTGACGGCCTGACTTTAGGCTATGCCTGGGATTGGAGTACTGAAGCCATGGGAAGCAGCCGGTTGCGCTTCTGTTATGGACGTGGCTTTGAAAATGGGCTCCAGTATGATCACGATACCGCTCCCCACTCCCCCCTTGATGATACCGATTTTGGCGGTTTCAGCTGGGACGTGATGAAAACGGATTCCCGCTTCATGAACCTGCAGTTTTTTGGTATTTACAACCTGTTTAACTACCCCAACTTCCAAAGCGATTTTGTCAACTTTGGGGCAGCACAGCCTCCGGCAGCCGGTGGATACGGAAACAAGCTGGATGTTGGTCAGATGTACCATGGGACCGGTATTTACATGAGTCAGGTAAACAACCTCCATTATTTCATAGCTGGTGGCTGGAGTCATACCGATCCTAACAACAACGGTATCTTCAACGATTATTATGGCATGGCCATGGGGCAAACTGGTCCCAATACCGGTTCTGAAGACGGTTATTCCGTTTATGCTGGTATTCGCTATGACTTCGACGATATCGGCTTGAAAATTGGTGCTGAATACAACTTTGGTTCTCAGTACTGGGTAGCATTCACCCCAGGTCATGATGATCTCTATATGTCTAAACTGGCCACCCGTGGTAATGCCTATGAACTGTACCTGATCTACGACCTGCCAACCGGTGAAATAATCTCCAGGTATGCCAAGACCTTTGTTCGTTTTGGGTATCAGTACTATGACTTCAACTATTCAGGCGGATTTGACTGGAACATGAAGCCCTATGACCTGGATGATGACAAGGCAGCCTTGCAGGCTCTTGGCATCAACCCCGTTGCAACTGCGCACCAGTTGTACCTGACTTTTGAGGCGTATTTTTAGGCCATTGCTGATTCTTACAA
>PDTE01000042.1 GCA_002747135.1 Desulfobulbus propionicus | reverse complement strand
GAGCACGAATCCTGGTTGAGCACTGAGCATCACGGGATAAAAAACAACAATCAGGTCGAAACTGATTCTGGGAAGCCTGCAACTCAAAAAAAAAAACGGTCGCATCGGTCATAAAATAGCTACATCACCCTTCTCGTATGGTACTTTTCAACACCCTTATAAAGCCTCTTTTTTTGGGAATGAATTGTGTTACATTGTTTTTTTCCCATCTTGGAGGCTTTTTTCTATTTAAGCAATTGTTTTTATTAAAATATTCCGTATTCTTTTCAACACCTTTATTTTATCTGCAAACGCTACTATTCAAAATCTCCCCCGGCTACATTCTACCTTTCCATTGCCTCCCTCCAAGCGAGAAGAGCACTTTGCCAATCAGTTCGGCGTCCTCTTGATGAGTGCCTGCAGCATCTACAATTTCAACCAGGAGGTGTATGAGAGGCTGTCCCTCTTTGAGGATTGGGTTCGGGGGCTCTGGCGAAGGAATCCCTGTTTCCTGCCGACGAAGCGGGATCAATACTGGTGGAAACTTCAGGTTACCCATCTTTGGGTGATTACGGTTGGCCGCATAGCGGGGCTGTCGCTGCCAATCGCGCTTGCCCAAATCTGGGCGTTCTGAAAGCAGTTACAGGCTTAAAAGCAAGTGAAACCAGGACGATACAGGCTCTTTGAATAGTTACAGGAAAACATGGAAATGTTCCCATGTTTTCCTTATTGTTCCTGCTGCTTTTTCTCAGTCTTGTATTTTTCCAGGAAGGTTTGCAGATTGGAAGGGATAGACAGGCATTCGCTTCCGTGAAAGCTTTCTGTCGCCATTTCGCAGAAGCGGAGGAATTCAGCCATCAACCGGGTAATAATTTTGTCTTTGTGCTGGATGATACGCAGCTTGCGTTTCATGTCAATGCCTTCGATCGGCAAGATGGTTAACCAGCCATTCTCAATTTCACGGCGAACGGTAAGGATGGAGAGGCAGGCTGCACTGGTTCCCGATTCAACCGCCTTTTTTATGGCCTCAGTATGGCCGGTTTTGGTTACAACCTTGAGAAGTGATGCGTGCTTGCCCAATTTTTTTGTAAATATTTCAGCTGTCCCTGAACCTTCCTCCCGCATCACCCAGCTCGTTTCCCTGAGGTCTTCCGGAATACTGAAAGAACTACGCTGAGCAAGCTGGTGAGAAGGATTGACGATAATGCCTAATTCATCTTCGAACCAGTCAGAGCCAACCAGGGAATCCACGATGACTTCACCTTCAACAAAGCCCAGATCGGCCTCACCCTTGGCCACCAGATTTTCCGCTGTTATTGTATTCACTACCAGCATATTGAGATGTGCATCCGGATGAAGGTGCATGAATGCGCCAATGAGATGAGGAAGCACATAATTACCGATGGTCGAACTGGCTACTATCTCCAGGACACCTGCAACCGAGTCACTTTGCTCGGAGAGCATGGTTTCAACATTTGCAACCTGATTGAGGATATTTTTTGACAGGGGGAGCAGATACCTGCCGCGATCATTTAAAAGCAGGCTGCGCCCATGACGATCAAAAAGAGGCCCGCCGAGTTGATTCTCCAGTTCGCCAAGGGCCATGCTGACAGCAGACTGGGTCAGTAGCAGTTTTTTGCTGGCCCTGGTGACCTGCTGTGTCTCAGCGACAGCGATGAATATCTCTAGTTGTCTGAACGTGATGGCCATGTTTTTGTATCAAGATCATTGAATCAAAATATTATCGAAATTGAAACGATCCCTACAGTACCACCTTAACCAATTTGTTCAATATTTTTTCATATGTTTTCAATATGACAGTAATTCACAGATACTAAGGAGCTGCTGACTGAATGAAAGCTCATTATTGGGCTTGACAGGTGAGGGGTTTTTCGATAACATGACATAAGGTGCTTTGATAAAATATATCATTTTACTTGATATGAAGGCGCGTCTGCGTAACTAATCTATGGATCAGGTTCATCTCACTAATATCATCTATGTGTCCATTTTTCTGATTGGCGCTCTGCTTTTCGGATTTGGTCCCATCATTATCGTCAAACTGCTCAGCCCGTCGACCTATACCCGTCAGTCTGCGGGTAAAACCAGGCAACTGGTTGAATGCGGCATGGAGCCTATCGGCTCTGCCTGGATTCGATTTGGCATTATTTACTATCTGTATGCGCTTATCTTCCTTGCGTTTGATGTGGATGTGCTTTTTCTTTTTCCGGTTGCAACCGTATATAATAATCCGGAGTTTGGCATAGGAGCATTTTTCGAAGTCTTTCTCTTTGTTGGTATCTTGTCGCTGGCTGTTGTTTACGCATGGATCAAAGGAGTATTTGAGTGGAATCGGAAAACGTACCATCATCAATAATCCAGTTCGCGCTTGCTGATAAACTGATTAACCTTAGCCGCGCGAACTCTCTTTGGCCGATGACCTTTGGCTTGGCCTGCTGTGCCATTGAAATGATGTGCACTGGCGGCTCCAGATATGATATTGCCCGGTTTGGTGCCGAAGCCTTTCGACCTTCTCCCCGCCAGAGTGACGTAATGATTGTTGCAGGAACGGTTAACAACAAGCTGGCGCCTGCCGTAAAAACGTTATACGACCAGATGCCTGAGCCTAAATGGGTCATCGCCATGGGGAACTGTGCCATTTCTGGCGGCCCGTTCAAAGTTAAAGAAAATTATAATGTCGTTGAAGGCGCAGACAAGCTGTTTCCGGTAGATGTGTATATTCCTGGGTGTCCGCCTCGTCCCGAGGCTCTCCTGGAAGGAATAATCACTCTGGAAGAGAAAATCACCGGCCATCGCCGCTGGCCAAAAGTCTGACAGCCCAAGGTATTCAAATCATGTATACGCTCAATGAAACAAGAGAAGCCTTGCGTGCGCTTATTCATGCGCGAGAGTCGGAGGTAACTGTTCCGGAAACAGCAAATGAGGAGCAGGAGAAAACCGAAAAAACGAAGGCACAGCTGCCAGGGATTCAGGATACCGAGTACTCAAAGCACGGGAGCCACCTTGACGTGATCTGCATTCCAGAACAGCTGGTTGAGATATCCTCACTTCTAGATAGTCATCAATACTTTCTCGAATCGATTTCAGGCGTTGACTGGCTCAAGAAAGAACAGCTGGAAATAATTTATGATTATTCACGTTTTGAAGAGAGTTTTCGCATAACGGTCAGAGTGTTTGTTCCTCGCGACCAGCCTTGTCTGCCAACAATTTCCACGATTATTCCCGGAGCCAACTGGCATGAGCGGGAAACCTTTGATTTTTATGGCGTCAAGTTTGAAGGTCATCCTGATCTGACCCGCATCCTTCTGCCTGAAGATGCTGACTTTTATCCCCTTTTGAAGGATTATATACCATGACGCTTCCTGTTGAACTACGGCATGACGAGACTTTTGTTCTTAATCTCGGGCCGCAGCATCCTGCAACTCATGGGGTACTGCGGGTCAAGGTCACCATGGATGGTGAGTATGTGGTTAAAGCCGAACCAGTACTGGGCTATATTCACCGCATGCATGAAAAACTGGCTGAGGCAGGAACTTTTGCCCAGTTTATGCCTAATACCGCGCGGATGGATTATCTTCATGCCCTGGCATTTAACCATGGCTATGCCATGGTGGTCGAAAAGGCCGTCGGCATCGAAGTGCCTGAGCGTGCTGAATATATCCGGGTCATTACAGTCGAGCTTAACCGTATCGCCAGCCACCTGCTCTGGTGGTCGGCTTTCCTGCTTGATCTTGGCGGTTTTACGCCGCTTCTTTATTATTTTGATGACCGTGAGCAGATCATTGATTTGCTGGAACGTATTACCGGCTCCCGTCTGACCTATTGTTACATGCGATTTGGCGGTGTGTATAATGATATTGATGATGAGTTTATAACCGGCGCCCGCCAGTTCATCAAGCGGCTTCGCTCAAGGCTGCCGCGCCTGTATCATAGTCTGGTGACCGAAAATATTATTTTCATTAATCGTGTCAAGGGGATAGGCTATATTACAGCAGAGCAGTGCCGTAAGTATGGCGCGACCAGTGCCGTTGCCAGGGGATCAGGCATAAACTATGACGTTCGCAAGAATGAGCCATATTCCGTGTATTCGGAGTTTGATTTCGATGTTCCTGTTTATACAGAAGGTGACTGTATGGCCAGGTATATGGTGAAAGTTGACGAAATAGAACAATCCATGCGCATTATAGAGCAGGCTCTTGACAAACTTCCTGATGGTCCGGTCATGGCTGCGAAGGTGCCCAAGGCGCTCAAACCAGAAGCAGGGTATTATTACTCTGCGGTAGAGACGGCTCGAGGTTCACTTGGACACCGTCTTGTCTGTGACGGCGGCAAGAATCCGTATAAACTAAAGCTGCGTTCGCCAACCTTTTCCAATTTAAGCCTTCTGGAAGAGGTGGCCGAAGGGATGCTGCTCGCTGACATGCTGGCAATGATGGGAAGCCTGGACTTGGTTATACCGGAAATTGATCGCTAACCCGAACGTATACGGTTTATTATGGAAACAAGTATCTGGCGCGCAATTTTGTATCTTGCAGGCATAATGGTCTTTGCAGCATTCAACGCGGCCTACCTGACATGGTGTGAACGAAAGGGAGCAGGGCATATCCAGCGGCGTCCAGGACCCAAGGAAGCGGGGCCCTGGGGACTTTTACAGCCACCGGCTGACGGAATCAAGCTGCTGACCAAGCAGCTGCTTATACCAGGCGGGGTTGATCATATTCTTTTCAGGGTAGCGCCGGTACTGGCCATGATCCCGGCGATCACAGCCATGGTGGTCATCCCCTTTTCAGATGGTCTGCAGGCCAGGGCCATGGAGCTTTCAGCCCTGCTTATTTTTGCTCTTGCCTCACTTTCCATGATGGCTGTACTTCTTGGCGGATGGGCGTCTGCTAACAAATATGCCATCATCTCTGCCGCTCGAGGTGTTTCCCAGAACCTGGCCTACGAAATACCGATGCTCCTGACGCTGATTTGCATTGTCATGATTTCAGGTTCCATGAATCTGCGTGATATTGCCCTGGATCAGCTGGGCGGGTTCTGGCACTGGAATATTTTTCGTCTGGAAAATGGTCATTTTCTTTATATGTGGGTGGGATTTATAATCTTTTTTATCTGTTCCGTTGCAGAGACTAACCGGGCGCCATTTGATATGGCGGAAGCAGAGAGTGAGCTGGTAGCAGGCTATATGACAGAATACAGCTCCATGGGGTTTGGTCTGTTCATGATGGGCGAATACATCAATATTGTTTTAGGCGCCTCCTTTGCAACAGTACTGTTTCTTGGTGGATGGGATTCGCCGATACCTGCAATTCCTTCTGGTATAGGCTGGTATATTGTTAAGGTGTATGCGCTTATCTTTACTTTTATCTGGATACGCTGGACCTATCCCCGCACCCAGGTATATAAGTTGCTAAATCTTTCCTGGAAGGTTCTTATTCCGTTTTCCCTTGCCAACGTGCTCATAACAGCTGCATTTATCAAGGTGTTTTCATTATGAGTGGATACTGGAGTGATATCCTGACCGGCAGCAAGAGTCTGGTCACTGGTCTGATGATTACGGCGCGTGAATTTTTCCGGCCGGTGGTAACGGAATATTATCCGTATGAAACCCCGACATTACCGGACCGGTTTCGTGGACACATAGAATTGATACCCAACGAGGAAACTGGCAGGCCCAATTGTATTGCCTGTATGGCCTGCCAGAGGGTCTGCCCTTCCGACTGCATAACCATTGCTGCTGAAAAAAAGGAAGGCGAGAAGAAAAAATCGCTGACCAGCTATATGCTTGACTTCACCAAGTGCAGCCTATGCGGATCCTGTGTGGAAAGCTGTAATTTCAATGCCTTGCGCTTTTCCATGGAATATAATCTGGTCAGTTTCAATAAAGATGACTTTATCATGGAGTTAGTCTCACGACTGGAGGGAAAGAATTGATGCAACCACTTGCTTTTCCGCCATCACCTCCATTTTTTTCTGCTGAGACCTATGTTGGTTTCATTTTTCTCATTACCCTGTCTCTGGTCATTGGAGGAGCACTGATTGCCGTGACCTCCGTCCGTCTGGTGCGCGCCGTGTCCGGCCTTGCTGTCTGCTTTACAGGCCTTGCCGGGGTGTATTACTTTTTGCTCAGCCCTTTTGTTGCCATGATGCAGATGCTGATTTACGTGGGCGCTGTCTCCATACTCATTGCCTTTGGTATCATGATGTCGAGCCCTGATCAGCATTCCCAGCCGGGGATACTGGCCCCTTCCAGGCTGATCGGCCCATTGGCTGTCAGTATGGGCGGACTTTTTTTTGCCGGTTTTTCCCTGCTTGCTCTGAATACGAACTGGCAGGTTTTTCCCAGAGCCGAACAGGCCGGCAGCAATATTCAAGGTATAGGCACCTCGCTGCTGACCAGGTATGCGCTTATTTTTGAAGCAATTTCCATTGTTCTTTTGATGGCTATTATCGGGGCTCTCGTTTTGGCCAGACGGGGAAGGAGTTAAGATAAAATGGTTCTTTTTAATCTTTATAACTGCATGCAGACCTATTTGATTCTGGGCGCGTTTCTCTTTGCCTGCGGTGTATATGGGCTGGTGGTGCACCGAACCATTATCGGCATGCTTATTTCATCAGAATTTGTGCTGGCGGCTGCATCCACCAATTTTATGGCCTTTAATCGTTTTACCGCACCTGATCCGGCCACAGGCCAGATATTTACCCTGTTTATCATGGCTATTGCCGCAGCAGAAGCCGCCATTGCCATCAGCATAGTGATTGCGGTTTATCGGAATTATAAATCCATTGATCTTGAAGATATCGGAGATCTACAGGGATAAGCGGAGACACCAAATATATGGACGCTGTTGCCTCAACCAATACGATTCACAGTTTCAGGTTGCTCCTGGCGGTGCTGCTGCCACTTGCAGGCAGCCTGGTAGTCATTAAGACCGGCAAGGAACCAAACCGGCGGGAAGCTGTCTCCTCCTTATGTTCGATTTTACTTCTTCTGGTGGTGCTTTCGCTGATCCCTGCTATAAAAGCCGGTAACACGCTGGTCTGTCAGCTGTTTGAGATTCTGCCCGGGCTGTCCGTCACCTTGAGGGCTGATGGTTTTTCCATGATTTTCGCCCTGGTAGCTTCCTCACTCTGGACGATCGCGGTTTTTTATTCCATGGGGTATATGCGGGCCCATGACGAACCGGAACAGACCAGGTTTAACGCCTGCTTTGCCCTGGCTATCTTCGGTGCCATCGGGGTGGCTTTTTCTGACAATCTTTTCACCATGTATCTCTTTTACGAGATCGTGTCCATCTGTACGTATCCATTGGTAGCCCACCATCAGGATGAGGAGAGCTATGAAGGCGCGAAAAAATATATCGTCTACTTGACCACCACCGCCAAGTTCTTTCTCCTGCCAGCCTTGATTCTGCTTTATGTACTGGTCGGCCACCTTGATTTTCCAGACAATATTATGACCGGCATCATCCCCAAGGGAACTGAAGGCTGGATAGTAACCATGCTCTATATATTTTGCCTGTTTGGTTTTGCCAAAAATGGGGTTATGCCTTTTCATCACTGGCTGCCAGGCGCTATGGTTGCACCGACTCCGGTTTCCGCTCTTTTGCATGCGGTTGCAGTCGTAAAAGTTGGGGTGTTTTGTACTACACGCACCATGCTGTATGTCTTTGGTGTTGAGACCATGAACGTCCTCAATCTGGGCATCCCAACAGCCTATTTTGTAGGAATAACCATAATTATGGCCTCGGTAATTGCCTTATCCAAGGATAACTTGAAAGCACGTCTGGCCTATTCAACGGTCAGTCAGCTCTCCTATATCATCCTGGGCGTGGCAATGCTTACACCACATGCCATAGATGGCGGCCTGATCCATATCGTCAACCACGCCTTTGCAAAAATCACTTTGTTTTTCTGCGCTGGAGCTATTTATATTGCCGCACATAAAAAATATATCTCTGAGATGAGTGGGCTCGGGCGAACCATGCCCTTTACCTTCGGCGCCTTTGCCGTGGCATCGCTTTCAATGATCGGCGCACCTCCAGTGGCGGGGTTTGTCAGCAAATGGTACCTGCTGGTTGGTTCCATGGAAGCACATCAGGTGGGCATCCTGCTGATATTAATTGCCTCAACTGTCCTTAATGTCGGCTATTTTGCTCCAGTAACCTTCAAGGCATTCTTTGGTAAACCGCCAGAAGGACAGAGATATGAAGGTATCAGAGAAGCTCCGCTCAGTATGCTTGTTCCCATTCTCATTGCGGTAACTCTTTCAGTAATCATCGGCATTTTTCCCGGTTTTATGATGCAATTTGTTCAAATGGTGACAGGATGACAAAGTTAATAAGATTACCTGGAAAACTAGGCCTTGTTTGCCTGCTGGTACTCTGCGGTCTGCTTGCTGTTATTGTGGCATACTCGTTACAGATAGATACCGGGCATGCCCACACCTGGGTTGAACAACATATACCAGCTTTCTGGTCTTTATTCGGGTTTGCCTCTACGCTGGCGCTTCTTCTTGTTGCCTCGTGGACAGGTCGCTTTGGCTTGCAGGTAGACAATGAGTTGTATGAACGTACTCTTGGCGGCAACCTCAACGAGGCAGAAAAATGAGCGGTTTTATTCATCCTTCGTTACTGTTCGTTGCCGGCGCGTTAGTGATACCCTTTATGCGCGGATCATTAAGAAAACTCTATCTTTTGCTCCTGCCACTTCTCGCCCTGGCTGTGGTTGTTAATAATGCCAGCCTTTCCGATAACTTCGCCGTTTTCCAGTTCATGGAATGGAAGCTTGTTTTTGGCCGGGTTGACAAGCTGTCTTCCGTTTTTGCTTTTATTATGGCGCTTATGGCTGTAATAGGCACGCTTTACGGCCTGCACGTCAAACGTGCAGGTGAGCATATTGCCGCCTGGTTTTATGTTGCCGGTTCTCTGGGCACTATTTATTGCGGTGATTACCTGAGCCTGTTTTTCTTTTGGGAGATGATGGCCTTTTCCTCTGTCTTTCTGGTCTGGTTTCGAAAAAAAGATAAAAGCCTGGCTGCGGGATACCGCTACCTGCTCATTCATGCCGCTGGCGGGGTTATTTTGCTTGCCGGCATTATCCTTCGGTATCAGGCCGTGGGTGATATAGAATTTAATCTTATGGATGTGTCCCATCCACAGGTATATACCTGGTTAATTATGGCTGGCTTTGCCCTCAATGCTGCCGTGGTTCCGCTTCACTCCTGGCTGCCAGACGCCTACTCAGAGGCCTCCTTTAACGGCGCGGTTTTTCTGTGCGCCTTTACTACCAAGACAGCAGTCTATACCCTGGCAAGGGCCTGTGCCGGAATGGATATCCTCATTGTGCTTGGCGTGATCATGGCCCTGTATGGCGTGATATATGCAATGCTGGAAAATGATATCCGCCGCCTGCTTGCCTGGTCGATTGTTTCTCAAGTGGGCTACATGGTAGCCGGTGTCGGAATCGGTACAGATATGGCAATCAATGGCGCCTCTGCCCATGCCGTTGTTCATATCCTCTATAAAAGTCTGCTGTTTATGGGGACGGGTTCGGTGTTGTACATGACCGGAAAGACCAGGTTTACCGAGCTTGGAGGCCTTTATCGCAAGATGCCGATCACCATGGCTTTTACGATAGTCGGTTGTTTGTCCATCTCGGCGGCACCTTTTTTTGCCTCGTACGTGTCAAAAGCCATGATCATTTCTGCCGGCTTTGAAGAACATCTCCACTGCGTTCCCTGGCTGCTTATGTTTGGCGCTGCCGGTACTTTTCTCTATAACGGCCTGAAACTGCCTTACTATCTCTTTTTCGGTACAAACAACTGCAGCGAAGAAACGCTTGAAAAGGCCGGAGAACCTCCCTGGAATATGCTGCTGGCCATGTTCATTGGTTCAATGCTCTGTATATATGTGGGCAGCGCGCCAGGGTACCTGTATTCCATGCTGCCGTATCCGGTTCATTACGACCCCTTTACTGTCTACCATTTATTTGAAACTTTGCAGATGCTGGGATCTGGTGTGCTTGTGTTCTTTCTCCTTAAAGGTTTGATTGAGCCGAAAGACACCATCAGTGTTGATCTTGACTGGTTTTACCGCTGGCTTGGTTCACGTTTTCTCTGGCTGGTGCGCCGACCGATACAAGGGGCTGATACTGTGCTTGGTGAAGCCTACAGAACCCTTGGGCTTCAGCCTCTTATGACAGTCAGTTCATTCTGGAGCTGGTTTGACTGGCATGGTATCGACGGTGTGGTAGATGGCTTTGCCCGGTCTGTCCGTTCGCTTGGGGGCAAGGTTCGCACGATGCAGAGCGGTCAGATACAGCATGTTATTTTTTATGCCGCGAGCATGGCCGGGGTTCTGCTGGTAACCTTTATTGCTTATCAATTATTTTAAGGGAAATGGGGAATGGACGTCTTATCAATAAATGAAGGGTTTCCTCTGCTGAGTTTCCTTATATTTTTTCCTCTTGCCGGGGCACTGGTGCTTTTTGTGTACCCTCAAGAGGAGTTTGCCAAAAAATGGTCGCTGGCTATTACCCTTATCACTGCGGTTGCATCTGTTTTTTTGCTGACCGGTTTTGAGCCGAATTCAACCAGGTATCAATTTTCTGAATTGCACCCCTGGATTCCTCAGTTCTGTATTAATTATGTGGTAGGTGTTGACGGGATATCTCTTCTTCTGGTGATCTTGACAACCCTGATCATGCCTTTTTGTGTTCTTGCTTCCTGGAATTATATAAAAAAACGTGTTGTTGCCTTCATGTTCTGCTTACTGGTCATGGAAACCTCCATGACAGGAGTGTTTGTAGCGCTTGACTTTGTCCTCTTTTACATTTTCTGGGAATTTATGCTCATTCCCATGTATCTGCTCATTGCCATCTGGGGCGGGCCACGCAAGGTGTATGCCTCCATCAAGTTTTTTCTCTATACCCTGGCAGGCTCGGTACTGCTGCTGGTAGCAATTATCGCACTCTATCTTAAGACCGGCAGCTTCTTTATACCTGATATGATGTGGCAGAGTTATTCAACCCTCTTTCAGGCCCTGGTTTTTCTTGCATTTTTCCTGGCCTTTGCCATCAAGGTGCCGATGTTTCCTTTCCATACCTGGCTGCCGGCAGCGCACGTTGAAGCGCCCACCGCAGGTTCAGTAATACTGGCCTCAATCCTGCTGAAAATGGGTACATACGGTATGCTTCGTTTTTGCCTGCCCATCACCCCGGAAGCCACATTTATGTTTGCACCGTATATTTTATGGCTTTCCATTGCCGGAATATTGTACGGCGGATTTACGGCGCTGGCCCAGCATGACATGAAAAAGCTGATCGCCTACTCCTCGGTTGGCCATATGGGGTTTGTTACCCTGGGAATTTTTGTTCTTAATATAAACGGGGTTGAGGGAGCAATCTTACAGATGATCAACCACGGCATTACCACCGGCGCTCTTTTTCTTTGTGTCGGGATGATGTATGAGCGTACGCATAGTCGTGAACTTGCTTTGGCCAAAGGCGCAGGCAAGGTCATGCCCTGGTACGCGATGTTTCTGGCTTTTTTCTCCCTCTCGTCGTTTGCTTTCCCCGGAACCAACTCCTTTATAGGTGAGTTTTTGGTTTTAGCTGGTACGTTCAAGTTCAGTGTCCTCCTGGCCCTGGCGGCAATTCCCGGCGCGGTGCTTGCTGCAGCCTATATGCTGCGCATGCTTCAGAAAATTATGTTTGGCGACACCAGTAATCCCGATCAAACCTATCTCACTGATCTCTGCCGCCGGGAGGTTATCATATTGGTGCCGTTTCTGATCTTTGTTTTCTGGATAGGCTTAGGGGCGCAGCCTTTTATAGGTCTCATCCATCCATCAGTTGAGAACCTGCTGGAACAGCTCCATCAGGTTCAACCGCAACAGGTTGCAGTGGTAAAGGCATTAATGTAAGTGAATAATTACGTAGGCACACCCCATGACTCTTCTCCCTGAGCTTGTCCTGATCGCAGGCGCACTTTTTTACTTTATCATCAGCTTGCAAAAAAGTCCGGCTGAGGATTTCCTCCGCAGAAGCATGGTTATAGTTGGCGCCCTGGTATTTCTTTCCAGCTGCGCTGCCTATAACGCAAAAGGGCAACTTTTTTCTGCTTCATACCAGGTTGACCTGTTTTCCCAGTTTTTTAAAGTGTTGATCGGGTTCGGGTTTGCCGCTGTCTCCATTTTTGGGCAACACCTCAGAGGGATAAACAGGGAGGTTAAGCCCGAATATTCACTGTTTCTCTGTTTAAGTGTCCTGGGGTTGATGATGCTGGTAAGCTCGGTAGAGTTAATCACCATTTTTGTTTCCCTGGAGCTCTCATCTTTTGCCCTCTATCTTCTGGTTCCTCTCCGGGAAGACAGGACAGGACTGAGAGTTCAGATGGAGGCCGGCATAAAATATATTTTATTCGGGGTCATGGCGACGGGTTTTATGCTCTATGGCATGAGCTATGTTTTCGGTCTTACCGGCTCGACCCATCTACGTGAGATTATTCCTGCTTTGGAACCATTAGCAACACAGCCAGTTGTTTTTGTTGCTGTTTTGCTCATATTATCCGGTTTTCTTTTCAAGCTGGCAGTTTTTCCCATGCATTTTTGGGTGCCCGATATATACCAGGGGGCAAGTAATGAGACCACTGCCTTTGTTGCAACAGTACCAAAACTTGGTGCAGTGGCTCTGTTGATTCGATTTTTGACGCTGCCCAACGGGCACCCCGATTTTCTGGAGCAAATTTTTTGTGTCCTGGCTGTTTGTTCCATGTTTTATGGCAACCTGAGCGCGCTGGTACAAAAGGATATAAAACGAATACTTGGTTTTTCCGGGATCTCCCATGCCGGATTTATCATGCTCGGCTTGATGACTTTTAAAGCAGATGGCTTTGGCCTTGCAGTCTATTACATTACCGGCTATGTCCTGATGAATTTGGCTTGTTTCCTGGTGATCTGTCACGCTTCAAAGGATGGGGAAAACCTTGAGATCAGTGATCTGGCCGGGCTGCATAAAAAGGAGCCGCTCTTGTCATTTATTCTGGCAGTCAGTCTTTTTGCCCTGGCCGGTATCCCTCCCTTTGTCGGTTTTATGGGTAAGTTCTTTCTCTTAACCGGTACCTTGCAGCAGGGACACCTGTGGATCGTTATTCTCGCCGCTGTCAATACAGCCATCGCGATTTATTATTATCTTTCTATTGTTAAGGCTGCCTATACAGATGAAGCAGTGGAAGAAGAGGGGAAAGAAGGTAAGGAGATGGCTTCTGATACTCAAGGCGCCTGGCCGGAGCCGTTAATCAAGGCCACCGGCGCCTGCCTGGTGGTATTTATTATTCTTATGGGAGCATTTCCCTCGAAACTGGTTA
>PDTE01000020.1 GCA_002747135.1 Desulfobulbus propionicus | reverse complement strand
GCCCTGGGACACAATGGTCTGGTTTGCGCCCAGAAAGCCGTTGGTGGTAATTTTTCGTCTGGAGGCCCTATGGGTATCCGGATGATAGATCCATACCATGCTGTCCCCGTTTTTATCCATGATGATTGCTTTTGTGGGGACCGTAACGACAGATTCTGTTCCCAGGCTGTCAGGCCAGATAAGTTCAGCGGTCATGCCAGGTAATATCTGTCCGGTTTCAGGTGCTTTTAGCACAAAGGTAACCTCAAAGGTCTTGGTGGCAGGATCAGCTGCGGTTTTCCATTCCTGGAGTGTGGCAGAAAAAGCTTGATCTCCCAGAGCGGGAAAACGGATCATGGCTTTGGCTCCGGCGGCAAGGGAATGGCGAATCAATTCATTTTCCGGAACGTCTGCGGTAATTTCCAGAACCGAAATGTCGTGCAGTTTGGCCACAGAGTCACCGGCTGAGACCATTTCATGATTCTCTACAGTGGTCTCAATGATGATTCCGTCATAAGGGGCTTTCAAGCTGGTATAGGCAAGGTGATGTCTGGCAATGGTTAACTGGGCCTTTATCTGGGAAACCATGGCCCCTGCAACCTGGCTGCCATTTACCGTATGATCAAAATCCGCCTGGGGAATGACCTTCTGGTCAAACAGGGTACTGGCTCTTTGCAAGTCCAGTTTTGCCATTGTCAGGCGGGACTTGGCCCCTGCCAACTGGGCCTCCAGTACAGTGATCTGATCCCTGAAGTCCTGGGGGTCAATCTGCATAAGCACCTGCCCTTTTTTTACCCGATCCCCTGGTTTTATGTTGACCTGCAGCAAAGGCCCGCTGACCCGAAAAGACAGCTTGGTATTTTTACAGGCGGAAACCTTTCCCGGATAGGAAACTACAAAGTCAGGGACACTGATTTTCACGTTTTCCCAGAGAACCGTACGGGAGGAAGGATGCTCCGTTGATACTCCGGGAGTCGTTGCCAGGGATACCCCTGGAACAAGTAGAAAGAGAAAACAGACTGCCCAGGAAGCAAAAGAGGTGTGGATATATTTCATACGGTATTTCTTTTTTCGCGTGGTGTTATGCTCAAGGGTCTTTTTATTCATCGTTCCTGTTTGTTAACGGTGCTATGGTTAATATGAAATGCTGGGTGTCTTATGCAGATATCTATTATCTGCCAACTGCTTTAACGAACAATCGGCAGTCTCTGCGCGTGACACTTTGTTTGTAACTGTTTTGTTATCAGCTGTAAAGTAACCTGTCACGGGGTCTGTATTTCCCCGTTATTCTCTGCTTCTGACGTGTAACTGGTCACAGGTGCAACAGAATTGCACCTGCACCATTTCCCGCTATACAAGAGTATACGGGCAATGGTGATCGGGCAAAGATGAAGTGCCTGTGATCAGTTACAATTCATTTTCAACATAACTTTGCCCCAAGCGGCACCTCCTTATCTGGAACACAAAGCGCAACGCCCTGGCTGGAATGAAAGCCGGTGACCAGGCATCCAGACATAATCGGCCCAATCTGCTTTGGCGGAAAATTAACAACCCCGACCACCATTTTTCCAACCAGCTCCTCCACCTCATACAGACCTGTGATCTGGGCACTTGACTTGCGCACACCTATTTCCTCCCCAAAATCGACATGGAGAATATAAGCAGGATTTTTGGCCTCTTTAAAAAACTTAGCCTCGATAATTCTGCCAATTCGTAACTCAACTTTTTCAAAATCGCTCCAGCTAATCTGCTCCATTCTTGTCACCTCTTCTTCGTATACAGGGTATGGCCGCATCTGTTTCTTACAGATGCGTTTTTCTTCTCATTGAAGATTGACGTATCCGTCTATTATGAATAAAGTAAAATTTTTATGCAATAAGGTACCCCTGTTGTTTAGACTAACCAGCAGGGCTGGATCAGTTTCGCCAGCTGCAAACAAACTTGAAAAAGGGAAACCTTGCGCCGAGAGTTTTCAGAGAAAAAATGGTCGCACCCAAAATAAAGTCAACACTTATCCATTCAAGCTTCTACTCAGAGGTCTTTTCATGCCAATGAATGAACAACCTCCCTGGGGACAAAAAAAACGCCCCTCATCGCCGGAGGACTTTCTCGCCGATCTTATACAAAAAATCAGGGATTCATTTAGCAGTGACAAGCAGAAACCACCTAGTCAGGAAGGCGGCACCCCTCCCCCGCAGAAGGAGGGATCAGGGATGTTTCTTGGCTTAGGTAAAGTTGCGCTCATTGTCGGAGCTGTTTTTCTCTTTCAGGCAATTTACGCCTCCTTTTACACCATTCAGCCGGGTGAGGTGGGGATTATGCTCCGCTTTGGCCAGTATGCCAAAACCACAGAGCCTGGCTTGCATTTCAAGATTCCCTTTGTAGAGGAATTGTACAAGGTTAATGTTGAGGCTGTACGCAAGGAAGAATTCGGATTCCGCACAAGGACTCCAGGAAAAAGCCCCTCCTTCAACCGCAAGGGTTTTGATATGGAGGCGCTCATGCTCACCGGAGATAAAAATGTCATCGAGGTGGCCTGGATTGTTCAGTATATAGTAAGCGATCCGGTAAATTTTCTCTTCAAGGTCCGTAATGTTCCCCAGGCTGTACGAGATGCCTCGGAGATGGTAACCCGCCGCATAGTCGGCAATATGGATTTCGACTATGTTCTTGGCAATCGGGAGATCCTGGCAGCAGATGCCAAACGTGAACTCCAGGGAGAACTCGATACGCTTGAGTGTGGGGTAAACATCATCGCGCTCCAGCTTCAGGACATAAACCCGCCAGAAAAGGTTAAACCAGCTTTCAACGAGGTCAACGTTGCCGATCAGGATATGAAGCGCCTGGTTAATGAAGCAGAAGAAACCTACAACAAGGTTATCCCCAAGGCAAGAGGGAGTGCCAAGCAGATCATCGAAGAGGCCAAAGGGTATGCAGTTGCGCGTATCAACAAGTCCCAGGGGGAAACCAATCGCTACAACGCCATATTAAAGGAATACCGCAGCGCACAGGAAGTTACCCGCCAGCGCATGTATCTGGAAGCCATGAAGGATATTCTTCCCCATGTTGAGCAGGTATATGTCATGGATAAACAGCAGCAGACAATCCTTCCCTTTCTCAATCTGACAGGGAAAGGATCGGGCACCCCAAAAATACCAGAATAACAGTCTTCTTAATAACGCAAATGCAACCAGGGTGGTACATGCCCTGTGAGTAGTTACAAACTTACACCTCAAAGAGACTCATGAAAAGAATACTCCAGTTCGCAGGATTGCTCATTGTCATCGCCCTTGGGCTGACCATATGGGATGGCTTTTTTATCCTCAAAGAGGGACAGCAGGCAGTTATTACCCAATTCGGTGCTCCTGTGGGAGATCCCAGAGTTGAGGCCGGCCTGCATCTTAAAATCCCTTTTATTCAACACATCAAGCTGTTTGAGAAGAAAATACTGATCTGGGACGGAGCGCCTAACCAGATCCCGACTAATGACAAAACCTTTATCTATCTTGATACAACCGCCCGCTGGCGAATCACCGATGCGCTCCGTTTTCTGCAGGCAGTGGGGACAGAAAGCCGGGCACAAACCCTTCTTGATGATATACTTGACGGTACCCTGCGTGATCTGGTGAACAAAAATGACCTGATCGAGATTATTCGAAGCTCTGACTGGAGCAAGGAATATATGTCCACTTCTGCCAATCGCTCCCCGGACATGATTGTTGCCCCTGAGCTGGGAAGAGACAAAATCAGTGAGCTGGTACTGCATACCGCCTCGAAAGTAACCCCGCAATATGGCATCGAACTGGTTGAAGTTATGTTTAAACGGGTCAATTATATTGATTCGGTACGAGAGAAAGTATACGATCGTATGATTTCAGAACGAAAACGTATTGCTGCAGAAAAAAGATCCCTTGGAGAGGGGCGCAAGGCAGAAATCCTGGGCCGGGTGGAAAGGGAACTTAAGGAAATCACCTCCACAGCCAAGAAGACGGCGGTTGAGATACGGGGCAAGGCTGATGCCGAGGCGACTAAGATCTACGGAAAGGCCTATTCAAGCGACCCTGAATTCTACGCCTTCATGAAAAGTCTGGAGAGCTACCGTGATATTATTACCAACAACACGTCACTGATGCTTTCTTCCGACTCTGACCTCTTTAAATATTTGCAGACCATAAAAGAAAAGTGAAGGTAACAGCTTCCAGCCCTCCCCTCCCCTTCTGACAAGCGCGAATGACCGCACAGGAGGGGATCTGCCAAGTACGTCTACCCCGGTCGGGGCGAGCTGAAAGCAAGCAAAACCATGGTGGCACATACCCTGCGGGTATTACTCTCCGGCCCCATCGTTACCAGTCACATTAGCAGGCAGCGTCAACCAGACGCTGCCTGGTTCATCAACTACTCAAATAATACGCCCGGCCCCTCATCAGCAAAACTTGGTCGCTGCTCCTCTGAATAGGGTATACGTCCTCGCATCTCCAGAAGTTCTTCAAAACGAACCAACTCTTCCTCTGTCGTCAGGGCATCAAGGCCAAGCTGTTCAAAGCGGCAATTACAGTGGACAAGCTGTCCCCCACACCAGGGACAAATTTCAACAGGGCAGCCCAGCTCATGCAGTTCGCCGCTAGCAGAATGGCAGGCTGGACAGATATCCATGGTGCACTGCACGGGTTCATACACCTCCAGGGTATCCGGGCTGCTGCATACTTTTTGAAAACTTTCCTCGTCCTCAAACTGAAAAAAATCGAGCACATCCTGGGCAAGATACCCATCAGTGAGCTGCCCCTGAAACTCGATACCTTCACTGGAAACAAGATACAGGTACCCGGTCTTCACACCTGTCATGGCAGAGAGCAGGAATATACCCTGATGTCGGGAAACTATCAGTATTTCCCTGATCCATTCTTCCCTGGCATCTGGCAGGTGAGTATAAAATTCCTGCAAGACATCAAGCCCGATTTTATCATCCAGATATATATCCAGCAGCTCTTCCGCCCTGTCAAGGAAGCCTTCAGGAACAGCGAACTCCATTGCCTGTCTTGTTCTTCTTCTGCGCGCTTCGAAATCGTCTGCATCTTCTCTATGATTGCCTGTCATCGGACTTCCTTTAAAGGGCCTCATCCCTTACAGTGGCAGGAACCTTCCTCCCTGCTTCACTGAGTTCTCTTGTTTTTTTTTTATTATCGGTTACATTATAGCCTGTGTTGTCTTTTAGGAATCCAGGCTGTCCTCTATCGGGCTAAGGACGCAGCTCCTTCTCCAGCAACTAACCCCAACAATCACACCCCGCCAGTCTACCTGAATAAAAGGGTTGTCGCATCTTTTTTTCAGGGAGGAGACTGTTGCAAAACAATATAACTTGAAAGGCCATGTTACATATCCACAGCTGGTAACTGCTCCCGGATCACCTGTATTGGTGTAATCGCTATCGACCGCATAAAGGGGCTATAGCTGCCAATCGCGCTCACCGGAATCTGGTTAACCTGAAAGCAATTACAGACCCTGCCCCCTCTGTTAGGGTAGTTGTCACAGTTAAATACCTTTATTACTACCAGGCGAGCTATTATGACATACAAAGAAAACAGAAAAACCCATGCTGAGTTGAACATCGATGGTGACATATACAAGCTTCCTCTTCTCAAGGGCGCAGAAGGAGACAAGGCCATAGACATCTCCCGCCTGTATGAACAGTCAGGTTATTTCACCTATGACGTTGGCTCAAAAAACTCAGCCGGCTGGAGCAGCTCCATAACTTTTCTTGACGGAGAAAAAGGTATCCTGCGCTATCGCGGATATGACATTGAGGATCTTGCAGAAAAATGCATGTTTATCGAGGTGGCGTACCTGCTTCTCCATAATAAGCTGCCCAACAGGGAGGAACTGGAAAACTTCAGGTATCTGCTTGAAGGATACGCTCTGCTTCATGAAGACATGATCCATTTTTTTGACCACTTTCCTCCCAACGCCTCACCAATGGCAATTTTATCGGTAATGGTCAACAGTCTCCACAACTTCTATCCGGAAATGGGTGGAGATCCGTTGCTGAACATTAACAACACCGCGACCAGGCTGATCTCAAAAATTCGTACTATTGCTGCCTTTTCCTATAAAAAATCACTTGGTTACCCTTTGGTTTATCCCAGAAACGACCTCTCTTATTGCGGCAATTTTCTCAACATGATGTTCGACACACCGGTTCGGCCATATACGGTGCAGCCGGAAGTGGTGGCAGCCATGAACAAGCTGCTCATTCTGCACGCAGATCATGAACAAAACTGTTCAACGTCTGCTGTGCGGCTGGTGGGAAGCGCAGGCGTAAACCTTTATGCCTCTATTTCAGCAGGAATAAACGCGCTCTGGGGGCCTTTGCACGGTGGGGCCAACGAGGCGGTTATTGAAATGCTGACAGCCATCCATCAAGACAATAATGATTATAAAAAATACATTGCCAAGGCCAAGGACAAAAATGATCCTTTCCGCCTTTCCGGTTTCGGGCACAGGGTCTACAAAACCTATGATCCGCGGGGAACCATCATCAAAAAGGCCTGCGATGGCATCCTGTCCCTGCTGAACGTCTCTGATCCGCTTCTTGAAATAGCTCAAAACCTTGAAGAGATTGTCCGCAAGGACGAATATTTTATCAAAAGAAACCTGTATCCGAATGTTGATTTCTATTCCGGAATTATCTATCGGGCCATTGGTATCCCGACCAATATGTTCACCGTGATGTTTGCTTTAGGAAGGCTACCCGGCTGGATCGCCCAATGGAAAGAGATGCGCGAAGATCCCTCAACTAAAATCGTCCGGCCAAGGCAGGTCTACACCGGTGAGCAGGCCAGGGTATTTGAACCGCTGGGAGAAAGAGCGTAGCCTGATTGTATGATCCGGCACAGGCAAACCACCGTAACTGATCACAGGCGTTTCATCTTTTTCCGATCACTTCTTCCCGCATCGTCCGGCGTGCTTTAGCACGACTTTTATTAGTATCCGTGTCCATTTAATTGAAAGAAAATCCAGGCTATGGCAACAGCAAAAATATATTTGGTTGACGGTAACGCCTATATCTACAGATCCTATCATGCGATCAAGGCCTTAAGTAACAGCAGCGGGCTTCCAACAAATGCCACGTATGGCTTTGTTTCCATGCTTAAAAAACTGATAACCGAGCGAAAACCGGACTATCTTGCTGTGGCCTTTGACAGTAAGGGGCCGGTATTTCGACATGAGATGTATGCAGAGTACAAGGCAAATCGTCCACCCATGCCGGATGACCTGGTTCCACAGGTTCCGTTTATTCATTCCCTGGTACAGGGGTACAATATTACTACGCTGATAGAAAAGGGGCAGGAAGCTGATGATCTTATCGCCTCTGCTGCCATGACTCTTGTCCGGCTGGGTCACGAAATTGTAATCGTCTCAGGAGACAAGGACCTGTTGCAGCTGGTTTCCAGCAAGGTAACCTTGTGGGATCCAGTGAATGACAGAGAAATGGATGAGGGCAGCATCACCAGGAAGTATGGGGTACAGGCTTCGCAGCTGCTTGATTATTTTGCCCTTACTGGTGACAGCAGCGACAATATCCCCGGTGTTCCCGGAGTTGGGCCGAAAACGGCACAAAGACTGATCAACTCTTACCAGACCCTGGAAGAACTATACGCCCATGTTCACGAATTAAAGGCCTCGAAGATGAAAGAACGTATCATCGCCAATAAAGAGCAGGCCTTTCTTTCACGTCAGCTCGTTGCCCTGAATCATCAGGCAACGGTACCGGCTGAGCTGGAGCAATACAGGCGGTTGCAGCCTGATGATGAAAAGCTGCGAGCCTTGTTTTCTGAGCTTGAGTTCCATTCTTTTCTTAAAAAAGATGTCTTTGTTCAGGCTGCGCCTGTCGAGCATTTCCATCTGGTTCAGAGCGAAAAAGAGCTGGATCAGGTCTGTTTGAAGTTTAACGCAGCGGAAACAGTGGTCATTGATACCGAGACAGACTCCCTGAATCCGGACAAGGCCAATCTGGTCGGTCTTTCTCTTTGTTTTGACAATACCTCTGCCTGGTACATCCCTTGTGGTCACAGGGATGATAAAGGAGAGCTGCTCCCCGGGCAGCTTCAGTTAACGCTGATTATCTCCAGACTCCGACCGCTGTTGGCGGCCTCCGGCAGGATAATAATCGGGCATAATATAAAATTTGACTACAGGGTACTTTCCGCTTCACAAAATGGTGCGCTTAGCCTGGGCGGGCACCTGTTTGATACCATGATTGGAGCCTGGCTTATTGATCCGGGGAGGAGGTCTTATAAACTAGATGATCTGTGTGCTGAAATGAACCTGCGGATGACGTCGTTTGACGAGGTCGTCAAGGGAGACAGGCGGCCGGATGCTTTTTGCCGGGTCAAACTTGAGGACGCAAAACATTACAGCTGCGAGGATGTATACGGCACCTGGATGCTTTACACCATGCAAAAGGAAACGCTTGAGCAGTGGACGCTGCTTTCCCACATGTTAAGAGTTGAAGGAAGTCTTGTAAAGATACTGGCTGGTATGGAAAGCAGCGGAGTCAAGGTGGATAAAGATGCTCTGCATGAACTGGCGGAAGAATTCGGTGACGAACTTGACCGGATTGAGAAGCAGGTACATAATGTTGCCGGCAAGACCTTTAATATCCAGTCGCCAAAGCAATTAGGAGATATTCTGTTTGCAGAACTGAAACTTCCCAAAGGCAGGAAGACCAAGACTGGCTGGTCCACCGATGTGAGTGTTCTGGAAAAGCTGGTGGGCTATCATGAACTGCCTGGCCTGGTCTTGCAGTATCGCAATCTTGCCAAACTTAAATCTACCTACATAGACAAGCTGGCAGGACTCCTTGATGACAAGACAGCAAGAGTCCATACCTCATATAATCAGTGCGGCACGGCGACCGGTCGTCTGAGTTCCAGTAATCCCAACCTTCAAAACATCCCGATTCGCACTGAGGAAGGCAGGCGAATTCGCGCTGCCTTTATTACAGAACCTGGCTGGGTGCTGATTTCAGCCGATTATTCCCAGATCGATCTCAGGGTCATGGCCCATTACTCGCAGGATAAAACTTTGCTGGAGGCATTTGAACGTGGTGAGGATATTCACCGGCAGACTGCCTCACAGATATTTTTTGTTGCGCCTTCTCTGGTGACTCAAGACATGCGGCGTGTAGCCAAAACTATTAACTTTGGTATTGTGTATGGCATGTCGAGTTTTGGCTTGTCCAGACAGCTTGATATCAGCCGCAAGGAGGCGCAAACCTTTATTGACCGTTATTTTGCCCATTATGAAGGTATACAGATGTTTATGGAAGAAACGGTCGCAAAAGCAAGAGCAAATGGTTATGTGACGACTTTAACCGGAAGAAAAAGAATGCTGCCTGAAATTTCCAGCAAAAACCGCACCAGAAGGGAGTTTGCCGAGCGTATTGCCATTAATACGCCTATTCAGGGAACAGCTGCTGATATCATGAAATTGGCCATGCTCAAGGTGGACAAGGCCCTGCAGCGATCAGGCAGTAAGGCCAAAATGATTTTACAAATCCACGATGAGCTTATCCTTGAGACCCCCCAAAGTGAGCAGGAGCAAATTTCATCGTTATTGCTAAACAGCATGGAAAGTGCAGTGCAATTGGATGTACCGCTCAAGGCGAATGTATGTTATGGTCAAACGCTTGGAAAAGAGTAAGCTTTTTCAGGATAACGGCTCTCAGGCCACCCATCTTCGGGCGATCACGACCTGCCGCACAGAGGGGCTACAGCTGCCAGCCGCGCTTACCCGAATCCGGGCGACCTGGGAGTAGCTGCGGGCATAAATCAAGTAAAATAAAGGGGGTATGTCTCGTGTGGCCGTTGCTTTTCAGGTTATTGACAAAGAGCAGTATTACGCTCTTTGTTTGATGGAAAAATAAACAGGGTATACGCAGATTAAAGGGGCATAAGTCTTGTGTCTGTGTTATTCTTTTCAGGTAACAGTTTCCGTCTCACCCATATTCGGGTGCTCACGACTGGTCGTACAGAGGGGGTTCCAGCTGCCAGTCGCAGCTTACCCAAGTCCGGGCGGGATGAAAGCTGTTACAGGCTCAAACCGTGACTGATCAGAAAAGTTCTCTTTAATACCTATACGTCGTACGTACCATCGGCGTTCTGTTGAGATAAGGATGATGACTGGAGGATGGAATGAATGCTTCGAGATCAGGCGCAAAGGAACGGCGCGAAAATAAAAGATATAAACTCAAAGATGGCACATTTGCCTTTTTTGGGGCGACACCATGCCGAGTACTTGATATAAGCAAGGGTGGCATTGCTGTAACGTATGTAGATTTTAAAGAAAATCCTGAGCTCTCCCATCCTTTCCGCCTCAGCCTTTTCTCGACCGCTAACGAATCCTATCTCGCTCCACTGGCAGGAGAGCTGGTAGAAGAAGTTGCATCCTTTCCTGCCTCTTTTTTCAGTGTGCTGCAAATGAAGCGCCTCTCCATTCGCTTTGATCAACTCTCACCAGAACAGAAAGAGCAGCTTGATATGTTTATCGCCAAAAACTCTGCTGGAGAGGCTTAACTTCAGCAGGTTCAACCTGTTGTATTGTAACGGTGGTCCGAGCCGGATAAACGTGCCTGCCCACGGACGCTTCATCCTTGCACGATCACACTTTTCCGCATATTTTTGCGCACTGAGATTCGCCTGCCTGCTTGAAATCGTACCTGTACACATCGAAGCATCCGTGACCGGTTACACCTCAGCAGCAGAGGACAGCAGGGAAGGAAGTATCCCGTAATCGATTCAGAAAAAGTGTAGTCATCGTGAGTTTATTAAAGGAGAAAGAAATGAAAACACTTCGTGATGTTGACGTTTTCGGGAAAAAAGTACTGGTACGGGTTGATTTTAATGTGCCCATGAATAAGAAAGGCAAGGTAACAGATGATTTACGAATACAGATGGCCTTGCCAACTATAAATTATTTACTTGAAAATAATGCAAAAATTATTCTTTGTACGCACATGGGGAGACCCGGGGGGGAGCGGACGCCAGCGTACTCTTTAGCACCCGTGGCGCAACATCTTGCTGAAGTAATGGGCAGGGCTGTCAAGCTTGCCCCTGACTGCATTGGCCCTGAGACTGAAGAGATGGTTCAGGCAATGCAGGCCGGAGAGATACTTATGCTGGAAAACCTGCGCTTTCATAAGGAGGAAACTGCAAATAACGCAGATTTTTCTCAGCAGCTCGGCAAAATAGCAGATATTTATGTCAATGATGCCTTTGCAGTTTCCCATCGGGTCCACGCCTCAGTGGTCGGAGTAACACACCATGTAGAGGAAAAAGCCTGCGGCTTTCTTCTGCAGAAAGAACTGGACAACTTTGCCCGGTCCTGTGAGGCTCCGCAGCGGCCT
Source organism: Desulfobulbus propionicus (assembly GCA_002747135.1). Lineage (GTDB taxonomy): Bacteria > Desulfobacterota > Desulfobulbia > Desulfobulbales > Desulfobulbaceae > Desulfogranum > Desulfogranum propionicus_A. The sequence goes on along the minus strand of PDTE01000020.1, from coordinate 60,200 downwards.
CTGGTCGCTATTGTTGGCGGCGCAAAGGTTTCCGGTAAGCTTGAGGCCCTGGAAAACATGCTCAATCGGGTGGATAAACTCATCCTGGGCGGGGCCATGGCTAATACTTTTCTCAAAAGTCAGGGGTATGATGTTGGTGCCTCCAGGGTTGAAGATGATCTCATGGAAAATGCCCGGGAGCTCTTGGCTAAAGCAGCCAGCAAGGGGATAAAGGTCTATCTTCCTGTAGACGTTGTCGTGGCTGAGGACTTCAGGCCTGATGCAGTAAATAAACAGGTTACCATTCAGGATATCCCTGAAGAATGGATGGTGCTTGATATTGGCCCCGCATCGGTTATCTGTTTTCAGGAGGTTCTTGCTGAGGCGCGGACCATCGTCTGGAACGGCCCCATGGGAGCATTTGAAATGGACGCCTTTTCTCGAGGCACCATGGCTATTGCTCACAGCGTTGCCCAGGCACATGCATTCAGTGTAACCGGCGGCGGAGATTCCAGTGCCGCTATCAGGCAATCCGGCGAATCAGAAAATATTTCCTACATGTCCACCGGAGGAGGTGCCTTTCTTATGTTGATGGAAGGCAAAGAACTCCCTGGAGTGCAGGCATTGTTCTGACAAATACTTTGAGAATATACTGTATATACTCAGTATGGCTGGACCAGATACCCTTCAGCCATAACAAAACATGAAAATCGGGACTTCGGAAAATTAACATCTTTTTTTGAACAGATTTTCGGATAAAACAAATCAACTGCTCACAGGGCATGAGACTGCTTGGTATCACCTGCCTGGCTTCTATAACTGCTCTTTCAGGTTACTCAGATCTGGGCAAGCGGGACTGGCAGCTATAGCCCCTCTATACGGCCAATCGTGATCGCCTGAAGACGGGTGAGCTGGGAGCAGTTACCTGCCTGTACGAGTAACTACCAGAGGAGATTGTTATGTCAAGAAGGCCTCTTTTAGCCGGGAACTGGAAAATGAACCTGACCCTGGATGAATCGGTTGCCCTTGCCGTCAAGGTTGCCGAATCAGCTGATAAATATCAGGATCGTGATGTCATGATTGCGCCGGCGTTTACTGCCCTGCAGTCCGTCAAGGGAGCACTCGCCGGTTCGCCGGTCTTTCTTGCCTCCCAGAATATCTGCTGGGCACAACAAGGCGCATTTACAGGTGATATTTCTCCACTTATGCTTAAAGAGCTTGATGTTTCCATGGCCATAATCGGTCATTCGGAGAGACGTCAGTTGTTTTTCGAAGATGACGCCATGATTAACCGCAGAGTTAAAGGTGCTCTCGCCAACGATATTATCCCGGTTTTATGTCTCGGAGAAACACTTGAAGAGCGTGAGGCGAACAGAACGTTTGCCGTCCTTTCCCGGCAGCTGCAGGATGGACTGGCCGGATGCACACTGGAAGAAGTGAAAAAAATTGTTTTTGCCTACGAGCCTGTCTGGGCCATTGGCACCGGAAAAACAGCCACCAGGGAGCAGGCCCAGGAGGTACACACGTTTCTGCGTGAGCTGATAGCTGAAAAATTTGAGAAAACTCTTGCCGGGGGTGTACGGATATTGTATGGTGGCTCGGTTAAGCCGGATAATATAGACGCGCTTATAGCTCAGCCAGATATCGATGGAGTGCTGGTAGGTGGTGCAGCTTTGAACTATGAGTCATTTTCACGAATAATTGCTTTTACATGACAACTATACTCATTATTGTACACGTAATAGTCTGTTTTTTTCTCATTGGTATAGTGTTGCTGCAGCATGGCAAGGGTGCAGATATCGGCGCAACCTTTGGCGGTTCCAGTCAGTCGCTGTTTGGTACGGAAGGTCCTGTTCCTTTGCTCAACAAAATAACAACGCTTTCAGCCATTATTTTTATGGGCACTTCCGTTTCCCTGGCCTATCTTTCGGTTAACCAGAGCACCAGCTCGGTCATGACAGATGCAACCAAACCGGTTACCCAACAGGAGGCCCCAGTGGGTAATAATCAGGTGAAAACACCTGCGCCAGTTGTTGATCAAGAGCAAGGAGCAGCTTCCCAGGAGGTTCCGGAGAAAAAAGAATAAATGTAACTGATCACAGGCACTTCATCTTGAACGATCACTCTTTCCCACGTACTCTTGTAGTGCGGAAAAGAATGCTTGTCCAAATCTGTTGCACCCGTGACCAGTTACACGTCAGAAACAGAGAATAACGCTTACAGTACAGGCCCCCTGATTGGGGTTATGAATAAATATGTGCCGAAGTGGTGGAATAGGTAGACACGCTATCTTGAGGGGGTAGTGACCCACGGTCGTGCGAGTTCGACTCTCGCCTTCGGCACCATTGAAAAGTTGGCTCTTCGACAGAATCTGCGGCTGGATACCAGCTGCCTTCTCGTTTAAGCACTTGAGATATCTCTGTTTTTTTCGAAAAAAGGGTGTTCGTCCTGACGGTCAGATTCAAGTTCCCTGCCCAAAAGTAAACATTGGCGTTCCTCGTCAAATGCAAGCATATGCCGAAGACATTGCACTGAATTTGCCGGTGGATGGTCGACAATCGTGTCCTTTCGGCAAGTCAGCCTTTTTCCATCGGTACTAGAGGCTGTGTGGCAGGAGGGGCAGCGAGCAGGCCGGTGACAGGCGAAAATTCTCCTGATAGTTCCAAGGTAGCCAGCAGTGTAGATGTGCCTTCAGGTCTGCGCTGGAACGGATTACTCCGGTTGAGCAGTCAGATCAATGTCTTGTGCGGCAGAGCAGATGAAATAGATTGAAAGGCGAACGGGGGACATTTACGTTTTTTGGAGGAAAAAATATGGGTAAATCAAAGGTTATTACTCTAAGAGTTCCTTCTGAGTTAAAATATCGCCTAAAGAATGAAGCAGAGCAACAGGGAGTTTCTCTGAATAATCTAGCAAATTATTTTTTAACAACACAGCTTTCTCAAGTGGAAGCTATTTCATCACTCGAAGTACGACTCAGGAGTAAAAGCATGAGCACCTTAAAAAATAAAGTCTCAGAAATTCTTGACACAGTACCATCAAATAAAAATGTTCCCAAATGGGATACTATTAAATGAAGAAATTTTGTAACTACTCACTGGGTGTGTACCTCTCTGGTTTTACCTCCCTCAAACGTGTAACTGCTCTCAGGCTGCCCCTATTTGGACAAGCACGATTGGCAGCTATAGTTCCTCTATGCGGCGGGTCGTGATCGTTCAAAGAGGGTTGAGCTGTGAGGAGTTACGAAATTTTTTTAAACAATCTTGCTCGTGTCCTGTCAACGCTGAAATGTCGGGATATTGCGCCTGATTTTTCTTGTCCTTTGAAGTCTCGTCCTGCGTTGCATAGTAGTGCTATGTGACCCAGGGCAAGACTGCATAAGGGCTGAAAAAGACAAGCAGGATACAACAGAGCAGCGTTGACAGGACACGAGCATAAACGTAATAAAACAAGAGTAATTTATCAGTTAACAAGTGGTTTCACCGGACTCGTTACACTCGCCGGTGCACTCTGCGTTATCGTGAATCAGCTCACTCCGCAACGGTTCTGAAAATATTGCCTCAGTTGCTTGATTTCACGGGCCTGTTGTTCCTGATCCCAGGAAAACAGCTTCGCAACTTGCGGGGCTATGGCCATGGCCCTGTCAGGATTATCACCAAGCGTGGTTCTGCGGATAATCAGGTCGTCCAGATGGAGAACAGCCTGGTTGGTAATAATTTTGAGTAGTTTTTCCTTCCAGCTGTCGTCCTGCTCATCAGGCTGCCAGTCATACGCAAATATTCCCGGGTGCGCTTTGCTGGCGTTTGAGTGTGCCGGGGCAGCAAGTGCCGGTTTGAGGCCAAGATCGGGAAAGATTTTTTTCAAGGTCTGTTCTGCCACCAGTCGTGCGGTGGTGAATTTTACTCCAGAAACGCTGTAAATACCTTTGGGCCCTCCACAAGCACCATGATCCTTTATTACAGCTCTGTTGGCAAGTTTTGCCGTGCCCTGCTCACGGGCTGGAAGCAGGCCTGAGTAAATGTGCTGTACTTCACGTCTGCGTAATCTCAATCCTGGCACCGTCAGATTGAGGTCATCTATGTAGGCGGCAATTTCCTGGTCTGATGGCTGTGGATTGTCAGTGGGGCCTTCCCACGGTGAATGAACGGTTCCACCCATGATTTGACCATTAAAACCATGGATAAAGTACATGCTGCTGCCAGGTCGCTTAGGCTTTATTGCCAGGGAATAAGGTGAGAGGGCCGGACGCCTGAACAGGACATTCCAGGCAATGGAGTATTGAAAAAGGGATGGATCATCGTCATCAAATTCGGCGGCAAAGGCTCGTACTCTGGGCCCGGTTGCGTTGATTATTCGTGCTCCCTGAAAGGTAAAGTGTTTACCGCTTTCCTGGTCTTTGGCTCTTACTCCACTGGCCTGACCGTTTTCGATAACAATGCTTTCTGCCTCGACATAGTTCAGAGCAGACGTTTTCATCCTGCAGGCAGCTTCAAGGATGCCGGTAATAAGTAACTGGGAGGAAGGCATGCCGCCGTCATACCAGACAGCTCCACCTTTCAGTCCTTTTTTATCGACCAGGGGAAACAAACTGACCACGTTGTCAGCAGAGAGGACAGAACCGTTTTCCAGTTCCTGTTCCGGCATGACGCCTTTGTTTCTTGAGAGGGACAAGACATCATTGAGCAGCAGCGCTATCTTGAAAACCGACGGCCTGTAGGGCCCGTTTCTATATAAGGGCATCAGGCAGGGCAATGGTTTGACCAGGCCTGGAAAATTTTTCAAAAACCATTGACGTTCCGAGACCGACTCCCTGAAGCGGACCAGATCAAGGGACTGCAGATAGCGAAGCCCGCCATGGACGGTGCGCAGGTGATTATACGTCGTTGACCAGCCAAAATCTCTGCCTTCAATGAGCAGGTTGTTCATGCCCAGCTGGGAAGCAACATAGGCAAGGGTGATGCCGTAAATACCGCCGCCAATGATGATCAAATCGTATTGTTTCAGGGCGGCCTTGTCGAGGTTGCGTTCTATGGTGTACATTAAATACTCGTGCTGTAATGCGTTTATATGAAAGTCTCCTGACAGCTTGAAAGCGACAGATGCCGAAGTGAGAGCTTTCATGTTTCGTTGTGGCTGACATACCTGGTCCAGCCATGCTGGTTAGTTTGCTGTATCTGTAGAAAATTTATACGGAAACCGACCAGCGCTTTTTCCAGTCATGAAAGACAATCAGCCCCCAGAGGAGGTGACTGTGATTGGCCCTGTTTGCCTGATGTTCTCTTATAAGCCGGTCAATGGTTGGCCAGTGAAAGATGCCGTCCTGGTCTATGTTTTTCTGGTTGAGATGTGTCTTCATGAGTGGTTGAAATTCGTTGTTCAACCAATGCTTGATCGGGATGGAGAAGCCTTCCTTTGGCCGATAGATGCAGTCGCGGGGAACCATGCGGCTGGCAATTTTTTTAAGGATTGACTTGGTTTCGTTCCCTGCGAGTTTATAGTGTTCAGGAACCTGAAAAGCAAGCTCCACCAGATCTTTGTCCAGATATGGGACGCGGGTTTCCAGGCTCACCGCCATGGACATACGGTCCACTTTGGTGAGAATGTTGTCACAGAGATAACTCTTTACATCCACATACAGTCCCTGATCAAGCGAGCCTCGTGCTGCTGACCTGGCAAAGAGCTCTTCAATATGGAGCCCGGGAGAGTTTCTGACGAGTGCTGCGGCTTCCCTGGAAAAAAGGCTTTGCCGGAGTTGATCACTGACAAAAAGCCGCCACCTGGCATGGGCGAGTGCTTCAGGGTATCCCGCCCCTTCGACAAAGCGCTTGGCCTTGTTGACAAGGCCTTTTTTCTTTGGACCTGGTTTCAAAAAACTGAAACCGGGCTCCATGACAGTTTTTCGCAGCCATAAAGGTATACGCTGATAAAGGGCGGCTTTCTGCTGGGCAAGATAGGTCTCATACCCAGCAAAAAGTTCATCCCCTCCATCGCCGCTCAGGGCAACGGTCACATGCCTGCGTGCCAGCCGGGAGACAAGAAAGGTGGGGAAAATAGAGAAATCACCGATGGGGTCATCCATGAAGTGCATGAGCTGATCAAAAAGGCTGACAACATCAGGCCGGATTATTTCATCACGATGTTCAACCCCGATATGAGAAGCTACCTTTCTGGCCCATTCCAGCTCGTTATAGGTAGGGTCATCAAAACCAATACTGAAGGTTTGAACCCTGCCCATGCACGCCGCTATCAACGAGGAATCCACCCCACCGGATAAAAAGGCACCCAGAGGCACATCGCTGATCATCTGCATTGTGGTTGAAGCCTGCACCTGGGCAATTATCAGCTCTTCCCACTCTTTTTCTGTCCGTGAAGAAGCGGCGGGGGGGGCTGGATCTGGAATATCCCAGTACGTGAGCGGTTTGCATTGCGGCTTTTTCAGGTTAATGCATATAAGTTCGCCTGGCAGCAGTTTGTTGACGTGCGGAAACAAGGTGGCACTTCCGGGTACGTATTCCCAGGCAAGAAAATCTGCCAGGGCCTGTATGTTCAGGGAACGGTCTATCCAGGAACTTGCCAGCAGGGCTTTTATCTCGGAGCCAAAGATCAGCCGGTCTTTTGTTACTGTATAATAGAGCGGTTTGATGCCCAGGTGATCTCTGGCGAGAAAAACCTTCTGCCCGCGTATATCGTGCAGGGCAATGGCAAACATACCATTGAGCCGTTTGACGACATCACTTCCCCATTCTTCGTATCCGTGGATAATAACTTCAGTGTCAGAATGAGTCCGGAAGATATGGCCGGATTGCAGCAGCTCGGCCTTTACTTCCTTGAAATTGTATATCTCCCCGTTAAACACTGTCCAGACAGTTTTGTCTTCATTATATATAGGCTGGCTGCCACCGTGCAAATCAATGATGGAAAGCCTGCGCATACCCATGGCAACACCGTTATGGATGGCAGAACCCTCTTCATCCGGCCCCCGGTGATACAGGGTCTGGACCATCGCATCCAGAGTCGTTTTGTCCGAAGGTTCATTCTCGCCGCTGAAGCGAATAAAGCCCGCTATGCCACACATTACGACAGGTACTCCAGTACGTTTTTCATTTTTTGCACATAGACCGGCCGGGCATATTCTTTGTTGTACAGGTCAAGGGCTTGTGCTGCTTTTTGCCTGCCGGTTCCCCGGGGGTCTGCCGCTTCCAGAATGCCACGGGCAATATCTTGAGGTGTCGGCTCCACCAGGAAGGCGACCTGATCGGTGAGTACCTGGGTGTGGGAGTAGATGGCGGTTGCAACCAGGGGGATTGATGAGGCCAGCTGTTCGTAGATCTTCAACGGGGTGTTGGTGCCACTGCTTCTGGGAGAAAGCAGGATCGTGGCCCTGGCACTGTATTCCCTGGCGATATTTTGTGGTACACGTCCGGTAAAGATGATGTTTTGTTCAATGCCATGTCTTAAGGCCTGCTCCTTGTAGAGCGCTACCTGTGCAGACGTTCCACCGACAATGATGAAGCCCAGTTCAGGATTTTCTTTCAGTACCAGCCGGGCTGCGTCTATGAGCAGATCAATGCCCTGGTAGGATTCCAGCGTTCCTGCATATACTGCCACCTGTTTGAATGTCTCTGGTATGGGTACAGGTAAGTCTGCGGCCTCGTTTTTTGCTTCTATACAGCCTTTCAGGCGGACAGGCTCCAGGATGGAATTTTCAATGAGAAAATTTCGGTCATTACCGGGAAGCACTGCATTGACATAATCAAAAAGATCCGGGCAGATAGTGATGATGGCGTCACTTTTAGCCAGGCTGTGGTCTTCCAGCCAGCGGAAGGTATGTATGATGAGCTTGTTTCTGGTGTAACTGAAATTAGTCAGTTGCTGCGGCAGGCTGGAGTGCATGTCATAGAGCATCTTAAAACCAAAGAGTGGCTTTAAAAAGCTCGTAAAAAAAACGGCTTCCTCATGCACATGCACCACATCGTACTTGTTCCGGATGAGCAGCCAGAGCATTCGGAAAAAAATGAAAATATCATGAAAGAGTTTGAGCAGAGATGGCCCAAGCTTAATTGCGCCAAGAAAATGAAATGGCGGTGTCCTGAAAAAGGTGACATTGGGAATTTCCACATCCTCTCCCTGACCGTAAGTGAGGAAATCAATGTCGCAGCCCAGTTCAGAGCTGACAAGGGTGCGGTAATATACGCTAAACGGTGTTCCCCTGGGGGAGAAAAAAGGCTGTGGAGCTACAACGAGCAGTTTCATGTGATGATCCGGGGGGGGATTTTAGCGTCGTCTTTTCACCAGTTGCATGGCGACTTGATGCTTGATAAAGGTTGTACAGGTTTCTGGCAGGCCAAACGGTACTATTGTTTCAGGAGCTTTGGTGAGTGATTGCTTGAGCGATGCAAAAGGGAGCCTGTTGTCGATGGTTCCTGGTAGTTTGAACCCAAAACTTCCGGCCTTTTTTTCCTGCTCGGGAAAGGGCAGGGGATCACTGCCAGGAAGGTTGCATATGCGTTTTTTCCTGGCCTTCTGGAATATCGGCGGTAACGGCCAGAAAGAAGGCCGGTTGCTGTTGTCTCCAAGATACAGGTTTTCGTCAGGCCAATCCTTGATCAGCGCATCAATTATTCTGCCACGATTTCCCAGCCATTTGCCGGCTCCCCACGGTAAAACCCGGAGGCAATCTGAAGCTTCCAGCTCTTTGACTGTCACTTCCAGCGGTTTCCCGTCAGGATATTCTTCTCCGTATCCAAGCGCGAGCACCTCTAATTTTTCTTTTGTGACAATTTGTCTGCCAGCAACCACAAAAAGCGATTGTCCACCAAGGGTTTCAACGCGAAGGGTGCTTTTTTCTCCTGTCTTCTGGACAATAAAATCAGAATATTGCCGCCGACTATCCCGCAGCTCGACAAAACGGTTCATTCCGGCGGATTCTGTAAGTAAAAGAAAAAAAGAGCTTGCAGCTGCCTGTTGTGCCGGGAGGTGCCGCCGAAAATTTTGCAGGGAGATGAGAAAGAGACCGCTGAGCGAAAAGTGGTCGTGGATATGCACATGCGCATCAGCTATGATCATATATGGCGTGCCTGGTTAAAATGTAAAACGTAACTGTCTCGTAACTACTCACAGGGCATGTACCCTCTTTATTTTACTTGCTTTACGTTTGTAACTGCTTTCAGCTTGCCCGGATTCGGGCAAGCACGATTGGCAGCTATAGTCTCTCTATGCGGTCAAGCGTGACCGCCCGAAGACGGGTGATCTGAGAGCTGTTACAACGGTAGCCACTCACGGGGTTTGTACCTTAAGTGTTATTCTCTGGTTCTGACGTATAACTGGTCATGGATGCAACAGAATTGGGCAGGCACTCTTCCCCGCAGGTAAGCAAGCGAAGTGAGACGTTCGTGTACAAGAGTATGCGGGAAAGAGTGATCGTACAAAGATGAGGTACCCGTGATCAGTTACGTTGCAAAATATGAACAATTAAACGGAAAGTGTCAAGTCTTGTCCTGACAGATTTCCAATACAATGGATGCACCCTTATAAATCTGGTCAGAGTTCATTCTTCTCTTGACGACAAAACCCTGGATGAGGTTTACTTTGATGTATCTTGCCCGTTCGTCGAGGCTGCCTGATGCTTATTCCATTTTTTTATTTCAGTACTTGGAGCGTATCGCACTCTTCAGGTTGTCCAGTCAAGTGGGGGGCACCGCCATTGGCCGCATGGAGGGATTATAGCAGCCAATGGCACTCGCTCAAGTCTATGCGGACTGAAAGCGCAGTTACAGGCGTAAAGCACGTGAAACCAGGGTGGTAGATGCCCTGCAAGCAGTTACAAAAAAAGGTTGATACGATGACAGAGAATTCAGCTCAATGCAATGAATGTCCGGAGGGGATGGTGAGGGACTTCACTGGAAGATGCGTGATGCCACAGGTAAGCTTTTCCTCATTCATTTTATCGTTAAACACCTCAGCCCTGTTTCATATGGGTGAACTGCCTCATCCTGAGACAGGAGAAAAACTTGTTGACGCAGCATTGGCAAAGCATACAATAGACACGCTTTCAATGCTTGCGGAGAAAACGAAGAACAATCTTGAACCGGACGAGATGGAATTACTTACCAGGATCAATTATGAATTGAAGATGAAGTTCGTTACTCTTTCTCATGCGTAACTGCTCCCATCTCACCCCTCTTCGGGTGACTGCGATCAGCCGCATAGAAAGGCTATAGCTGGCAGTCGGCCTGCCGAATCCGGGCAGCCTGAAAGTAGCTGCAGGTGCAAGGCGAGTGAAGTCAAGAGGTTACATGCCTGTGAGCAGGTAATTGATCACGGATACTTTATCCTTGCACAAGCACTCTTTCCCGCATACTCTTGCACACGAACGTCTCACTTCGCTTGCTTGCCTGCGGGGAAGAGTGCCTGCCCAATGCTGTTGCACCCGTGACCAGTTACACGTCAGAACCAGTGTCCTGTCAACGCTGCCCTGTCGCATCCTGCCTGTCTTTTTCTGCCCTTATGCAGACGTGCCCTGTGTCATACAGCACTACTATGCAACGCAGGACAAGGCTGCATAAGATCAAGAACAAGAAAAATCCGGTGCAATATCCTGACATTTCATCGTTGACATGACACCAGAGAATAACACCCCGGCACAAATCCCGTGGCTGGACGTGAACAGTTCTTTCATGCATAATAAACAAGGGACACATGCAGAATGAAGACTGCTGAAATAGAGCTTAAAGCCCCTGCTAAAATAAATCTCTATCTGGAGGTTACTGGTCGAAGAGCTGACGGGTATCATACAATTGATTCGTTGATGCAAAAGATTACCCTGTATGACCGAATAAAAATAAAAAAGAAAACGGGAGGGGGGATATCACTGCGCTGCCCGGATAGTGATTTGCCAGAAAATGCCTCTAACCTGGTCTATCAGGCGGCGGAACTGTTTTTCGAAGAAGTAACGAGACAGCAAAGAGCAGGGAGCCTGTCAGGAATAGACATCTCCCTTCATAAAATTATTCCGGTTGGTGCAGGGTTGGGAGGTGGCAGCAGCGATGCCGCAACAGCCTTGAAAGGCCTAAATTATTTGTTTAACGAACCTTTTTCAGTCTCGGAACTGATGCAATTTGGCTTGAAAATTGGAGCAGACGTGCCCTTTTTTGTGCTCAGTGCACCTGCATGCCGGGCAACAGGCATTGGGGAGCTGCTTGAGCCGGTCCCAGTAATTGAAGCCTGGTTGTATGTGATCATCAATCCCGGCTTTCACGTGTCAACAAAGCGGGTGTATGACACTTTTTCATTGACAGAAAAGAAAGAAGAGGGTAGCCTGAAAAATTATTGTGATCAGTTGCGCCGCTTTGCCTGGCCTGACAGCATAAAAGGGCTTTCATCCTTACGGATCCATATCAAAAATGATCTGGAAAAAGTGACTGCCAGTATGTATCCAGAGATTGACCAGGTGAAACAGGAATGTCTTGAACAGGGGGCATTGGCAGCAATGATGTCAGGGTCCGGGCCAACAGTTTTTGCTATTTTTGAAGATGTGGCTAAAGCTGAAAGGTGCTGCCGATGCTGGTCGAAAAAATATAGTGCGTCGTATGTAACTTCTCCTGTGACGTGTGTACAGGATACCAAATAATCAATTAAGTCAGGTTGGGGCGTCGTCAAGCGGTAAGACACAAGGTTTTGATCCTTGCATTCGGGGGTTCGAATCCCTCCGCCCCAGCCATTTTTTATTTTTGCAGCTGATTAACATATACCCTCAATGTGGTGAATCGGTATTGTATGATTTTTTGACAGGACTGCAGCCATGCCTAATGCATTGAAAGTCTTTACCGGGAACGCTAACCCAACCATCGCAAGTGAAATCTGTAATTATCTGAATATCCCGTTGGGAACAGCTGAAGTAAACCAGTTCTCTGATGGAGAGACATCGGTAGAGATAGGTGAGAATGTTCGAGGGACAGATGCCTTCGTCATTCAGCCAACCTGCCCGCCGGTTAATGACCACCTGATGGAACTCGTTATTATGGTAGATGCCTTGAGAAGGGCATCAGCCAGAAGGATTACTGCTGTTATGCCTTATTATGGCTATGCACGGCAAGATCGAAAGGTCAGGCCGCGAGTCCCGATAACAGCCAAAGCTGTAGCTGAGATGCTTATGGTTGTCGGCACCAGAAGAGTGCTCTGTATGGACCTGCATGCCGGGCAGATCCAGGGTTTTTTTAATATTCCTGTTGACCATCTTTATGCGGCACCAATTATCCTGCAGTATATCCGCAAAAAATTTGACGATGTTATTCTGGTATCTCCCGATGCCGGTGGAGTGGAAAGAACACGGGCCTTTGCAAAAAGACTGGGCGTTGGTTTGGCAATTGTTGATAAGCGGCGTGAAGAAGCTAATAAATCTGAGGCCATGCATGTCATCGGCGATGTTTCCGGAAAGGTTGCTATTCTGATGGACGACATGGTCGATACGGCCGGCACATTGTGTGGTGCCGCAAAAATTTTAATGGAAAAAGGGGCGAAGGAAGTTCACGCCTGCTGTTCTCATCCTGTATTGTCAGGGCCGGCCATTGAACGTATAACAGCTTCGCATATTAAATCATTGGTAGTAACCAATTCGATTCCTTTACGTAACGATGCACAGGAATGTAACAAAATAGAAGTTTTGTCAGTGGGACAGTTGCTTGGCGAGGCAATCAAAAGAATACATAACGAAGATTCTGTGAGTTATCTTTTTGTGTGATTGTATAGAAAAATCATAGCGTTTGCTTTATTTTTTACCCGATGTGAGGGGGGGGGGATTATCATGTTACAAGTGGATATGTCGTCACAAGTTCGTTCGGTTTTTGGCAAAGGGCCAATGCGACAGTTACGGATGGCTGACTTAACACCCGCCAATCTCTATGGGGGAGATGAAAAATCTCTGGCTCTGCAAGTTGACTCCAGCCATCTGTTTAAACAGCTGTTGTTTATCCACGGGCGTAATGCAGTTGTGACCCTGAGGATTGAGGGCGCTGAGAAAGCTGAGCGTCATGTGTTGGTGCGCGAGATTCAAAAGGAGCCTGCCACCGGCAGTTTGCTGCATGTTGATTTTCAGGAAATAGACCTGGATACACCTCGTGAGTTTTCAGTCCCGATCAACTATAAAGGCGTTGCCAAAGGGGTTGACCTAGGCGGTGAATTACAGATTAACAGGACAGAGATCAGGCTGAAGGGCTGTCCTCTGGATATACCTGAGCAGATTGAGGTAGATATTACTTCCCTGGAAAAGGGCGGCCCAGGGATTACCTATGGTGACCTGCCCTTGTCTGCCAAGGTTGAAATGCTTGAGAAATCTCAGGTAGTATGTGTGTCGGTACTCTAAGCTTGGTAACCAGTCACGGGGTCTGTGCTCTAAGTGTTATTCTCTGTTTCCGACGTGTAATTGGTCACAGGTGCAAAAGAACTGTACAGACATCATTTCCCGCAGGTAAGCAAGCGAAGTGAGACGTTCGTGTACAAGAGTATGCGGAAAATGGTGATCGTACAAAGATGAAGTGCCTGTGATCAGTTACTAAGTTTAACAAGACGTTTTTTCCCATCATGCTGACTTTTGTCGGCATGATGCCTTCCGAGCATGGTCAATTCTCTCTATGCTTTTATTGGTCTGGGTAATCCCGGAGCAAAATATCACCTTACCCGGCATAATGTCGGGTTCATGTTACTGGATTACCTCGCCGGGCAATGTTCATGTGCTGTGAATAGAGAAAAATTTGAGGGTGTGTACGGTCGGGGTAAAGCTTTTGGCAAACAGGTATTGTTTGTAAAACCGATGACCTATATGAATAATTCAGGTGGCTGTGTACGTCGTTTTACCGATTATTTTGCTGTACCCACAGAAAATCTGTTCGTCATTCACGATGATATTGACATGGAGACAGGTCGGGTCAAGGTGGTGACCAATAAAGGTGCAGGTGGGCATAATGGCGTAAGATCACTTAGCAGGCATTTAAACACAAAGCAGTTCAGCCGACTTAAAATGGGTGTGGGCAGGCCCGCTGGCGAAGAAGCACTGTCGGTTGATAAGTACGTTCTTTCTCGATTTCCCGCCCGTGAGCATGAGATTATCCGTGACAGGTTTGCCCTTGTGGAACAGGCGGCAGAGTTATTTGTCAGGCAGGGGGTGGAGCATAGTATGAATGTCATAAATGGATGGAATACCTCGCCCGCCTGAGAACGCTGAAAGAAATTCAAAACTGATTCCTCCAGACAATTTACGTTACAGACTTAAGGCAAGTGAAACCAGAGGGGGCTATGCCCTGTGAGGAGTGACCACTTTACTATACGTTGCTATTTAGGCAGAATATGGTATAGTTGCAGCTATGCGTTTTGTATAAGGTCCTGTTCTAATTTTTTTTGGGGAGAAAAGAGTGTTCGCAGAAGGTGATATGGCCGTATACCCAGCTCATGGGGTAGGATTGATTGAAGCCATTGAGACACAAACCATTGGTGGAATTGATCAGAGCTTTTATGTCATGAAAATACTTGATAATGACATGACGATTATGATTCCAACGGCAACGAGTGAAAATGTGGGGCTTCGTGCAATTATTTCAGATCATGAGGTAAGCGAAGTAATCACTATTTTAAAAGAGCGAGATATCAAAATTAATGCTCAGACCTGGAATCGTCGTTATCGTGACTACATGGAAAAGATCAAGACCGGTTCCGTTTTTGAGGTAGCAGTTGTTTTGCGAGACCTGTTTCTGCTCAAAGAAGACAAAGAGCTTTCTTATGGAGAGCGAAAGATGCTTGATACAGCCAAAAGCCTTCTGGTTAAAGAGTTATCTCTGGCAAAGAAGAAAGAGGAAAAAGAAATAGAAGAGCAGATTGAGAAACTCTTTCACTGATATTTTTTTACAGCTTTCTGCGAGGTTATCCGCAAGCGAATCCGTAACTCCTCACAGGGTATGCAGCCTCTTTATTTTACTTGCTTCAAGTTTGTAACTGCTTACAGGTTGCCCAGATTCGGGTAAGCGCGATTGGCAGCTATAGCCTCTCTATGCGGTCAATCGTAATCGTGCAAAGATGAAGTGCCCGTGATCGGTTACGAGTCGGTTCTGTTTTTTTACCTGATGGCCAGTTGCTATTTTTCAATATGATTTCACACTGCAGCCGCTCCCCCTCCTTTGATATAACACCAGGTAAAACATACACCCTGCGGGTCGCGCCCACTGAAGAGAAGCAGCGTCTTGATCATTTTCTGGCTCGGCAATATGGCGGGCTGACCAGATCATATTTCCTGAAACTGATTCAGGGAGGGCAGATAACAGTCAGCGGCAGGTCTGTAAAGGCTGGTTATAAAATACATGCCGGTGATAACATCTCTGTTGTTTTTCCGGAACCAGAGAAGACGTCTCTTTTCCCTGAGCAGGTTCCTTATGAAATACTGTTCGAAGATGAGCACCTCGTCGTGATCAGTAAACCTCCAGGGGTCGTGGTTCATCCCGCTGCCGGGAACCTGACAGGCACCTTGGTGCATGGCCTGTTGCACAGGTACCAGAATCTTCCCCAGCTTGAAGAAGGACGACCTGGAATAGTGCACAGACTGGACAAGGACACCTCTGGCATTATGCTCGTGGCAAAAACAGGTGTTGCCTTGCGGCAGTTGGCTCAGGATTTTCAGAATCGTCGCATTGATAAAACATACCAGGCAATTATGCTTCGATCTCCTGAAAGAGAAGCTGGCAGGATTGTCGCAGCCATCGGCAGGCATCCTGTTAACAGAAAAAAGATGGCTATCAGGGAAAATACCGGTAAATATGCAGCAACGAGCTGGATTGTCGAAGAAAAGTTTTCCTGTGGTCTTTGCAGGGCAAAGATTCATATAGAAACAGGCCGGACCCACCAGATAAGGGTGCATATGGCTTCTCTGAAGGCACCGGTTGCTGGTGATGAGTTGTATGGAGGAAAGCATAACAAGAGGACCATCCCGGAATTCCCCCGTCAGATGCTGCATGCCTGGTCACTTGAATTTCAACATCCGGTTGAGCAAAACACCTTGCATATCGTTGCCCCTGTATGGCCTGATATGGCAGGAATTCTTGAGTACCTTCGCAGCGAAGATTCATGAGAAAGAAAATCGTAGTTGCTGTAACTGGCGGCATTGGCACTGGTAAGAGCAGTGTTTGCAGGCTGCTC
Organism: Desulfobulbus propionicus; assembly: GCA_002747135.1. Classification (GTDB taxonomy): domain Bacteria; phylum Desulfobacterota; class Desulfobulbia; order Desulfobulbales; family Desulfobulbaceae; genus Desulfogranum; species Desulfogranum propionicus_A. Next base: position 44,045 of record PDTE01000020.1, on the reverse strand, counting down.
AGTGCTTTTAGTGGAGCGGCGCTGGTTGATGTGGATATGATAAGCCGAAATCTTCTTTACAGAGGCAGTGCCGCCTGGCTCATCTTACGTGACACTTTGGGGGCAAACTATTTTGACGGCACGGGAGAGCTGGACCGGGCCGCGCTCAGAAACGCCATCTTTTCTGACCCGACTTTGCGGAAAACTGTTAATGCTTTCCTTCATCCACTGATTTATGAAAAAATGGTTGCAGAAATAAAAAACTGCAAGCATCATCTTGTGTTTGTAGACATTCCTCTGCTCTTTGAAGTCGGCTGGCAGGATGATTTTGACTCGGTGGTGGTTGTCTTTACCGAAAAAGAAGTTCAATGCGAAAGAATTGTTCAGCGGGACAGGGTAACCAGAGAGCAGGCTGAAGCATCAATCGCCTCTCAGCTGAATATAAACGAGAAAATTGACAAGGCTGATTATTTAATTGACAATAGTTGCTCCTGGAAAGCGGCAAGAGTTAAAGTGACTGCCCTGGCTGAGCAGATGGAAGATTATTTTGGTTAATGCTTTAAAAAACTACTTGACACCTGCAGCAAGACAAAATATGAAACAGGTATATCCTGAAAAATCGTCGGCCCTGATAGTCTTCCAGCTCTGTTTCGTTCATATTCAGAGACCTTTCACGTTATGACACTTAAGTAAAAAATATAAGAGACTGGGTGGTAACAGCTCCCGGCTCGCCCATCTTCAGGTGATCACGATTGGCCGCACAGAGGGGCATTGCGGCTCATCATGCTTACCTGTACCCGGGCGGGATAAAAGCCGTTACAGCCCTGAAAGCACGTGAAACCAGGATGGCTCATGCCCTGTGAATAGTTACACTGGTTGTTATTTTATCGTATCAGCGAATAGCCTGCCTTTTTATCAACGAATAATTACACGCCTGCGACAAGTAGATATCTATTTTCCATCGTATACGACATCTTAACTGCATTACATAACATGTTATTACTGCAGCGGTACTACATTTGACCGCATTAACCTATTTTGATCATATAAACCGTTTTATGCCGGATAGCCCTGTTTTCAGTAAAGCATCCGCACCACACCCTGACCACTAGGAGGAGTCATCGGTCAATGAATCCCACTGAGCTAAAAAACAAAAAGATTAAGGAACTTGTAACCTTGGCAGCATCGTTGGGTATTGAAGGTTACAGCACCATGCGAAAACAGGAGTTGATTTTTGCCTTGCTCAAGGCGCAGGCCGATGAAGATGGTAAACTCAGAGGTACGGGGGTGCTTGAGGTCTTGCAGGATGGATTTGGCTTCCTTCGTGCACCTGACTACAACTACCTCCCTGGTCCGGATGACATCTATGTTTCCCCCTCACAGATCAGAAGACTTAATCTGCGTACCGGCGATACCATTGAAGGAGAGGTTAGAGCACCCAGGGATAATGAACGGTATTTTGCCCTGCTAAAAGTAGATACGATTAATTTTGAAAAACCGGAAGCCGGGAAGAATAAAACAGTCTTTGTCAACTTGACCCCACTTCATCCTGAATCATTAATTGATCTGGAAACCGAACCGGAAAATCTCTCCATGCGGGTGCTTAATATTACTGCTCCTTTAGGCAAAGGACAGCGAGGATTGATTGTTGCCCCTCCACGAACTGGCAAGACCGTACTTATGCAGAAAATTGCCAACTCCATTGCTCGAAATCATAAGGAAGTTCATCTGATAGTGCTTCTCATTGATGAGAGACCGGAGGAAGTAACGGACATGAAACGCAGTGTGGACGCTGAGGTGGTCAGTTCTACGTTTGACGAACCACCACAACGGCATATTCAAGTGGCTGAAATGGTAATCCAGAAGGCCAAGCGCCTGGTTGAGCATAAAAAGGACGTTGTTATTCTGCTTGACTCCATTACCAGGCTCGCCAGGGCCTATAATACGGTGACTCCGGCATCAGGGAAAATCTTGTCAGGCGGGGTTGAGGCAAATGCGTTACATCGGCCGAAGCTGTTTTTTGGTGCGGCCAGAAACGTAGAGGAAGGGGGCAGCCTGACCATTTTGGCCACAGCTCTTATCGATACTGGCAGCCGCATGGATGAAGTTATTTTTGAGGAGTTCAAAGGGACGGGTAATATGGAAATCGTTCTTGATCGGAAAATGGCAAACAGGAGAATCTATCCGGCCATTGACATCCTTAAATCAGGGACGAGAAAGGAGGATCTGCTGTTACCTGAGGAAGATCTTAATCGTATCTGGATTCTTCGTAAACTGCTCTCTTCCATGAATCCTGCTGATGCCATGGAGTTTTTGCTCGACCGCATGAAACAGAGCAAGAATAATCAGGATTTCTTTGCTTCCATGAATCGATAAGAAGGAACGTAACTGATCACGGGACCTTCTTCTTTGCCCGATCACTCTTTCCCGCATACTCCTGTACACGAACGTCTCGCTCCGCCTGCTTACCTGCAGGGAAGAGTGCCTGCCCAATTCTGCTGCACCCATGAGCAGTTACACGTCAGAAACAGAGAATAACACTTAAAGTACAGACCCCCTGATTGGTTGCAATCAAGAGGGTATAAGCCATGTGCGTCGGTGCGTCGTTTAGCTAAAAAAAGGTAACTGCTCACAGCTCACCCCTCTTTGAACGATCACGACCCGCCGCATAGAGGGGCTATAGCTGCCAATCGTGCTTGTCCAGATAGGGGCACCCTGAGAGCAGTTACACGTTTGAGGTAGGTACAATCAGAGAGTTACCCACCCGGTGAGTAGTTACAAAAAAAGACTTTCAGGAAATAAAAAAAAGAAGTATAAAGTAAGACTTTTGCTATTATTTCAATGTGAAGCTTTTTTATTAAGCAAGGAGAGAGGAGATGAAACCTGATACCCATCCGGAATATAATAAAATAACCGCTGTTTGTGCCTGTGGCAGTGAGTTTGAACTGGGTTCGGTGGAAAAAGAGATGAAAGTGGAAATTTGTTCCGCCTGTCATCCTTTTTTTACAGGAAAACAGAAACTGGTTGATACTGCTGGGCGTATTGAAAAATTCAGGAAGAAGTACGCCAAGCATCTTAGCAAAAAATAGGTAACTGAAACAGGGCACGGGGCACTTCATCTTTGCACGATCACAATCCTGTCACTGTCACGCCCGTGACCGGCAGTTATATGTCAGAAACAGAGAATAATGCAGCGATACAGTCCCCGTGATCGGTTACAAAAAGAATTGTTTTCCTTGTCCACCTGATGCTTTTTTGCATTATGTGGATTTTTCTTTGCCCGGCTATGTTTGAAAATCTCCGAGATATTGATGATAAATTAGGTCTTTTGGAAAGCCAGCTTTCCGACCCTGATTTTGTTAATGATCAAAAAAAATATCAGCAGGTCGCACGTGAACACGCAATGGTGTCCAGGCTTTCTGAGCTCTATGAAGAGTACCTTTCCCTGCAGAGAGAGCAGAAAGAGAACCAGGAACTTATACGGGATGAAGACGAAGATCCAGAGCTCGTTGAGTTGGCAAGGGAAGAGCTTGAAGACCTTAAGGTGCGCATTGCTGCGGTGGAAAAGGACATTCAACTGCTCCTCTTGCCAAAAGATCCTCACGATGAGAAGAATATTTTTCTTGAGATTCGAGCGGGAACAGGCGGTGATGAGGCAGCCTTGTTTGCATCTGACCTTTTTCGCATGTACGACCGTTTTGCCGAGTCGCAGGGATGGCGTGTTGAAATAATGAGTTCAAGTCCCATTGGGATAGGTGGATTTAAGGAGATTATAGCACTTGTCAGTGGCAGGCAAGTGTATTCAAGACTGAAATACGAGTCTGGAGTACACAGGGTTCAGCGCGTACCTGATACGGAAACCCAGGGAAGAATACACACCTCAGCAGTCACCGTTGCCATTATACCTGAAGCAGAGGAAGTTGATCTGCAAATCGACGCCAATGAGCTTAAATTTGATGTGTACAGATCCTCCGGCCCAGGGGGGCAATCAGTGAATACCACTGATTCAGCTGTGCGGATCACCCACCTGCCAACAGGCCTGGTAGTCACCTGTCAGGATGAGAAGTCCCAGCATAAAAATAAAGCCAAGGCTCTTCAGGTATTGCGGGCAAGACTGCTGGACAAGATGGAGCAGGAGCGCCAGAGCGAAATATCCCAGAAGCGAAAAAGTCAGGTTGGAAGCGGCGACCGAAGTGAACGGATTCGTACCTATAATTTTCCGCAGGGCAGGGTGACGGATCACCGGGTAAATCTGACCCTGTACAAACTTGACCAGGTAATGGGAGGCTCTCTTGAAGAAGTGATCACTCCGATTATTGCCCACTATCAGGCGGAAGCGCTGAAGACTACATACGACACGTAAGCCCAACCAGTTATTTGTCCCGTGCATAGCTGTAAGGCTGCTCTTTACTTTTTCCTGAAGGTAACTGCTCCCAGCCTCATCCATCTTCGGGCGATCGCCAGCGGCCACATAAAGGGGCTATAGCTGCCAATCGCGCTTATCCGAATCTGAGCAGCCTGAAAGGAGTTCCATGGTAACTGATCACGGGCAATTCTGTGGCACCCATGACCAGCTACACGTCAGAGGCAGAGAATAACACGTAACCCGGATTTCTCATGAACATGTTGTCTGATTTGAGAAAAAATACATAAAAACAGATGGATGTGATGTTCGTAAGCAGTCTCAAGTTTCGACAAAATGTTCACCAGAGGTCAGCTCAGGCAGTACCATCTTCGCTAGTATTTTGGCAGCACATATACCAAGGTATAATGAGTTACCAAAAATTACCGAACCTGGCACCGCCTGAGCTGATGAGAAATCCGGGTTAAAGTACAGACGCCGTGCTTGGTTACGTTACATGCTCTGTGAGCAGTTACCCTTGAACATTATTACCTGTATCACGGAAGCCTCCAGGCATTTTCATGATAGCGGTCTCCTGGAGTATGAGCGAGAAGCAAAACTGCTGGTAGGGCATGTTGTAAACAGATCGCAAGCTGAACTTTTTCTTCACGGGCAGGATGTGCTCACACCAGAACAGGAGAAAACCTGTCGGACCTTGATTGAGCAACGTTGTCAGAGGATACCTCTGCATTACCTCCTGGGAGAAAGGGAGTTCTGGTCTCTTCCTTTTACTGTCTCTCCTGCGGTTTTGATCCCCAGGCCGGAAACTGAATTTCTTCTGGCCCGCCTCATTGAAAAGATAAGGGAAACCCACGTTGAGCCGATTACTGTGCTAGATTTGTGTACTGGAAGCGGGGTGATTGCGGTGGTGTTGTCCAGAGAGCTGCGATGCAGGGAAATAATAGCTGTCGATATCTCTGCTGATGCTCTGAAGGTGGCGTCAGAAAATATAAAACGGCACGTGCGAGACAGCAGGATAAGGCTTGTTGCCTCTGATCTCTATGAAAAAATACCAGAGAGGCCAACCTTTGACCTGATCGTAAGTAATCCTCCTTATATTGCAGACGGTGATCTCTGTCAACTTGAGAAGGAGGTACAGCGAGAGCCGCTGATCGCTCTTAAGGGGGGGAAAGAGGGGCTTGATATCATCGCTCGAATTATCAGGCAGGCAAACCGGTTTTTAGTGTCTGGTGGCTGGCTTTTTCTTGAGATTGGAGCTGAGCAGGGGGGGGCTGTACAGGCGCTTCTCTGCAAGGCAGGATATGACGATATTGCCATTGTCAGAGACTGGGCAGGAAGAGACAGGGTAGCTCAAGCCAGATTATCGTAAACGATGCTTTAAAGATACCGAAAAGAAAAATGGATAAAATTGTTATTACCGGCAGGCAGACTTTGCATGGAGAAGTGTCTGTAAGTGGTGCCAAGAATGCAGCACTTCCTCTGCTGGCAGCAACACTGCTCTTCTCTGGCTGCCATATCCTGCATAATGTCCCTGACTTGCTGGATACGCGAACCATGTTGAGGCTTCTTGAGATACTCGGTGCCCGGTGGGAACGAAGTGGCTCCACCGTGAGACTGGATACTACTCATATTCACGGAGGGGAGGCTCCATACGAATTGGTCAAAACCATGAGAGCCTCAGTTTTAGTCCTTGGCCCCCTGCTTTCTCGGCTCGGTTATGCAAGAGTTTCTTTGCCAGGGGGCTGTGCCATTGGCGCACGCCCAATAAACTATCATTTACGTGGATTTGAACAGTTAGGTGTTCGCACCTGTCTTAACAAGGGGTATGTTGAAGCGCATGTACAAGGCAGGTTAACCGGGAACAGGGTGTACCTTGACCAGCCTTCAGTTACCGGCACGGAAAATATACTCATGGCCTCGGTTCTGGCTCAAGGGCAGACAGTTATAAAAAATGCAGCGAAAGAGCCTGAAGTTGGCAACCTGGTTGACATGCTTAATGCTATGGGGGCCAGGGTGGAAGGAAGAGACACTGACCGCCTGACTGTTCATGGTGTGGACGCATTACAACCAGTAGAAGAGGTGACAATTATTCCCGACAGGATAGAGGCTGGCACGTACATGATCGCCGTTGCAGCCTCTGGCGGAGAAGTTGAAGTAAATAATTGCCGAACAGATCATTTGCCTGCACTTGTCGAAATATTACGGCGCTGCGGAGTACATGTCGAAGAGAAAAAAAACAGGTTTCTGGTGAGCTGTCCGGTGGTTGATGAGCACAACTTGTGCCGTTTAAAAAGTGTGGATGTGACTACCTTGCCATATCCAGGTTTTCCGACTGACCTGCAGGCCCAGATAATGGCATTGATGACCCTCAGTGACGGGGCTTCCATCATTAACGAAACCATTTTTGAAAACAGATTTATGCATGTTGCCGAACTTGAGAGAATGGGAGCAGATATCAAGATTGAGGGCGGGCGGGCTTTTATCCGGGGATGTGGTCGTTCTGGTCTGAGCGGCGCCCAGGTCATGGCAACCGATTTACGCGCATCTGCCTCGCTGGTTATTGCCGGGCTTGCTGCTTCAGGGGTTACAGAGGTCTCCAGAATATATCACCTCGAACGCGGCTATGAAAACATGGTCAGGAAACTTGCTGGACTGGGCGCGGCTATTAATCGGATTCATGGATAGCAGCGGGTGGATTGGGGAACATAACCCGAAAAATAGTCACAAAAGTATGATTAGTATCAACTTCAATCAGGCCGTGATGGTTATCTACAATTTGCTTGACAATTGCAAGACCAAGCCCGGTACTGTCCTCTCTGGTGGTAAAGAAAGGAGTAAAAATTTTTTCTTTAATAGCTGCTTCGATGCCAGCTCCGTTATCACATACCTCTATACAGGTATAGGGCTGCCCATCCCGGTGGAGATCAGAGGCATGTATTGTGACACTGAACTGTCTGTGTTCGTTTGCGTTTAACTCAGCATTTGCAATAAGCTGCCTTAAAACTTCCTGTACCTGCTGCCGATCACCCCAGCATTGTAAACGCGGGTCCATGATCGTCTGGTAAGTGCAGGGTGAAATGGAATCTTGTCTGGAAAATTTTTCCTGACTGAGCTCGTTTATCAATCTTTGTACGGTAAACCATTCGTACGTGATGGGTGCGGGGCGGGCAAAGTGAAGAAAATCATTAATGGTCTTTGCCATACGTTCAGATTCTCTGACTATTATTTTCAGCAGTTTTCCGGTGGTTGTGGGCAAATGATTGTCTGACTGTTTTTGATCAAGAGACAGAATCTGGGCTGATCCTGAAATAGCAGCCAGCGGATTTCTCAAATCATGAGCAATGGATGCGCTCATTTCCCCTATTGCCGCCATTTTTTCCGACTCGCGTACTTGTCGCTCCATCTGTTCAATTGAGCTTATATCCTGCAGGGTAACAACTCTCCATTTTGCCTGAGTGCAGTCCTCTTGCCGGGGCATGTTCAGCTGGGCGCAGGAGTAGCCTAAACGGATAAGGGTACCGTCATTTTTATAAAAGTCACAGACGGTTCGTTCATTTTCCCTTGTGAATGTTATCTCTTGAGAAAACTCGTCAAATGGCCGACCAAGCACCTCGTGTTTGCTAAAACCAGTTATTCGTTCAGAAGCATTGTTAAATGAGGTTATCAAGTTTTGATCGTTGATCGTGATGATTCCGGTGCTGATGTCATCAAATATCTGTTTATAGAGAAGAGAGAGCCGGTCATACTCAAGTGTTGTTTTGGAGAGCTGATTTTCGGTGACATGTAGACGTCCTGCCAGTTTCCCTGTAAGCCAGGCAATGAGAAAAAAAGTAATTCCGTATATGGCGAAGAGATTGGAGCTGGCATATATATTCACTTGTGCAGTATATGCCGTGGAGAAAAAATAGGGAGGGACATTTCCGGTATATTCGAGTGCCAGGATGATGCCAAATGACAGGGTCGCAGCAGCTGCAGGCATCAGACCCCCTGTTTGATAGAGGATCAGTCGTCCTGCAATGATTGGCAACACAAAAACAGGGGTGAAGATGGATTGACTGCAACCGCTGGCGTAAACCAGGACAGCAATGAACAGAGTATCTGAAAAAAGCTGAAGAAAGCCTGTTTTCAGCAGGCTTTCTTCAGCTTTTTTCTTCTGGAGTATAATTGCCGAGCAGACCGAATAGGCTGTGACAAGGAAGAGGAAACTGGCAACGACAGTGTAATGCGGCATGATTACCAAATGCCCGGCAGTGGAAAAAACAAGAGAGAGACCGATAAGCGTGGTGAAAAGACAGACCCTGATGAACAGAAGGGAATACAGATGTCGCCTGAGCAACTGGTCGCTGTCCAGACCAAGCGGAGAGTCTTTTTTGCTGACTGGAGATAATAATGTCATCTGGGTATGACTTCCGGCTCTTGCTGGTTAGTCGATGCCGAATTTTTTAGTTTTGTAACGAAGGCTGCGGAAACTGATTTTTAGCAGGTCTGCTGCCCGCATTTTTGATTGTCCGGCTACCTCAAGAGCATGACAAAGCATTTGTTTCTCAACATCCAGGAGAATCTCTTCCAGACCTCGTTCAAAAAGTTCCTCGTCGTTTTCCGCAGCGACAAAAAGAGGTTTACTGCTCTTTGACGCAGTTGTTTTCTGCTGCCGACGGTGTGCTGACAGCACTAAATTTTCAGGTAGAATAATGCTGGATGACTCCAGGGCTACACCGCGCTCAATAATATTTTCAAGCTCCCGGACATTACCGGGAAAATCATATTGCATAAGCACTTCCATACCATAGGAGGAGATGGTCTGGACCTCTTTACCAAGCAGATTGGAATATTTTTTCAAGAAGTGCTCCACCAGCAGAGGGACATCTCCCTTACGCTCCCGAAGAGGTGGAACCCGAATGGGAACGACAGCAAGGCGATAATACAGGTCTTCGCGAAAAGCCCCGGAAATGATCTCTTCTTCCAATATTCTGTTTGTTGCCGTAATTATCCGTACATTCACCTGACGTGTTTTGGTTGAACCTACCGGCATGAACTCTCGTTCCTGCAGAACCCGGAGAAGTTTGGTCTGGATGATCGGGGTGAGTTCACCTATCTCGTCCAGAAAAGCTGTCCCCTGATCAGCCTGCTGAAACAGACCGGCCTTGTTAGCAATGGCTCCGGTAAAGGAGCCCTTTACATGACCAAACAATTCACTTTCCAGCAGACTCTCTGGAATGGCACTACAGGTTATCGGGATAAAAGGTTTATCAGATACCCGGGAAAGATTGTGGATGGCCTTGGCGACCAGCTCCTTGCCCGTACCAGACTCTCCATAAATAAGAACATTGGCTGGGGTTGGCGCAATTTTTTTAATAAGCTCAAAAATACCCAGCATTTCCCGGCTTTTTCCAATAATGTCGGGAAACAATTCTTCCAGATCAGGCAGTGCCCTCTCGTTTTTTTTTCTCAGAGCAGCACCAATAACCCGTTTTATTTCATCTACATTAAATGGTTTGGTGATATAATCAAAGGCACCGCTTTTCATGGCGAAGACAGCGTCTTCCGGATTGGCAAAAGCGGTAATCATTATCACTGCTATTTCGTGGTTTATGTGTTTGATCCTTGCCAGCAGGTCAAGCCCGGACATTGACGGCATCCGGACATCTGAAATTACGAGGTCAGCAGATTGGCTGTTCAGGTATTCGAGAGCATCCTGCCCATTTGCAGCGGTTTGCACCTGGTGCCCTTCTTTTTCAAGAAGAATCTGTAAAAATTCGCGCATGCTGCGTTCATCATCAACAATGAGAATAAATGCCATATATAGCCTCAGGGAAGTTATATAAAATCAAACGTAATAGATCACGGAGTTGTACTTCTCCGTTATTCTCCACTTCTGAGGTGCAACAGATCTGTGCAGGCACGATTTTGAGCAGGTAAGCAAACGAAGTGAGACGTTCGTGTAGTGTATCCGTTGAAAGCAGGATAAGTCAATGAAATCCTTTGTCAGAAGAGTGTGTGTAACTGGCCAGGGGTGCTTCATCCTTGCACGATCACTCTTTCCCGTATACTCTTGTATATAGTGGGAAATGGTGCCTGTACAAATCTGTTGCACCCATGACCAGCTGTACGTCAGACGGAAAGAATAACGCTTAAAGTACAGACCCCGTGCTTGGTTACGTTTTCAGACTGTCTGGATGGTAAGCGCGGCTGGCAGCTACAGCCCCTCTGTGCGGCCAATTGTGATCGCCCAAAGATGAGTGAGCCGGGAGCAGTTACAGGTCACGTACGGTTTGGCGAGAGACTTGAGGGAAGGAAACTCTTGTCTAGTCGATCATACAATGATTGCAGGCTTGCACATTGCTTTTAATTGTTTTCAAAACCAAAAAAATGCCGGTAGGAATCTGATGAAAAATATTCTGCTCGCTGAAGACAGCAATATGTTTGGCAGAATTGCCAAAAGAAAGATTGAAAGTGTTTTTAATGTTCCTGTTTTCTGGGCAAAATCTTTGGCTGAGACAGAAAGGTTGCTTGAGGTTGGAAGCGGAAAATTTTCCATGGCACTGCTTGATTTCAACCTGCCGGATGCGCCTAACGGTGAGGTGATTGATCGAGTTGTGGAAGAGGGCATATCATCGTTTGTTTTTACCTCCAACATGAGTGATAAGGTGCGCAACCTTGTCTGGTCAAAAAAGGTGGCAGACTACATCCTCAAGGAAGATCCCAACAGTCTTGGATATATCGTCACGGCCATGCAGCAGCTTGCAGACAATCATAACAGCATAATCCTTGTTGTCGATGATTCAACTACATATAGAGCCATGCTCTCAGAACTTTTGTATATTCGTCAATACCGGGTAATCACCGCAACAAGTGGTGAAGCTGCGCTTGATACGCTTAAAAAACACCCGGAGATAAAACTGGTTATCACCGATTACAATATGCCGGGAATCGACGGGGCCAGCTTGTGTCAGAAAATACGGGAAGAGAAGAAGGCTGATCGGCTGGCTATCATCGGTGCTTCCTCTGAAAATGATCCAACCCTTGGAGCCCGTTTTTTAAAAAGTGGTGCGGATGATTTTCTTGTTAAGGGTAAATTTCTGGTGGAAGAGTTCTACAGCAGGGTGCAGCGATGCCTAAAACAGATTGATCTCTTTGGTCAAATCAGGGAAATTGCGATCAGGGACTTTCTCTCCGGGATGCATAACAGAAGGTACTTTTTTGAGGCAGGAGCTGAATTGATTACGCAATATGTTCAAATGGGCGAGTCCTTATATTGCGCAATCATGGACATCGATTTTTTTAAACGTGTTAACGACACCTATGGCCATAATGCGGGAGACATTGTGATACAATCTGTTGGTCAGATGCTGCAAGAGTTTGGCGGGACAAGAGATATTGTTGCCAGAATCGGAGGAGAGGAGTTCTGCTTTCTGGGACCAATTGATTCCATCGATGATGGGCTTGAACGATGCGATAAACTCCGTCAACATATCGAGACCACAACCATTCCTGTCGGCAAACATCCAGATGAAAGCGTAAACATAACCATCAGTATAGGGGTCTGCTTTGCCTCTGATGGTCACTTGGATGATCTTGTCAAGAAAGCCGATGAATGTCTGTACAGGGCAAAAGAGAAGGGAAGGAACAGGGTGGAGTTTGTACGGCAGTAAGACAATTGTAACCAATCACGGGGTCTGTACTTCTACATTATTCTCTGTTTCTGACGTGTAACTGGTCACGGGTGCCCCAGAATTGTGCAGGCACTCTTTCGAGCAGGTAAGCAGGCGAAGCGAGACGTTCGTGTAAAGAGTATGCGGGAAAGGGTGTTGAAAAGAATACAAATTACTGGTAACTCCTCACTGGGCATGTATCACCCTGGGTTCACCAGGTCCTCAAATTTTGCTGCCATGGCTTCATACATACCCGTTTTGCAAAGGGTGTTGCGCAACAAATGCGGCTGCGCCAGGAAGTCTTTGATAAATACCAGCTCTGAGGCCTTCATGTAGATCTGAAACGGACCTACAAATTTTCCCTTGAGCATTATGTCAACAAGATCAATGGGCTCTTCTTTTCCGAGGTGAGGCAGGATTCTTTTTGTGCGAAAAAGGAGAGTGTTGACATACCCCTGCAAGGTCTTTTTTATACTGGCAACTCCTTTTCTGTGGCCCGGAAGAACCTGTACTCCCTCCAGTCCGGCCAAGGTGACCAGGCTGCGGCACCAGTGCTCATAATTACGGAACCGCTCCTGGCGCACAGGATCAATATCAAGGATCGGTATGGGAAATATTTTTTCAAGAAGAGTATCCCCGCTAATAACCCAGCCATCCCCCTCGTACACCAGGTCAGAGACGGAGTGTCCGGGGCAGGCATGCACTTTCACACCGAGACGGGCAGGCAGGTCTTCCTCGACAATTTTATAGTGCCCGTTTTTTTTCGAATAATTTGGAAAAAAAGCGTGTTCCTTGAAAAAAACCATGGAGTCATAAATAAAACCTGCCGGAAACCCTTCCTTCTCAAAGGTGGAAACCGCCAGATCAACCCGCTCATGATGCCGGGTAATTTTCCAGTAATCGGCACGGGGGATATACAAGGTCGCCCCGGTTTCATTCACAAGCCACTGAGCCTGTCCCCAATGATCAAGATGGCCGTGGGTTATTATGATATGGCGCAGCCTGGTCAGGTCAAGCTGCTCTGCCAGATATTTTCGGCAGTCCTGCGTTGGGGGGCCGCAATCAAAAAGACACAGCTCTTCTGCCAGCTCCACTGAGTAACAAAAGGCTGCCCCGACTGGATACGGTGTTGGGATTTTATGCGCTATGGGGCTGCTCATGGCATAAACTATACCAGAGTGCCGAAAAATTTGGAAGAAGCGGAAGATACCTTGAATATTCCTTGCTCCACATTCATCTTCAGAGTACCTTGTTGAGCCTGTAACGGTAAGTATCGTGTTTTTGATGAGTATTGAACGGAGGTTTGGAATGAAAAACGGGCAATTATGGATGTCCGGCAACGAGGCCATCGCTCTTGGCGCCGTAGAGGCTGGTGTGGCGGTCGCCTCAGGTTATCCCGGGACGCCATCAACAGAGATCCTGGAGAATCTCTCTGCATACAGCGGGGTGTACTGTGAATGGGCCCCGAATGAGAAAGTCGGACTGGAAAGTGCTCTTGGCGCCTGTTTTGCAGGCTGCCGGGCATTGGCCACCATGAAGCATGTCGGCCTGAATGTTGCGGCTGATCCATTGTTTACTGCCTCGTATACCGGGGTAAGAGGCGGGCTGGTGATCGTCAATGCAGATGACCCGCAAATGCACTCCTCGCAGAATGAGCAGGATAACCGTAATTACGCCTTTGCTGCCAAGCTCCCCATGCTTGAACCTTCCGACCCTGCCGAGGCCAGGGCCTTTGTCTCCCTAGGCTACCAGATAAGCGAAGAGTTTGACACGCCGGTTCTTCTTCGCATTACTACCAGGATCGCCCATGTAAAGGGCATTGTGGAAAAAGGGACACCTGCTCCCCGGCAAACCGCCTCAATGGAAAAAAATTCTGCCAAAATGGTCATGCTCCCGGCACTTGCCCGCAACCGCAGGGTGGCTGTGGAAGAGCGGACGCATAAACTTGCCGCCTGGGTTGAAGACACGGAGATCAACCGTATCGAACCGGGAGAAGGGGCTAAAGGCTTTATCTGTTCCGGCGTTTCCTATCTTTATGTCAAGGAGGTCTTTCCTGACGCCCCTATCCTCAAACTTGGCATGTGCTGGCCGCTCCCGGAAAAGAAAATCCGGGACTTCGCCGCCATGGTTGAGGAAGTGTACATTGTGGAAGAACTTGATCCGTTTCTGGAGACCCATATCAAGGCGATGGGCATTGTCTGCGAAGGGAAAAAATATATCCCGAACCAGGGCGAGCTCAACTCGGCCATCGTCAGGCAAGCCTTGGCGCCGGAAACCATGCGGGAGGTCTTTGCGCCAGTGGAGCTGCCGATGCGTCCCCCCAATATGTGTCCCGGCTGTCCCCATCGCGGAATCTTCTTTAACCTGGTGCGGTTCAAGGTCTTTATCTCGGGCGATATAGGCTGTTATACCTTGGGTTTTCTGCCGCCGCTCAGCGCAATGGATGCATGTGTCTGTATGGGGGCGTCCATATCCATGGCACACGGTATGACCAAAGCCCTGGAGGTGTCAGGAGCACCTGATGAGAACTTTCATGATAAGGTTGTCTCGGTTATTGGCGACTCCACCTTCATGCATTCCGGGATCACCAGCCTCTTAAACAGCGTCTACAATAACTCTTCTTCCACCCTTATTATTCTCGATAACCGCATCACAGCCATGACAGGACAACAGGAAAATCCCGGTTCAGGTCATTCCATCACCGGGGTGCCAGCACCAGTGCTAGACCTGGAAGCCCTGTGCCGTTCAATGGGCGTCAAGCATGTCTTTGTTGTCAATCCTCACGACGTGCCGGAAACAAGGAAAGTACTCAAGGCCGCCATTTCCCTTGAAGAGCCAAATGTGGTTATTTCCCGTGCTCCCTGTGTGTTGTTGCCGGAGATGAAGAAACAAAAACCGGCTTCTTACTTCACTAACCTGGATAACTGTGTTGGCTGCATGTCCTGCATCAGGCTCGGTTGCCCTGCCATCAGCTGGAATACTTTTGCAGAGGGTGAAGCTGAGGCAAAAGGATACAAGAAAACACAAAAGGGATTTGCCGCCATTGACGAAAATATCTGTAATGGCTGCGGCCAATGTGCATCGCTGTGTACCTTTAATGCAATTACCAGGAAGGAGGTATAATATGAAGGATTCAGGCAGCATTCTGTTTTCAGGTGTAGGCGGCCAGGGGATCCTGCTGGCAAGTGAGGTCATTGCTTATGCTCTGCTTGAGGCCGGATACGACGCCAAAAAAAGCGAGGTGCATGGCATGGCGCAGCGAGGCGGCTCTGTTACCGCCGAACTCCGTTATGGCAGGAAGGTGTACTCTCCACTGATTGAGCCAGGTCAGGCGGATTTACTGATGGCCTTTGAAATGATGGAAGCTGCGCGCTATCTGCCCATGCTCCACGCCCAGAGCAGGGTCATTGTCAATACCCAGAAGATCCTGCCGCCTGCTGTGGCCACAGGGAAGATGAACTATCCTGAAGATGTGCTGACCACTCTTGTCCGGCAGGGAATTTCCCTGATCAAGGTGGACGCCTTTGAGCTGGCAAAGGAGGCCGGAGAGATCAGGACGGTAAACATCGTTATGGTCGGTGTTCTTTCAACCTTTCTACCGATGGATGTCGGCCTGTATACAGAGGTGATTAGCTCGCTTGTCAAAGAAGCTTTCCGGGAAGTAAACCTGAAAGCGTTTGAACTTGGGCGCAAGGCAGCCAAACATTGAGAAGGCAGCAGGGATGAGCAGAACAACGTATTTTGATGAAGAAATAGAAACCATGCCGCGTGAAGGGCTGCAGTCTATCCAGCTTTTGCGGCTTAAAAAACTGGTCCACCGTGTTTATGATTCTGTCGCTCCGTACAGGGCGAAGATGGAGGCCGCAGGAATGAAGCCGAATGACCTGCGGTCCCTGGAAGATTTGCAGAAACTTCCTTTCATGGCAAAGGAAGACTTGCGGGACAATTACCCTTTTGGCCTGTTTACTGTCCCTCTCTCCGAGGTCGTACGTATTCATGCGAGCTCTGGCACCACTGGCAAGCCGACCGTGGTAGGCTATACGGAAAAGGACATCCGCACCTGGGCCGGTCTCATGGCCCGATGCCTTGTTTTTGCCGGTGGACACAGAAAAGATATCGTTCATAATGCTTATGGATATGGTCTTTTTACAGGCGGGCTTGGCGCGCATTACGGCATAGAAAAATTAGGAGCTGCGGCCATACCCGTCTCTGGCGGCAATTCCAAACGACAGGTCACCATCATGCGTGATTTTGGTTCAACCGTTCTGCTCTCCACCCCTTCCTACGCGCTCAATCTTGCAGAGGCGATGGAACTGCTGGAAATTGATCCCGCCTCACTCTCGCTCAGGGTCGGGATATTTGGTGCTGAGCCCTGGAGCGAAAACATGCGGGAGGAAGTGGAGAAGAAACTCAACCTCAAGGCCACTGATATCTACGGACTCTCTGAAGTGATGGGGCCGGGGGTTGCCATGGAATGCCTGCTTTCCAGGCAGGGAATGCACATTATGGAAGATCACTTCTTTCCCGAAGTTATCGATCCTGAAACAGGTGAAGTGCTTCCTCCGGGCGAGGAGGGCGAGCTGGTTTTTACCACGCTGACCAAAGAGGCCTTTCCGATTATCCGCTACAGGACAAAAGACATTTCCCGTCTCATTTACGAACCCTGCGAATGCGGCCGGACCTTTGTCCGCATGGCCAAGGTAACCGGACGAACCGATGACATGCTCATTATCCGCGGGGTCAATGTCTTTCCAAGCCAGGTGGAACATGTCCTTATGAGCGTAGAGGGCGTGGAGCCCCACTACCAGATAGTGGTTGAGCGGGACGGCAATATGGATACCATGCAGGTACAGGTGGAGATAAGTGAACAATTTTTCTCTGACAAAATAAGCAAACTGGAAGGCTTAAGCCGGCACATAGAAAAAGAAATCAAGGATTTTCTGGGTGTGACCTGTAAGGTAAAGCTGGTGGAGCCAAAAACCATTCAGCGAAGTGAAGGAAAGGCGCAGCGCGTCATAGACAAAAGAAAGCTGTAACAGACTTGAAGCAAGTGAAACCAAGGTTCTGCATACCCTGTGAGCAGCTACCCAATGGCTTTTATGAAAGAGGAGAACCATGCAAGTTGAACAAATTGCTGTTTTTGTAGAAAACAAGGCAGGCAGGCTGGCAAATATTACCAGGGTTCTGGCTGATAACGAGATCAACATTCGGGCTCTTTCTGTGGCGGACACCACTGATTTTGGCATCTTGCGCCTGATCGTGGATAAGGTTGACAAAGCGGTCAAGGTGCTGCAGGCAGAAGGGTTTACGGTCGGGAAAACAGCTGTTGCCGCAGTCAAGGTCGAAGATCGCACCGGAGGGCTTGCCGAAGTGCTGGAGCACATCTCCAGCGCAGGGGTTAATGTTGAGTATATGTACGCCATTGTCAACAAGGCTGGAGAAAATGCGGTGCTTATCTTTCGCTTCGAAAACATGGAAAAGGCTGTGGACGTCCTGAAAAGTACAGGCGTTACCATAGTTGACGGCAGGGAAATTCACGGATTATAACTATGTTCTGGCAAAAAGACGAAGAATGTCGTCCCCGAAAAGAGCTGGAGTGCCTGCAGCTGGAACGACTGCAAAAAACCCTTAAAAAGGTTGCCACCAATGTTCCTTTTTACCGCAACCGTTTTCAGCAGGAAGGCCTTAACCCTGAAAACCTGCGTTCACTGGAGGAGCTTAAGGCCTATCCTTTTACCCTGAAGCAGGATCTGAGGGATAATTACCCCTACGGCCTTTTTGCCGTACCTCTCCGGGAGGTCGTCCGGGTACATTCCTCCTCCGGCACAACCGGCAGCGCAACGGTTGTCGGCTACAGCAGAGGAGATATCAATACCTGGTCAGACCTGGTAGCCCGAGTGATTTGTGGAGCGGGAGTCACGCCAAACGATGTCATTCAGATCGCTTTTGGCTACGGCCTCTTTACCGGAGGTTTTGGCCTGCATTACGGGGCTGAACGTCTGGGAGCCTCGGTGCTCCCCATTTCATCAGGTAACACCAAGAGGCAGATACAGATCATGCAGGATTTCAAGACTACAGCCCTGGTCTGCACTCCCTCGTATGCCTTGAAACTGGCTGATGTCATGATGGATATGGGGGTTAATCCGAACGGCCTTTCCCTCCAGTATGGGCTGTTTGGCGCGGAACCCTGGTCTGAAAAGATGCGGCATGAGATAAACGAACGTCTGGGCATCAAGGCCAGTGACAACTATGGTCTCTCCGAAGTCATGGGGCCTGGTGTTGCGGGTGAATGCGAGGAATATAACGGTCAGCACATCAATGAAGACCATTTTTATGTGGAAATACTTAACCCGGACACCATGGAACCGGTCGCGCCGGGTGAGGTCGGAGAACTGGTTATTACCACCCTTACCAAAGAGGCCTTTCCAGTCATCCGCTACAGAACCAGAGATCTGACCAGGCTCATTACCGAGCCCTGTCCCTGTGGACGAACCTTTCACCGGATTTCGCGCATGGAGGGCCGCTCGGACGACATGCTCATTATCCGGGGCGTGAACGTCTTTCCCCTGCAGATCGAAACTGTTCTTTTCAATATTGAAGGAACAGCACCCCATTATCAGCTCATAGTTGATCGTCAGAATAATCAGGATACCCTGACGATCAAGGTTGAGGTCAATGAATCGATCTTCTTTGACGAGATGCGCAAACAGCGCACCTTTGTTAACAGCATCAAAAAACGCCTTGCCACCGAGCTTGGCCTGAGCGTTGAGGTCAAGCTTGTTGAGGAGAGAAGCCTGGAACGCTTTAACGGCAAGGCAAACAGGGTTGTTGATAACCGGAAATTATAGGTGCCCCGGATTTTTCTTAAGCAATACGGGCCCAGTAATTACCCCTTTGCCGCTTCCATGGCCCGCTTAAAACCTTCAGCCGACCTCTCGATGATGTCCGCATCTACACAAAAGGCCAGACGGATATAGCCCGGCATGCCAAAACCGCGTCCCGGTACAGCCAGAATGCGCTCGGTGTTTAACAACCGGCAAAACTCTACATCATCACCAGGCACCTTGGGAAAAAGGTAAAAGGCCCCCTTGGGACGTTCATACTCTATGCCCGCCTGATCAAGCACCGAGCAAAAGACCTCCAGTCTCCGGGCATACACCGAGCTGTCCACGTGCACATCCTGCAGCTGTGCGACCGCGCGCTGCATAAGCGCGGGGGCATTGATAAACCCAAGGATTCTGTTCGCCATAGTCATGGCGTTGAGCACACTCTGTTTCTCGGCCATATGCGGATGCACAGCAATATATCCTATCCGTTCGCCTGGTACAGACAATTCCTTGGAGTAGGATGAGGCGACAATACTCTTGGTGGTTGCAGCCATCAGGGCCGGGACCACATTATCGTCAAAAATAATGTGTCGATAGGGCTCATCCGAGACAAGATATATATCCCTGCAGTATTTTTCGCCAGTTGTTTCCAGAAGTTCTCCAAGCCTGGCCAGGTCCTTTGCCGGATATATCTGCCCGGTTGGGTTATTCGGGCTGTTGATAAGCATTACCTTGGTTTTTTCTGAGATCGCTTCTTCCAGCGCCTCAAAATCAAGGTGAAAATCTTTGTGAGTCTTTACGACCTTGACGACGCCGCCATGATTATCCACGTAAAAGTGATAATCCACAAAATACGGACTTAAGACAATCACCTCGTCACCGGGGTCAAGGAGCGCCTTGAAGATAACGTTAAGCGCTCCAGCTGCCCCGCAGGTCATCAGGATATCGCCTTGATCAAGTTGCACCTCCTGCTCTTCTGAAAGCCTTTCAGCCAGAGCTTCGCGGACAAATGGATAACCCCCGTTTGGCATATAACCATGTATACCAGGACTTCTGTCACCTGCAAGTTTGCCTAAAACAGCCGAGAACTGCTCCGGGGGAGCAACATCAGGATTTCCAATACTGAAATCAAAAACCTGATCATCTCCAAACTCAGCTTTCATTTTTATTCCTTCTTCAAACATCTTCCGAATCCAGGAAGACTGCTCCGCAAAAGTCCTCATTTTTTTTGCAATGGCCATGGTCTCTCTCGTTTACTGGTTAATTATTTATATGAAAGCCTCTCTGTGGAAGTGATATCGATCCCTTGCCGAAGTGACGAGCTTTCACGGTTCGTTTGTGGCTGGCAAACCTGATCCAGCGTGATCAGTTACGATCCAGCCCATGCTGGTTAGTGCCTCGCAGCTTCCCGCCGGCGGGCATGTCCCCCCCCTGGTTTCACTTTCCTTAGGTCTGCACATAGAGTTGTTTTCTATATCTCTTCTTAGATCAGACAAAATGTTCATGAGAAATCCGGGCTGGTCGTGACTGGTTCACTCTGACATACCTCACCATATTGATCGGTACATTTCTTATCAATGTTTTTTTTATCCTGCCGCAGAAAAACAGATGTATGTAATGCCGGGAAGCAGTTACGAGTTCCTCCTGCTTTGCTCAAAAAACTTTGCGTTGACAGGTTTTTAGAAAAGACATATAAGATAAAAAATTATCGTACATGTCTTGTTAAAGGTGTCATGAGGCTGACACGAGCCGCCGATTATACTGCATGTGTATATTTTTGTCACTTTACAGGACATATACCACCTTTATTTTACTTGCTTTACGTCCGTAACTTGCTTTCAGGCTGCCCGGATTCGGGCAGGCGTGATTGGCAGCTAGAGTCCCTTTATGCGGTCAATCGTGATCGCCCGGATCCGGGCGGTTTGAGAGCTGTTACTCTTTTTTGGGCAAAACAGGAGCAGAGAATTCTTCCCAGCATCATTTCCTGCCAGACAGAAAACCATCCCGCTGAATCCATGCAATCTACGCTTCCGTCATCTTAAAGGTGAGTGCCATGATACCCCTTACAGGCAGACAGCGTTTTTTTTCATGGCCGGCGAGAATATTCTGGTTTTATTATACCGGCTTCAGGCAGATGACCCTTGGCAAGACTCTGTGGAAAGTAATGATTATTAAATTGATAATCATGTTCGGGGTGTTAAAGCTCTTCTTCTTCCCCGACTTTCTGGCAACCAATTTTGACACTGACCGGCAGCGGGCTGATTATGTCCTTGAGCAGGTGACCCAATCAACTCCTGTCAGGCAATCTGTAATAAAGAAACATGAAGGAGATCAGCTATGATAGAAAACCTTGACCTGACCATGGTCAACTGGGCAAGAGCGCAATTTGCGTTGACAGCTATGTATCACTGGCTCTTTGTCCCTCTTACCCTGGGGATTTCCTGGATTATCGCTTTTTTTCATACAATTTATGTAAAAACAGGCAGTGAGCAGTGGAAAATTCTCACTAAATTCTGGATGAAGCTCTTTGGTATTAATTTTGCCATTGGCGTAGCCACCGGCATTATCATGGAGTTTGAGTTCGGCACCAACTGGTCCAATTATTCCTGGATGGTAGGCGATATCTTTGGCGCGCCACTGGCAGTTGAAGGTATCGTCGCCTTTTTTCTGGAGGCCACCTTTTTTGCGGTTATGTTTTTTGGCTGGGACCGGGTCTCAAAAGGGTTTCATCTTACCGCTACCTGGATGGTCGCCATCGGTTCCAATATGTCCGCAGTCTGGATCCTGGTGGCAAATGCCTGGATGCAGTATCCGGTCGGTCAGGCCTTTAACCCGGAAACCGCCCGTTTCGAAATGCAGCGTTTTTTCGATGTGGCCTTCTCTCCTTATGCAGTGGATAAATTCGTGCATACAACCAGCTCGTCAATGCTGGTGGCAGCACTCTTTATCCTTTCTGTTTCCTCATGGTACCTCCTCAGAAAACGTCATATCATGGTAGCCAAACGATCCATTGTGGTTGCTTCGGTTTTTGGCCTTGTTGCCTCAATTTTTGTGGTGTTCAATGGCGATGAATCTGCATATCGAATAGCAGAAGTCCAGCCCATGAAGCTGGCCGCCTTTGAAGGTCTGTGGGAAGGCGAAGTAAACGCGGGACTGGTCGCCTTTGGTATTGTTAATCGGGACAAAAAGGTAAATAACGAGGAACAAGCATTCAGCATGGAGCTGCGCCTTCCTTTTCTGCTTTCCCTTATGGCCAATCGATCATTTGGTTCCTTTGTACCAGGCGTCAAGGATCTGGTTTATGGCAACGAGGAGCACGGCATTGTCGGTGCTGAGCAAAAAATGGAGCAGGGCAGGATAGCACTTGCAGAACTTGACAGCTTTAAAAAGGCAAAGGATGCCGGTGATGAAGCCGCTGCAGAGCAGCATCTGGACTCCTTCAACAAACACAAGGAATTTCTTGGTTACGGTTTGCTGCAAAAGCCGGAAGATGCCGTACCACCGGTCGCCGAGTCTTTTTACGCCTTTCACATCATGGTTATGCTTGGCTCCTTGTTTCCACTGGTGTTCCTGGCGTTTCTTTATTTCAGCCTCAAGGGCACCCTGGAAAACAAGACCCCGCTCCTTGTCGGCGGCACCATTCTCTATCTCCTGGGTATAACCGCCTCACAGGCAGGATGGGTGGTGGCCGAGGTAGGCCGTCAGCCCTGGGCTATTCAAGGGCTCCTGCCAGTGACCGTGGCTCGTACCAACCTGACTGCAGGAACAGTGCAGACAACCTTTTACATCTTTCTTGCCCTGTTCACCCTGCTCCTGCTGGCGGAAATCAGTATTATGGCCAAACAGATCAGCATAGGCCCGAAGGAGGATTAACATGATAGCAAATCTTGATTATATTTCCCTGCAGCATTTATGGTGGCTCCTCTGCTCTGTGGTGGGCGCCCTGTTTCTTTTTCTCAACTTTGTTCAGGGCGGTCAGAGCCTGCTGTGGCAGGTGGCAAAAACCAATACTGAAAAGGATCTGGTCATCAATTCGCTGGGCCGTAAATGGGAGCTGACCTTTACCACCCTGGTACTTTTTGGCGGTGCCCTGTTTGCCTCCTTTCCCAAATTTTACTCTACTTCTTTTGGCGGTGCCTACTGGGTATGGATGTTGATTCTGTTCACTTTCATTCTTCAGGCAGTGAGCTACGAATATCGCAGGAAACCTCGAAATATATTTGGAGCCAGAATATATGAACTGCTTCTCTTTATTAATGGCTCGGTCGGTATATTATTGATTGGAGCTGCGGTGGGCACCTTTTTTACCGGATCCAACTTTACCCTGAGCAGCTATAATTTTGTCACCTGGACACACCCGCTCCGTGGACTTGAGGCTGCCTTGAGCTTTTCCCTTTCCAGCATTTTCAACATCTCGCTTGGTCTTTTTCTGGTATTCAACGCCCGAACCCTGGGATCAATGTATCTGATAAACAACATCGAACTTTCAGCTGTTCCGGAGATGGAGCAGCGATTACGCAAGGCATGCTGGAGCAGCTTTGTCTTTTCTTTGCCGTTTTGCGCGATAGTAGTGCTTTTTCTGCTGTTGATGAACGGTTATGGCATTGTTGATGAAAAAGGCACCATTGAGCTGGTACAATTCAAGTACCTGAAGAACCTGCTGGCTAATCCATGGATTCTTGTTCTGTTACTGGGCGGTTTGCTGCTGGTTATCATGGGAACCTTGCGCACAGCTAAAACCTCCAATACTGCAGGTATCTGGTTTGGCGGTCCTGGTACGGTCCTGGTGGGGCTGGCTGTTTTACTGCTGCCAGCATACAACAATACAGCCTTTTATCCCTCAAAGGTGGATTTACAATCCAGCCTGACTATTTACAACGCTTCGTCAAGCCATTACACCTTGATGGTGATGACGTATGTGGCTATTGCCATTCCCTTTGTTCTGGCCTATATCGCTTGTGTCTGGCGGGCCATGGATAAAGGTAAGATCAAAATAGAAGATACGGGCGATCCGGCTGCGTATTAAGGGAGATATAACTATGATGAATACGGTCTTACTTGTTATGTGGGTTGCGGTGATTGCTGTTTCATACAACATCGCCATACGTGTTCTGAAAAAACTTGATCTGTATTAAGAAGCTGAAAATAAAGAGGGTAGATACCCTGTGAGGAGTTACGAGAAAAGAAGGTATAGACAGAACATCAGAACATCAGAACATCTTCCAGCAGAGGCAGCGCGTGCAGTTTGTGTCTGCTGGCAGCAATGGTTTAGCCCGAACTTCTCATGAATATATTGCCTGATCCAGTAAAAAAAATAACATAAAAACAGTTAGATGAGAGAGGTGAACAGGCTCGCATTTCGACAAAATGTTCACCAGAGCTGATAAAAAATTCGGGTTAGCGCAAGAGATGAGGAACTGTCCAGGGAGGAGGGGCTATGTCTGCTGATCTTATTGTTCCCAGGCCGGATACGTTACAGGTGGGCTGGCTCTGGTTTCAGGTGCTGCTCACCACCACGTTTGTGGTTCACATTTTATTGATGAATGCCCTTTTTGGCGGGGCAGTGGTTACCTTTCTCGGCGGCGTCTTTGGTCAGGGAGCCACGAAGGAAGCTGCCCGGAATATTGCCAAAAAAACGCCTACATTGGTGGCGCTGACGGTAAATGCCGGGGTTGCCCCACTGCTCTTTCTCCAGGTTTTATACGGACACCTGTTCTATACCAGCTCAATTGTCATGGCAGCCTGGTGGTTTGCCGTTATTCCGCTGCTTATTATAGCCTACTATGCAACCTACGCCGTATCGCTTCGATATGAAAGTGCCCTGCGACCATTCTGGTCACTTCTTGTGGTGGGTATTCTGGCAACGGTTGGCTTTCTCTTTGTCAACAACAATACCCTGGCCCTCACGCCCGGTTCCTGGACGTCATGGTTCAGCAATGGACAGGGAACAGGACTGAATATAAGTGAGCCAACCCTGTTTCCCAGGTGGCTGCACATGATGGTAGGCGCCCTGGCAGTAGGCGGATTATTTGTTGCCCTGCTGCAGCAGCGAAAAATGAGCAGGTCTGGGTCACGGGAAGTGGCAGCCCGTGATTGGGCTCTCAAATTTTTCACTCACGGTACTCTGGCTCAAGTTGCCCTGGGTATATGGTGGCTTATTGCCTTGCCCCGCCCTGTTATGATGCTGTTTATGGGTACTGACATGCCTGCCACTGTTCTGTTTCTTGCAGGTTTGGCATTCAGCGTGGTGGCTGTGATTCTTGGCTTTAAGAAGAAAGTTTATGCTGCGGCAGTGTTCACGGTAATAACCGTTATCGTGATGGCCCTCATACGGGAAGTGGTCCGGTTTGCTTACCTTGATGGTATCTTTCATCCTGCAAAGCTGAGCATCGAGCCTCAGAATTCCTCCCTTGTTTTGTTCATGGTCACACTGGTCATCGGCGTTATTTCTGCCGTGTACATGCTTGTCTTGTCCACCAGAACCAGGAAGGAGGGCTGAGATGAATTACCCGGTATGGGAGCTGGGGGCATACGGGGGCGGTTTTCTCATTGCCCTGGTAGCGGTAACCCACGTGTTTGTCTCCCATTTTGCCGTTGGCGGCGGTTTGTGGCTCGTGCTTACCGAACGAAAGGCAAGACGGGAAGAGAATGAGGCACTGCTGAAATATGTCAAGGGACATGCCAGGTTCTTCCTGCTCCTGACAATGGTTTTTGGCGGTTTAAGCGGGGTTGGTATCTGGTGGACCATCGCGCTGTTAAACCCGGGAGCCACCTCAACCCTTATTCATACCTTTGTTTTTGGCTGGGCATCCGAGTGGGTTTGCTTTGCCGGTGAAATCATTGCCCTGCTCATTTATTATTACAAGTTTGAGACCATGCCAGCCCGTGACCATGAGGTAATCGGCTGGTTTTATTTTATTTTCGCCTGGCTGTCCCTGTTTTTTATTAACGGGATCATT
The DNA here is from genome assembly GCA_002747135.1 of Desulfobulbus propionicus. GTDB lineage: Bacteria > Desulfobacterota > Desulfobulbia > Desulfobulbales > Desulfobulbaceae > Desulfogranum > Desulfogranum propionicus_A. Next base: position 18,265 of record PDTE01000020.1, on the reverse strand, counting down.
GGCTTCATGCTTACGCCTGGAGCCTGGATAGAGACCGGCAATTTCTGGCAAGGCTTTTTTAACGAGAGTTTTTTCCCTTCGCTAATCTTCCGTTCTGCTCTGTGCTTTATGATTGCCGGAATGTTTGGTCTCCTGACCGGTGCCTGGCAAAAGGACGCTACCCTTCGCCAGCAGGTGGTTCGCTGGTCAGCCACCTGGGTCTGGGTTCCTTTTGTTGTGCTGGCTGCAGCCGCCTGCTGGTATATTAAAGCCATGCCCGAGGCCCAGGAAACCATGATTCTTGAAAGGGCCAGGGAAATATCTCCCTATCTCAAAAGTTTTCTCCTCTGCACGCCGGCATTGTTACTCCTTGGTCTCCTCTCCATGCTCCGTCTGCCTCAATTTGCCCAAAGACTGCTGGCACTTGGGATTATTGTTATCGGCTTTCTCCACCTGGGCAGCTTTGAATTTATCCGTGAGGCTGGCAGGAGGCCGTGGATTATCCACGGGTTTATGTATTCCAATGCCGTGACCACAGCACAGGCTGAGCAGTTCAAAAATGGTGAGACAAGCTTTCTTCAAACAGCACTGTGGGCTGAAAACAAACATGGTACCGAAAGCAATCTGCTCCAGGCTGGCAAGGAATTGTTCCAGCTTCAGTGCAGCGCCTGCCATTCAATCAATGGCCCGCTCAATGATATCGTCCCCTTGAGTCATGCCTTTACCCAGACCGGCCTTGAAGCCCAGCTCCTTGGTCAGGGAAAAGTAGCCCCGTATATGCCTCCTTTTTTTGGTAATCGTGAAGAACGGCGGGCCCTGTCAGCGTATATTATGCAGGAGGTGCAGGGCCATTCTGCTGAAACGCCCACATTGATCAAGGCCAAAGACCTCCCAATCGAGATACCTCCCTTTGACCAGGATAGTTCAGAATATGTTTTACTTGCCTGGAATAACCTGGGAATGCACTGTTTGAGTGACGCTGATCCCTGGTGGGTGATCCTGCCTCCGGCAAATGATCTGCACGCTCAACTCATTTTGCGCGGTGACCTGCCGGAGATAGTTACAGAAGGAGTGGAAATCACCTTTACGGTTGAATCAGGTTTTGAGCATCCTGAAAACGAGGTGAAATTCTGGGACCATGCAAAGAGCAACTTTGGGGTTGACCTTGAACCCGGGGTGGGACTGGCCGGGCATCGGGTTTCTGGAGTAATGCGCCTTGAAGAGGAAAGAATGATGTTTTCAGCGGCCCTTGTTCCTGTTGTACCATATCAGCATGGCAGGTATAATCCCTATCCAATTTACACCATTGAAGCCAGGGACAAAGAAAGCGGAGAAGTGCTGGCCAGGACCAGGACCGTGGCCCCCACTGCAAGTGAGATGGGCTGTTCAAAATGTCACGGGGGAGGCTGGCGAGTGGATGGTGTTGCCGGCTTTACCGATGAAACCAGCAGACGCATTCTCGCTGTTCATGATAAACACAGCAAAACCAGTTTATTGGCAGAGGCAGAAAAAGGCAATCCTCATACCTGCCAGAGTTGTCATCAGGATCCGGTTCTTGGCACTGAAGGAAACCCTGAACTCCTTAACTTCCCGGCAGCAATACATGGCTGGCATGCCAACTATATGAGCGGGATGGGAGCAGAAGCCTGTGCCTTATGTCACCCGTCAGACCCGGCCGGCCCAACCACCTGTCTTCGCGGCGGACATGCCAATACCCTGAATTGTACCCACTGTCATGGTACCCTGGAAGACCATGCGTTGAGCCTGCTGAAAAAAGAACAGGAAGCTGGAAAGAAGGGTGCGGCGCGGTTAATGGCACATTTACAGCCGCGTACTGTGGCGACTGCAGATCAGATAATTGGCCGTACACCATGGCTTAATGAACCTGATTGTTCCAGCTGCCATGAAGGATATGAGCGTCCTGATCCGGAAACAGCCTCCGCCTTTAACAAATGGACTGCTGATGCGGATGAACTGTACCGGATGAGCACTGATGATACCGGTATGTTGCAGTGTGAGGCCTGTCACGGCAGCACCCATGCCACTTATCCAGCTAGAAATAAATGGTTTGGCAGGGATCGAGACACTATACAGCCGCTTCAGTATCAGGGAAACCGCAGACCCATTGGAGCAGATGGCAAGTGCAGTGTGTGTCACATTGAAAATATGGAGGACTCACCTCATCACGGGAACATGGAGAAAATATAAGGCAATGACCCCTTGAATTATCCGGGGATAAATGGTAACTGGTCACGGGTGCTACGGATTTGGGCAGACACGGTTTTCGAGCAGGCAGACGATATGAAAATCTGGGCAAGCCCGATTGGCAGTTATAGCCCCTTTACGCCGTCAATCATGACCGTTCGAAGATGGGTGGTCTGGCAACAGGTATCATCAACTCCTTATTTACTGTACGAATAACTACTTGCCGGGTGTATAACTCTCTGATTTTACATACCTCAAACGTGTAACTGCTCTCAGGCTGCCCCTATTTGGACAAGCACGATTGGCAGCTATAGCCCCTCTATGCAGCGGGTCGTGATCGTTCAAAGAGGGGTGAGCTGTGAGGAGTTACCTGTACGATTAGATTCTTTTTTATGAAACTTAAAAATATTACGCGTATGCAATACAAGCCCCCTTATGGCTGGGCTGTTCGTTTTCATTATAACAGGAAGGCATATCAAAAATTCTTTAATGATTCCAAATATGGGGGAGAAAATCTTGCCCTGCTTGCAGCTATTTCATGGTTGAAAGATACGAGACGAAAACTCGGTATTCCGGAGACATCCCTGCCCGTTGTCGGCGCATCACGCAGCAATACCGGTGTAAGAGGCGTTTCATTTTCGGAAAAATCGAACAGATATTTTGCCTCATGGACCGATGCGCGAGGGAAACTTTCCACTGTTAGTTTTTCTGTCAAAAGATACGGGAAAAAAAAAGCATTCAAGCTCGCCTGCGCCAAACGAAAAGAAGGCGAGGAGTTGCGCCTTAATGGCTACATTGCTCCTGACAAAATAAAAAGGCAGTGTGGCAGGATGGTAAAAAATCCAAGAAAATACAGCCCTGAAGAGCTGATCGCTGTGTTGCTGGTCAGGTATCATGAGTTGGGGCGTGTACCTACCAGCCGGGACTTCAAGTATACTCACCCAAAATACAATCGTTATGAAACTGCTTTTGGCAGCTGGAACAATGCCCTGCAGGCAGCTGGTCTCATTGAGGGATGAGATCTGGGAGCAGGTATCTTTGAATCACCCTTAACCCGGATTTCTCTTGATTTTCCGTAACTACTCACCGCTCACCCCTCTTTGAACGATCACGACCGGCCGCATAGAGGGGCTATAGCTGCCGATCGTGCTTTTCCAAATATGGGCAACCTGAGAGCAGTTACACGTTTGAGGTAGGTAAAATCAGAGAGTTACGCACCCAGTGAGTAGTTACGATTTTCCTGTTTTTTGTAATCACCGGGCAGGCACCACCCTGGTGTCACTTACTTTGTGTCTGTAACGGATGAGGAGATGACCTTTTGCTCCCTGAGATCTTGAATCTTTTTAGCTGAATAGCCTAACAGGTCCTTAAAAATTGTTTCTGTATGTTCGCCCAGAAGGGGAGGGGAAGAAAAACTGCTTCCCTGAGATGCAGACATTCGGATAGGGTTTCCTGGTGCCTTGAAGGTGAGCCCGACTCCTGTATGTTCAATATCAACGACCATGTTGAGTGCCAGGGTTGCCGGATCATTGAGGGCAGTGCTTAAATCATTGATCGGAGCACAGGGGACGCCATTATCTTCCAGCAATTCAAGCCACTGCCGGCTCTTTTTTTGCCTGAACGCTTCATTCAAAACCTTAAGCAGTGCATGCCTGTTGCGGTTTCTTGCTGCCAGATCATTAAAATCAGGATTATTTTCGAGTTCTTCAATTTCCAGGATACGGCACAGGGCAGACCAGAATTTGGGTAAATGCGCATCAATCACAATATATCCATCTTTGGTTGTAACGGCATTGTAGGGCATCAATGAACGATGCCCTGAACCAACAGGACCGGGAGCCTCGCCAGAGTAAAGGCAGAAGCCTGCCTCATAACTCAAAAGAGATATCATTGTGCTGAGAAGCGGAATCTCAACTTTTTGCCCCCTGCCGTTTTTTTGGCGTTCATGGAGAGCCGCAAGTATTCCTGTTACCGCATATATGCCGGCTACGTGATCGGTAATGGAGACACCCATACGAACCGGAGGACCTTTTGGCTCCCCGGTAAGGCTCATTCCTCCTCCTCTGGCCTGTACCATCAAGTCAAATGAAGGTTTACTGCTCTCTGGTGTATCCGATCCATATCCATTAATTGAACATGATATAATTGCCGGGTTACGTCTACATATAACCTCATAGTTGATTTTAAGCTTTTCCAGGACGCCAGGACGCAGATTGTCCAAAACGACATCAGATTTTTTCACCAGTTCGTAGAAGATTTTCCTCCCTTCCTCTTTGTTTAAATCAAGGGTAAGGCTTTTTTTATTTCTGTTTAAGGTCATAAAATAAATACTCTCCCCCTTATAAAAATGAGGGGGAGTTCGACGGGCACTGTCTCCACCGCCGGGAGACTCGATCTTGATGACCTCAGCGCCAAGATCACCGAGAATTAATCCGGCGTAGGGACCGGCAAGGACCTGGCCTACTTCCAGCACACGTATATCGTCAAGGCAGTTTTTCACCTTTTCACCATCGCATAAAAGTAACGACTCGCAGGGCATGTATCACCCTTGTCTCACCTGCTTTTCAGCTTCTGAGCTGAAGATAATCCATAATGCCCCTGGCCGCCTGCCTCCCTTCCCAAATGGCGGTAACCACCAGATCAGCCCCCCTCACCATGTCGCCGCCTGCGAACACTTTAGGGTTTGAGGTCTGCATAGTGTATTGTCCTGCTGAGGCGACGACTCCTCCCCATGGGTGAAGTCTAATGTTATGCTCAGCAAGCCACCCGGGTGGATCAGGTCTGAAACCAAAGGCAATCAGGACGATATCAGCAGCAAGTATTTCCTCGCTGCCCTCAACTGCCACAGGTCGCCTTCTGCCGCTTTCATCAGGTCCGCCCAGTCTGGTGGTGATCAGTTCCACCCCGTCTAGCTGTACAGCACCTTTCAGGCCGACAGGTTGCCGATTATAAAGAAAGGTAACCCCCTCTTCTTCAGCGTTGACGACCTCACGCTGCGAGCCAGGCATATTGTCCCGATCCCTCCGGTAGGCACAGGTGACACTGGCGGCACCCTGCCTTATTGCAGTCCGGCAGCAGTCCATCGCGGTATCACCGCCGCCAAGGACTACAACGTTTTTCTCCCTGGCGTTGATAAATGGTGCAATCGATGCGTCATACATTCTGCCATGACAGATATTGCCGATCAGATAATCCAAAGCTTTATACACGCCTTTAAGGTTTTTTCCTGGCAAGTTACCGGAAATGGACCGACAGGCGCCCATGCCCAGAAAAACAGAGTCGTAGTCAGTAAGCAGCCGAGAAAGACCAATATCCCTTCCTACCTTGGTGTTGAGCTGAAAAGAAATCCCCATTTCAGTGAAAATCTTCCTTCTTCGGCTAAGTACGTTTTTTTCCAGCTTGAATTCAGGAATACCAAAAGTGAGCAGGCCGCCAATTTCAGGATAGGAGTCAAATATGGTTGGCCTTACACCGTTTCGCACCAAAACATCAGCGCACCCTAGTCCGGCTGGCCCGGCCCCTATAATGGCGACTTTTTTCTCTGTCCACACTACATGGCTCATATCAGGTTTCCAGCCACGGGCAAGGGCCGTTTCTGTGATGTATTTTTCTGCATTACCTATTGTTACCGCACCAAAACCATCATTTAAGGTGCAGGCATCCTCGCAGAGCCGGTCCTGAGGACAGACTCTGCCACAGATTTCAGGGAGCGTGTTGGTCTGGTGGCAGAGCTCAACCGCTGCATACAGATCTCCTTCAGAGAGTAATTTCAACCAGTTGGGGATAAGATTATGGACCGGACATTTCCATTCACAATAGGGATTACCGCACTCAAGGCAGCGGTGGGCTTGTCTCTGTACCTGATCAATGGAGATCGTGTCATAGATTTCTGTAAAAGCCCGCCTTCTTTCTGAAATACCTTTTTTGGCAGGTAATTCACGCTGGTGAGCAAGAAATTGAAATACGTTATGTGCGACCTTCTTCATCCTCTACTCTCCCCGCCTGTTCAGGCTGTCAAACAGGCTGGAAAAGTCTGCGGCTTTTGGTTTTACCATCCAGAACTTACCAATATAATCCATAAATTCATCAAGCAGGCACCACCCCCAGTCACTGTTCGTTTCGCGGCAGAACTCCTCGATGACAGTATAAAGATGATTGCGGTATTCTTCCATGTACCCGGAATGAATACGTTGTATTTCCACCAGCTCGTGGTTGTATTTATCGACAAAACTGTTGTTCAGGTCAAGTACGTAGGCAAAACCGCCCGTCATTCCAGCACCGAAGTTGATACCGGTGGACCCGAGCACGGCAACCAGGCCGCCGGTCATATATTCGCAGCAGTGATCTCCTGCTCCTTCGATAACAGCGTGGGCACCAGAGTTACGCACGGCAAAACGTTCCCCGGCAACCCCTGCAGCAAAAAGTTTGCCGCCTGTTGCGCCATAAAGACAGGTGTTGCCCATGATGCTGGTGACGTTGGTGGCAAACCTGGCTGTATGCGGCGGTTTGAGGACCAGCTTGCCGCCAGCCATACCCTTGCCCACATAATCATTGGCATCGCCTTCCAGGTACATCTCTAAGCCGCCAGCATTCCAGGCACCAAAACTCTGCCCGGCGATGCCGGTGAGCCTCAGCTGCAAGGGGGCGGCACTGAGCCCTGTGTTGCCATAACGCCTTGCTATTTCACCGCTTATGGCCGCGCCAATGGAGCGGTCGCAGTTGGTCAAGGTATAGGAGAAAACACCTCCTTTTTGTTCTTCGATACTCGGCAGTACCTCGCGCATCATCCTTGCGGCCAGTTCAGCCTTGTCAAAGGGAGTATTGCGTTTGAGGGTGCAATGCTGTGGTTTCCGCTTCAGTACATCATCGGTATACAGAAGCGGGGTAAGGTCAAGTTTGCTTTGCCTGGGGGGAATTTCTGCCGCTCTTTTCAGCAGGTCAACCCGGCCAATCAATTCCTCCATAGTGCGAACGCCAAGCTTTGTCATCCAGTGACGCACCTCTTCAGCTACGAAGCGGAAATAATTCATAATCCGCTCCACTGTCCCGATGAAGTGATCCTGCCTGAGTCCTTCATGCTGGGTGGCAACTCCGGTGGCGCAGTTGTTCAGGTGGCAGATACGAAGGTATTTGCATCCAAGCGCAATCATTGGCGCGGTCCCAAAGCCAAAGCTTTCTGCTCCCAGCATGGCTGCCTTGACTACATCAAGTCCTGTTTTCAGGCCTCCGTCTGTCTGCAGTCTGATTTTGCTGCGCAGGTCGTTGGCCAGCAGGGTTTGATGCACTTCACGCAGCCCAAGTTCCCAGGGAGAACCGGCATGGTGGATGGAGGAAAGCGGGCTTGCCGCAGTACCGCCATCATAGCCTGAGATGGTGATCAGATCGGCATAGGCTTTGGCAACGCCGGCGGCAATGGTGCCTACTCCCGGACGGGAAACCAGCTTAACAGAAACCAGTGCTGCAGGATTTACTTGTTTAAGGTCAAAGATCAGCTGGGCCAGGTCTTCGATGGAGTAAATATCGTGATGAGGAGGCGGTGAAATGAGGGTGACGCCGGGCACTGAGTAGCGCAGCCGGGCAATCAGGGCGTTGACCTTTTCCCCTGGTAACTGGCCACCTTCTCCCGGTTTTGCGCCTTGGGCGATCTTGATCTGAAGTACTTCGGCATTCACAAGATAATGTGGCGTTACTCCAAAGCGCCCCGAGGCAACCTGCTTTATCTTAGAAACCCGATCAGTACCAAAACGGGCCGGATCTTCGCCGCCCTCTCCACTGTTGGAACGTCCTCCTGATTTATTCAGGGCCTGTGCCAGCGTTTCATGTGCCTCAGCAGAGAGGGCGCCCAGTGACATGGCAGCTGAATCAAAACGTTTGAGAATCTCTTCTGCTGGTTCAATCTCATCCAGGGAAATGGGTGGCTTCGCGGTTTTTAAGGCAAGCAGGTCACGCAGGGTAGCCTGAGGACGAGTATTGATATGATCAGCGCAGATTTTCCAGTCACTATAGTTACCTGAGCGGACTGCCTGTTGCATGGTCGTCACCACCTCAGGGTTAAAGGCATGGTATTCCTGGCCATACATACATTTAAGCTTGCCGCCCGCCTGTAATGAAAGATGGGGGGTAAAAGCCCTTTTGTGCAGTATTTTCTGGTCACGTTCCAGGTCAGCAAACCCATCGCCCTCAATCCGGCTGGGTGTACCTGCAAAGCAAAGAGAGACCACGGCACTGTCCAGCCCGATTATCTCAAAGAGCTGAGCCCCACGGTAGGAGGCAATGGTTGAAATGCCCATTTTGGAAAGAATCTTGCGAAGGCCCTTGTTGAGTCCCCTGCGATAATTTTTAAAAGCTTTATCTACCGTCACCTCTATGCTTTTATTACGCTGAAGATCGTTGAGAATCGAATAGCTGAGATAGGGGTAGACGGCAGTTGCACCACAACCAATGAGGCAGGCTATGTGATGGGCATCGCGGGCTGTGGCTGTTTCAACAAGAATATTTGCATCACAACGCAGCCCTTTGCTGATCAGATGCTGGTTAACCGCTCCGGTGGCGAGCAATGCGTGAACAGGCAGCAGTTCCGGTTCATAAAAATCGTCGGTGAGCAGGATCAGGACAGCGCCTTGTCTCACTGCTTCAGCCGCTTCCAGGCAAAGGTGCTCAATCGCCTGCTCCAGGTTTTTTTCATCAGGATTATAAAAAAGAGAGCAGCGGTGAAGAGGATAGCCCCAGCGATCAAGATGCAGCAGTGAGTGGAAGACTCCGGTGGAGAGTACCGGCGAGGCCAGCTTGACACGGGCAGCGTGTTGCTCGGTTTCTTCAAATATATTTTTTTCCGGCCCGATGCTGGTCTCCAGTGACATGACCACAGCCTCACGTATGGGGTCTATGGGTGGGTTGGTCACCTGGGCGAACTGTTGGCGAAAATAATCATAGAGCGGTCGCTCTTTTTGAGAGAGAACGGCCATGGGCGTATCATCACCCATGGAGCCGATGGCCTCCTGGCCAGTTTCAGCCAATGGCCGCAGGATCTGCTCACGCTCCTCAAAAGTGACCTGAAAGAGTTTCATGGCTGCCATAAGTTTCTTTTCTGGTAGCACACGTTCAAGGTCTTCTTTTTCCAGGGAGGCTTCAATGCGGATAGTGTTATCTCTGAGCCATTGTTTGTACGGTTGCCTGGTTTTCAGGTCCCTGTTGATATCTTCAGATTGCAGGATGGCGCCTTCGCGGGTGTCAATGGAGAGAATCTGGCCAGGACCAAGGCGGCCCTTACAGATGACATCCGCCTCGTTGTACGAGTGAACGCCGATCTCAGAAGCTACGGTGATGAAATCGTCTCTGGTGTGCACCCAGCGAGAGGGACGGAGACCGTTTCGATCCAGGGCGCAGATGCCGTAACGGCCATCGGTTATTACCAGCCCGGCAGGGCCGTCCCAGGGCTCCAGGTGCATGGAGTTGTATTCATAGAAGGCGCGCAGATCCGGGTCCATATGCTCAACGTTCTGCCAGGCAGGAGGGATGAGCAGGCGGATGGCACGATGGATATCCATGCCGCCGGCGACCAGCAGCTCGAGTATATTGTCAAGACTTGAAGAGTCAGAACCTTCCTGATTGACCAGCGGGATAATTTTTTCCAGATCAGGGAGGTTCGGTGTAACAAATTTTGGGGTACGCGCAACGACCCAGTTGCGGTTCCCGGATATGGTGTTGATTTCGCCGTTATGGGCCAGCAGGCGAAAAGGTTGTGCCAGAGGCCATCTGGGCATGGTATTGGTGGAAAAACGCTGGTGAAAGACACATATGGCTGTGGTAAGCTCAGGGTCGGCCAGATCAGGGAAAAAACCGGGTAAATCCGCTGGCAGCATCAACCCCTTGTAGACCACGGTGGTCGCACTGAGTGCGGCAATATAAAAGTCTGGATCAGCAGCAAGGGCAATTTCAGCTTGCCTTCTGGCAATAAAGAGTTTTTCCGGGAGAGCTTCCTTCAATGCATCCGGGCAGTTGATAAAGACCTGGAAGAACCTTGGCAGTGATTTTCGAGCGATTGGCCCGAGGCAGTCTGCATTGGTCGGCACCTCTCGCCATCCGGCAAGACTGAGGCCCTGGGAGGAGATCGCTTCTGTCAGGGCTTGCTTCGCCTTCTCCATCTTTGCTGGGCTTTGACTGGTCAGGATGGACCCGACGGCATATACTGCACCCAGTTTTTTACCAGGAATATTTTCAGCCTTTGCCCGCAGGAAAGCGTCTGGTTTCTGCATCAATAATCCGCAGCCGTCGCCGGTGCGTCCATCTGCGGCGATACCGCCGCGGTGTGTCATGCAGGCCAGAGATTCTATTGCGGTCTTCAGCAGGCGATGGCTTGGCTGACCGGTTCTGTGAGCGATGAGGCCGAAGCCACAGTTTTCTTTCCAGTCATCCGGTTGATAAAGGCCTTTGGTCATGATGCTGTTTTTCGTAAGCAACAGGTAACATGCTCTGTGAGTAGTTACCCGGATTCATGGTGTTTTTTTATCCCATATTGAAACTCCACAAGATACCTGCGCATATTGCCGATCCAATCACACCCGAGGAGTTACAGGCCATGGCATGCATGAGCAGATAATTGGTCGGGTCACTTTTTAATCCCATCAAGTGCACCTCTCTGGCGGAACCAGGTACGGCAGAGACGCCTGCAGCGCCCAGCAGGGGATTGATCTTTGTCTTCAGAAACAGATTCATTATTTTAGCAAATATCAGACCTGATGCTGTTGCAATACTGAAGGCAATTGCTCCCAGCACAAAAATACCTATTGATTTTGGGTTTAGGAAAACGTCACCTTGAGTGCTTGCGCCTACGGTAAGACCGAGAAAAATGGTGGCGGTATCAATAATGGCGGTTCTGGCCGTTTGGGCAAGGCGCTCAACCACACCGCTTTCTTTCATAATATTACCAAAGAAAAACGGCCCTAGCAGCGGGATAGAAGCAGGAGCAAGAAAGCAGCAGAGAACAATGCCTACTATAGGGAAGATAAGCCGCTCTTTCCTTGATACTTCCCGTAGTTCAGGCATGCGGATCAACCGTTCTTTTTCTGTTGTAAGCAGTTTCATGATGGGCGGCTGAATGATTGGGATCAGGGCCATATATGAATACGCTGCAATGGCGATCGGGCCAATAAGTTCAGGAGCAAGTTTTGCCGTGAGAAATATGGAAGTTGGTCCATCTGCGCCACCTATGATCGCGATGGAAGACGCTTCATTGGTTGCAAACCCCAAACCCATGGCACTGAGCAGGGTAAAAAAGATGCCCATTTGCGCGGCCGCTCCCAGCAACATCAATTTAGGGTTGCTGAGCAGAAAAGAAAAATCTGTCATCGCCCCAAGGCCAAGAAAGACGATCGAAGGGTATATGCCTGAGGTAACACCGAAATAGAGATAGTGTAAAACGCTGTTTGTTTCATAGATACCGATACCGAATCCTTTAAAAAAGGGAATGTTGCCAATAATGACACCAAAGCCAATGGGCAAAAGCAGTAGCGGTTCATATTCCTTGGCAATAGCAAGATAAACAAAAACTGAGCCAACCACCAGCATTATGATATTGCGGTAATCAGCAAGATAGTATCCTGTATTAAACAAAAACTGGAATAACAAATCCATAGCAGGGCTTCCTTTAGCTGAATGAACGTGATTGGTTACGAAACAAGTTGGAACACTCCGTCGCCCAGTGACTGGAGCCTGCCTGTTTCACGGAGACAACGAATGGAAAGATGTGGGTGTGGCAAATGGTACCTGTCAGCCAGAGAATAGAGGTCCATCAATTTAAACTGTTCATCCAGCTCTTCAATGAGGGGACGATACAGCTCAAGAGTGCCATCCGGATTTGCTGGGCAGAGAGAAGGCGATATCGGATCAGGCGCTTCTTCCTGGTCTTCTGGCTCAGCAATAATGGCAATTGCTTCAGGTTTTTTCTCCATTAAGGCAAGAATTCTGTGGAGCTGGGAAATAATAAAGGACAGGATGGCAAGGCCGGACAAAACAATTGTTGCGCCGACGGCTGCCATAGCCCACCCATTTTGCTCTGTAATAGCTTCAAAACCAGTCAAGATACACCTCCTTACATGCTTTTTGCTTACTGACATGGGGGCTTCTTTATGTGTGCCGGGAACAAAAGCAGCTCCTTGCTGCAAATCTGTACCTGCTTTCAGGGTGCCCGGATTCGGGCAGGCGCGACTGGCATCTATAGTCTCTCACTGCGGCCAATCGTGATCACCCGGGGTTGGGCGACCTGGAAGCAGGTACCGCTGATCGGGCATAAAGAGCATCACCATGGTCACGTGATGATACCGGGCAAGCCACCCTCTTGCCCGGTAACCTCCAAAACCATATTCATTCTTCCCCCCCCCAAAAAAAAACGGACGTTCCAGCCAATACCGCCTGGCTCGCATGTGTATCAGCTTTTTAACGATACCTTGACAGGAGCATTACCCAGGCAGTATTTCTTTTTTTGGGGCAGTTGATATGAGGAAAAAAATTGTCGTAACAATACTATATTTAAAAGAAATATCAAACCATTAAATGGCTTTAAACATGGACGGGGGGTGCGAGTTCCCCGCACCAGATGTGTTGAGACCATGATGGAGCGAGAGTCAAACTGCTGTTGTTTCTGTTATATTACCGGTTAGTTATTGTCAGTAGTGTCCGGTTAGAACTTTGCAGCAACGAGTGTCCTGTTAACGATGTTCTGTCGTATCCTGCTTGTCTTTTTCAACCCTTATGGAGTCTTGCCCTGTGTCACACAGCCCTAATGCAACTCAGGACAACCCTCCGGCGCAATATACTAATGCGGAAAACCCGCAACCCAAGAGGCCTTACACCTCAAATAATTTCTTGTTTTTTATGACAGGAAATGAAGAGTAAGGTACTAATATTTTGAAGGTGAAAATGGGGTTTGCGGGACCTGTTTTCTTGCCGTTTATTCAGCTCTTCGAGCATGTCGCGGAAAGCGATTTCTTATCACTCACTGAAAATCCATGATAACACCAGAGGATCTTTGAATCTTATGTATCATTCGGGTTTACCTGTAAATTGCTGAAAAAACACTGAGCCAATATATAGCAAAATTTCGCCAGATCTGTTTTACTCGTCGGTGGCTTCATCAATAAAAAATCTGCATGTAACTACTCACAGGGCATGTATCGCCATGGTTTCACTTGCTTTTAAGCTTGTAGCAGCCAATCGTGATCGCCCGAAGATGGGTGACCTGAGAGTACTTACATCTGCATTACGGCAGGGTAAAAGCAATATATTGTTCACGTGCGGGAGATTCCACATTGAAAAGATAAAAAAGGGGAAAGGAGCTGGCCATGAAAATTGCCATTGTAGAGCCGTTAGTGGTTGAGAAAAAACTTTTGAAAAAAATTATTGCTGAGACGCTGGGAGAGGCCATAAATGGTGTTACCATTGAACATTTTACAGGACGAACCACCGATGAGGCCGAACTTATCAGCCGCAGTAAGGACGCTGATATTGTGGCTATCGGCAATGTCCCTTTCCGCAGAAATGTACTCGAGAATTGCCCGAAGTTGAAAATGCTGGCAATCGCCTTTACCGGCTATGACCATGTTGATGTCGATTACTGCCATGCCAACAATATTGTTGTTACTAACTGTTCCGGCTATGCCACAATAGCCACCGCTGAACTGGCCATCGGCCTTCTTCTTGCCGTATACAGGCGAATTGTTCTTTGTGACGCGGCAACCCGTGCCGGAAAAACAAAAGAGGGCATTACCGGCTTTGAACTCGCAGAAAAGACCATCGGTATTATCGGCACCGGCGCCATTGGTGGCCACACGGCAAAGCTGGCAAAGGCCTTTGGCATGAATGTTATCGCCTATAGCAGAACCCGCTATGATAATGGCCTGAAATATATGGAGCTTGATGATGTACTAAAAGAAGCCGATGTAATCTCTCTGCATGTACCGGTAACTGATCAGACCAAAGGAATGATTGGTGCCAGAGAGTTGTCATTGATGAAAAAGAGCGCAGTGCTGATTAATGTAGCCCGAGGCCCTGTCATCGATACCGATGCTCTGGTTGCCGCACTTAATACGGAACAAATTGCCGGCTGTGGTATTGATGTCTATGATATAGAACCGCCCATACCGACAGATTATCCACTGCTAACAGCAAAAAACACAGTTCTTGCCCCCCATGTCGCCTATGCCACCGATGAATCAATGATCAAAAGGGCAAAGATAGAGTTTGCCAATATCAAGGCGTTTCTCGATGGAAAACCGCAAAATGTTATCTGAAAATATCCGGGCGCAGCAGAGAGACCGAGAAAATAAGGTTTCTGCATTGGCAGATAAAAGGAAAGGGCAGAGATAAAACATTTCGGTAGTGTTCAGAATTCTCTGTTATTTTCCATGTTCAGATAACTTTCTGTCGCAGCGGAAGTAAAAGTCAGCTTCGAGAATGGGCTCATGAAAAATGCTCGTCGGAGGGGCTGACTTTTGCTAGAGCGGTTAAATGGCAACATGGTTATCCACCCATTTTTCTCCCAGAGAGCCCAGCTCAGATTCGGCGAGTTCCTTAGTCGCAGCCTTATAAACACGCTTCAGAACAGCCATAATTTCTTTCTTGTTTTTGGATCCCACATAGTTGAGAGAATTGCGAATCTGGCGGACTACGCAGTGCTGAACTTCTGCTTTCGGGAATATTGATTTAAGAGCTTCTGGAAAATCCTTCAGCCCATCGACACAAGCTATCAAAATATCCTTGACTCCACAGTTTGCAAGCTCTGTCAGCACTTGAAGCCAAAAATTTGTCCCTTCAATTTCAGAGAGATAAAGCCCCAGTGCCTCCTTTTTCCTTTCAAGGGTAACACCTAAAATTGTGTAAACAGCTTTACTGGAAACTTTGCCATTCTCTCGTGTTTTTAATGGATAGAGCATCAAGCCGGACAATCGGATAGATCGGCTCCAGTGGGCGGGTCTGCCACTCTTGAACCGTCTGTATGATTTTATCGGTAACAGCAGTCAAGGTGCCGGTAGAAATATCAAGGCCATACATCTCTTCCAGGTGAGCTGCAATATCCTTATAGCTTATGCCCAGGCCATAAAGAGCTGTAATTTTATCCTCTATTTCAGTACTGATGGTGGTCTGGTGTTTCTTCACCAGTTGGGGAGTGAATGTGCCGTTTCTACCTCGGTGGGTGTTCAGCTCAAAATTCCCGTTTAAGGATTTTATTGTCTTCTTGCTCTTATTGACAAACAAAATCATACGACTTCCTCATCCCTTGCAACCAAGAGTTTGCTTCCTTATTATTCCAACTGTCTCCCCTCTTCTTCCTGTTAAAAAATCACTATTCTGAATTTGCCTGGAACAGGTTCTCCAAAAATTAACGAATCCAGATATTCTCAGGATCTTTTTCCTCAATAAGAAACCACTCCTCTTCCGCTTCATGATCAAAATCTGCGATTTTATCTATTGGCAGCTTTAAATATTTTCCTGATCCTTCGACGGCAACGCTGCCATCAGGCAAAATAATTTCCCCGGTACCTGTAAATCCACGCCTGTTTTCCGATTCCACCCTAGCTACGACCTTGAGCTCTTTTCCCAGAGGAACAGCTTTGCGCAATTTCATGGCAAAATCAACGGTTACGCCCCAAAACTGCTTATCTGGTGTCATGATCGCGCGACCGATAGTCTCATCAAGCATGGTGGCTGCAATTCCACCATGCATTCGCCCGGGGTAACTCTGGTGCTCTTCTCTTGCGGTAAAGATTGCCACCAGTTCATCCGTCTCAATGCCATAAAAACGAGCCTGCAGTCCAAGACGGTTCTCTACCCCACAGACCAGACACATTTTTGAATTTTTTTGTTTATAGGTAATGGCTAGCTTTTTCACGATTCTCTCCATTGAAATATGCTTCTGGTGCCTGAAGAATCATCTCCGCAACTGTTATATCTACTTTTACCCTTTTTATATTTTTGCTGTAAAAAATATTGGCTCTTCTGGCAAATCTGTGGGTAAAAAGTTTTTTTTGTAGCGAGCACTCAGCAAGCCTCAAGAAAAAAATGAGCATATGTTGAAAGGTCAGGAAGTCTGCCACGGCTTTCATTTGCACCGAATCTGGCAGGAGCATTTTTTTTCATGACTCTTGCTTCCCTTTTCGCTGGGCCTGTGGGCGAGCGAAGGGCGCTCTTGCCGGGCAGGCGCCTCCGATGGGAGCTCTGCTGTACAGGACGTAGCGCCAAAACAAAGGGCATTCAGTCCGACCAGCGATTCATCTCGTGGTCTCGACCAGGAGCCTGTGAAGGAGGACTGAATGCAAATAAAGACATTGCTCAATTATAAGGGTAATTTCAAGGGATTTGTTTACCAAATCCCTCAATTGGACAAAAAGCGTGAAGCTCTGTTGGTGCCGGTTATAAGGCCCGTAAAAACAGCAAGACCAAATGCTTACGATGCGGCACTGCCGGACCAACCTGTGATCATCTTTCTGCGCGGGAATTTTTGCTTCCATCGCTTTGGAATATACTGGTTGTTCTGAAGTACAGACCCCGTGATTGGTTACAAATAAAGAGGTTACATGCCCTGTGAGTAGTTACCATTTTTCTTTAAAAAATAAGGCAGAGTTCACCAGCGGCAGGAGCCATCCGCTGAAACGGCTTGTGTGTCCCGGGCACGGCACATGTTCTTAGGTGCCAGTAAATCTTCCACCACCCCTGAACCTGCGCGTCAATCAATCGCTGGTGGCGCGTCTAGCCAAACGGCGACGCTGTCGCGTTGCCCCCTGCTGTCGATGAGGGTGATCTGTGCCTTGCCAGGTCCTTGCGGAGCATAGGCTGTACGATGATCAGAGGCAGGAGGCCCAAGAGGGCGGCCATTGATCAGCCAGTAAAAGGGTGGGGTGCCTCCATAGCTTTTCAGTGTCAGCTTGGAAAAATCGCTTCCATCTTCTGTAAGATCCAGGGTGCTGCCGTCCACAGGGAAAGAAATCTTTGGTTTGCTCGCCTCAGGAGAGCCTGGTTGTGTACCGGCAAACCATTGGAGGGGGGGCGGTAAGTGGTCAAAGCTTACCATGAGTGCATTGGGTGGCGGGCCAGTATCGTCCTGACGAGAGCCCTCGGGCGGTAAATTCGCAAAAATACGGCGAAGAACCGGTACGGCGGTCTTTGCGCCGGTGGTCTCCTTGCCGTACCCGCCATCGGGTCGTCCCAGCCAGACCCCCACCGTATAGTTCCGGTCATAACCCACCACCCAGGCATCGCGAAATCCGTATGAGGTACCGGTCTTGAAACGAACACCCTTGTTCCATACCCTGTCCTGAGTATGGTCAGCAGAGGATGGCAAGGTGGGCAGGCTGATATGCACGTACCATGCTGCAAGCGGTGAAAGCAGTTGTTTGCTCTTGCCTGGCTTTTCCTTTAAAGTTGTTATTAAGGGGTGATAAGTGCCTTTGTTGGCCAGGCCACTATAGAGGGCGACCAGGTCTTGCAGGCTGCAGCCAACACCACCCAGTGCAAGCGCTAAACCTGGATGTTTGCGGTAGTGCAGCGTCACGCCAAGTAGGGCAAAACGGGAGAGCAGGCGTTGGGGGCCGAGGTGCTCCAATACCTGCACTGCGGGTATATTTAAGGATTGCGCTAATGCCTGCCGTGCCGCAATCCATCCATGGTAGTCGCCGTCAAAGTTGGCTGGGCCATAGGCGGCAAAACGTCGGGGCCTGTCAAGGATTCTGGTTTCCGGGTGGAGGAAGCCCTGTTCAAAGGCAAGACCATAGAGAAAGGGTTTAAGGGTTGAACCCGGCGAGCGTATAGCGCGGGTCAGGTCGAGCTGGCTGGTTTGAAAATCACCGGATCCGACATGGGCCAGGACCTGGCTGGTGCGGTTGTCCACCACCATGAGTGCCAGGGTTGTACCCGGTGGGAGTTCCTGCTGTATCTGGGCGGCAATGGTTTCCGTTTTTTTCTGCAGATCGTATTGCAGAGTGGTTACGATACGTTGCGCATCGGCGTGTTGCCATTGCAGGCCTTGGCTCAACTGCGGTGCTGAAAAGGGTGCCTGGTATCGTTTTTCCGGTACAGGCTGGGCAGCGGC
>PDTE01000041.1 GCA_002747135.1 Desulfobulbus propionicus | reverse complement strand
GTCTGGATGATGGCGGTCTCATCACTCAATTTATACACCCCTGCGTCTTCATTGGTTTGCGAACCAACGATCAACCTTTCATCAACGGGCAGCTCAAGCCCACATAATATTCGTCCCAGGTCCCCTGGGCCAAGCTTGGCCGCTCAACCAGCAGCTTGAACAGATTGGGTCAGTTTAATCATCGTTACTCGGTATACAGTATTATACTCTTTACTTCTCACCTGTGGCTGCTCCAACCGCGCTGGGGTCAGCCCACATAATTTGAGCCAAATTACCCTATATTCCCTTGAAAAAAAACCTGTAATCTGGTTGTAAATAGTGCTTTGAGGTAATTGTTCCTTCTTGTATCGTTTGTTCGTCGTGTCCTCTTCTATTATGTCGCAGATGAAATACTGGCCAGGGAAGCGTTATCACCCCCTAATCTTTTTTCACTTATGGGTGCATAATGGAAGCCATTAATATTGACACCTATTTCTGTAGTGGTTGCATGACCTGTGTCACAATGTGCCCCAAGGTGTTCATATTAAACGAACATACAGGTAAAGCAGAATTACTCCATCCCGACCAGCAGGTAACCGATGCTATACGGGAGGCCGCAGCGTATTGCCCGGAAAAATGTATTCTTATTGAAGATTGAAGAGGACGAGTCGGCACAGCATGCATTGCTGCTTGCACCCATCTTTTTGGTAAAGGTAAGGAATCGCCCCATACGCAGGCCCTTGCAATACCAGCAAAACACGCTGCCCATTGGCTCAAACCTTGACTCTACTGTGTGCCATACGGTTGAGATGGAGGATAAAATGCATCACCCCAACATACTGACAACATTCAGGAATTAACCGGCTAACAATGAACGCTATTCTTTTTCTTTGGCTCCTGTGGTGTTTTTTTCATAGTTTCCTGCTCCAGCCACAGGTGAGGGATACTTTTTGTTCACGGCATCAAGCTGCAACAGCGGTCTATCGCATCATATACATCGTGATTGCAGGCCTCAGCCTGCTCCCGGTGGTCATGTATACCCACCTCCAACCCCAACAGCTCCTTTTTGATTACTCAGGATGGAATCGTATTGTGCAGGCGGCTCTTCTTGCTTACGCTATCACACTGTTTTACTTAGGAACTCGTGCCTACAACATGCGCTATTTTATGGGCATAGAACAGCTGCAACGTTATAAAAACGGTGAGCAACAACCAAGGCCCCCGTTTAACAAGACAGGAATCTTACGCTATGTGAGACACCCGTGGTACAGCGCCGGGATAGCCTTGTTGTGGGGGGTGGGAAATGTAACTGATGTGACTTTGGGAGTACGGTTGCTCTTAACCGGGTATTTTATAATCGGGTCTTTGCTTGAAGAGCGCAGGCTTAAAAAAGAAATAGGACGTTCTTACATTGAATATTGTAAAAACGTCCCGATGCTCATACCGTGGAAATATTAAGCACTCACCACTTCCAAGGTTTCTCTGGCAATGGCCAACTCCTCATTGGTGGGCACCACATAGACAGGGATACGGCTCTTTTCAGAGCTAATCTTGATTATTTTTTTACCCCGCTGGTTGTTCACTTCCAGGTCCAGCTCAACCCCAAACATTTCCAGCCCCTTGAGGCTCAGCTCACGTACAATTTCGTCGTTTTCACCGATACCCGCAGTAAAAACAATGGCATCCACCCGCCCAAGAACAGCCATGTAGGCACCAATGTATTTCTTATTGCGATAGGTCTGTACGTCCAAAGCAATTCTGGCCCGCTTATCGCCTGCTGCAATGGCATCGTGGATGTCACGCATGTCATTTAAGCCACACATTCCTTTGAGGCCGGACTCTTTATTGAGCACCGTGTCGATCTGCTCGATATCCATACCTTTGTTACGCGCCAGAAAGGTGTGAATGGCAGGATCCACATCACCGGATCGGGTTCCCATGACCAACCCTTCCAGGGGAGTCATACCCAGCGAGGTGTCAACGCTTTTACCGTTTTCCACTGCGGTAACAGAACAACCGTTACCAAGATGCACGGTGATCAAGTTACACTCTTCCAGCGGCTTGCCCAGCACCTTGGCGGTTTCTACAGCTACAAATTTATGTGAAGTACCGTGAAAACCATACCGACGGACCCGATCTTTGGTGTAGTACTCATAAGGTAACGCATAAATATAGGCGTGCTCTGGCATGGACTGATGAAAAGCGGTATCAAATACTGCTACCTGTTGCACCTCCTTAAACAGCTCCATGGCAACGTTGATACCATCCAGGTTGGGTGGATTATGCAAGGGGGCCAGAGGAATATTTGCCTTAATGGCCTCCAGCACTTCAGGGGTAATGACAGTGGGCTCATGGAAATCTTCCCCACCGTGTACAACCCGGTGTCCAACAGCTCCAATTGCAGAAGCGTCTTCAATAACCCCGGTTTCCTTGTCGGTCAGCATCCCTATGGCAGCCAACATCCCCTGCTTATGGTCAGCTATCGGCTGCTCCAGTTCCACTTCCCTTTCATCAGCAGTCCCAGGAAAAAACTTGGTTTTCAACTTGCCCACAGGCTCACCGATTCGCTCCACCAGCCCTGAAGCCATTACCGCTTCGCTGTCCATATCAAGTACCTGATACTTTATGGAAGAACTGCCTGAGTTAATAACTAAAATTTTCATACATACTCCGTAATACAAAAAAGTAATTAGT
>PDTE01000040.1 GCA_002747135.1 Desulfobulbus propionicus | reverse complement strand
GCCGACATTGACAGCCAGCCTGCCCCGGAACAGATAATCGCTTCGGGGCAGACAATTCAAATCGAACAAGGAACAATGACTGAGGAAAAATAATCCTGGAAATGTGAGAATTTTAGGTAAAGTTGTTTGGAGTGCACGGGATAGTTATTAACAGGGAGCTGCCTTGCAGAGGTACCACAAATATTGATACATTCACTACCAATGCCTAACAACATTTTATTTCTCAAATCAAACCCAACCCTTCTCTTCCAGAGAGTAGATTTTGCTTCAAAACAGGTTTGTACTTTAGAATAACATTAAATATTTACAAACAGGTCTTAACAAATTGTTATTAAATGTTTTTTTAAAAAGAGCAGCCACTTTTATAGGTTTACGCTAAGTTTGCACTTTGCGCTTTACAAAAAGGAAAGCCTAACTTTTTCGAGACAATCAGAACGATGCACATCACCAAGCGCTTATTTTACTTTTATTCGGCAAAACAAGGTGGTTAAGGTATCAAGAGAGGGCGAAGAGTATCTATTATATATAGGAGGGTAAACTTTTTGGATTGCTTCAGGTTTCAAACCTTGCACCGCAAAAGTGGTGAAAAATAGATTTTGGTTTCAATTCTTTATTTCTAAAACTATTCAGATTCTCATTCAAACATCTCTCTAATTTTACATCATTTCCCATCTATTCCCGTCGGTTCCCACCATATCCCGGTTAATTCCGTTCTAGGTTTCAAACCTTGTACCCCCCCACACCCCGTGAAGGGGCGACCAAGGAAAAGGTGGTAATTGGCGACATTGAAAAGGTTTCAATCCACGCCCCCGTGAAGGGGCGACGTCAGCATCGAGGCCGCCGACGGCCATCAGGATATGTTTCAATCCACGCCCCCGTGAAGGGGCGACCAGCATCGAGGCCGCCGACGGCCATCAGGATATGTTTCAATCCACGCCCCCGTGAAGGGGCGACTAAAGAGGCCCCTGTTGTGCCGCTCGCATCAGTCGTTTCAATCCACGCCCCCGTGAAGGGGCGACGCTCCCTCTTCCTTGCACAGAATCTCAAGCAAGAGTTTCAATCCACGCCCCCGTGAAGGGGCGACCACCAGGCTCGCCGTTCCTCATCTGGCTTTCTGACGTTTCAATCCACGCCCCCGTGAAGGGGCGACTTTAATGCCCACATGCCAAGGGCAAGCAAGAGCTGTTTCAATCCACGCCCCCGTGAAGGGGCGACGATATACGACTGACGATTTTGCGGGTGCTGGCAGTTTCAATCCACGCCCCCGTGAAGGGGCGACCATCAATCCATAACATTGCGAAAGGATTGAGTTAAAATTACAAATTTTGCGATTGTCAAAAAAACGACAATCACGTTGAATACTACAACCAATAAAAAGATAAAAAATAATGTAAGAACAACGTCTGCGAACCAACATGTTTTTTATGTTTACGGAAGGTTCGCACACTCCTTTTCTCATAAAGATCAGATAATAAGTGTTCCCTCCTGGTCAATGCCTTCCTTGGCACCGATATGCTCAACTCGTTTTCGCCAATTTGCTCCTAAAAAATAAAACCGCAGGCTGTCTGCAGAGAGATCAATCTCTTTAGTTAGTTTTTCTTTCAGCACGGTCCATTGCGCAGGGTTTACAATACATTCAAATACAGAGAACTGCACTCTCTGCCCGTAATTGGTACAAATTCTGGCAACACGACGAAGGCGCTTAGCACCTCCTGGATCACTGGTTTTCACATCATAACTCACCAAAACCATCATGGTTTATCTCCATATCATCGGAGGATATCCGTCCAGATCTCCGCGAAGAAAACGGGCAAGTAGAAGCGCCTGGGTATGGAAAAGTAACCCTATCGGCATTTTTTTCTTTATATATGGATGCTCTAGTACATCCTGCTTACGGCTCTGCCAGGCATTGAGTATTTTTTTTCTTGGTTCATCTTTCATGCGTATTGCTCCAGATTCACTGATCTTAAAATCTCGCCCCTGTAATTGACCACGATTAACAAGAGAGAGGGCAAGTCTATCAGCCAAAGGCCGAAATTCCTCCATCAAATCAAGAGCAAGACTTAATCGTCCAGGTCTATCTCGATGGAGAAAACCCACCGCAGGGTCAAGTCCAGTGCATTCCAATGCCGAACGAATATCATGCATAAGCAGGGTATAGAGAAAAGAAAGCAGACAATTAACTCTATCCAGGGGTGGGCGTCTATTTCGTTCCCGAAAGATAAAATCGCTCTTATTACGAACAAGAAGATGATCAAATACGGAAAAGTAGCTATGAGCAGCATCTCCCTCAATCCCCCGAAGTTGGTCAAGATCACTCTCTCGTCTTTGTAAGGAGTTCAAGGTCGCAGATAGATGATTTACCACTTCTTTTAATGCTGGAGCATCCAGTTTCTCGCCATGATCCCGTAAAGCCCGGCGTAAGACGCTACGACAATTTGCAATCTTTCCGATGATACATGCCCGACCAATTTCAGCCGACCAAAAATCATCATCAGCCTTTCGATATTGCTCTCGTCGCAACAGGACATTACCGGAAACCGGACCAACGACTCGAGCCAGAAACCTCCCATATTCAGAAAGAAAAGATACCGTTACATCACGTTCTCCACAAAACCCTAAAAGAAAGGGACTACAACCGACATTGCCAAAACAAACAATTCCTTCAAGGGTATG
>PDTE01000034.1 GCA_002747135.1 Desulfobulbus propionicus | reverse complement strand
AATAGGTATAGCTCTTTCCTGACTGAAAATGTAGTTCGTACCGGGTAGCTGACACCTTGTTCAAGGTGTTGAAGCGCTTAAAGGCGTATTGATAACTACGCCCGGAATTTTGCAAATAAAAGATGTCGTGGCAGAGTTGAAAGTGACGCACGAACAACACGCTGTAATTATAGGGAAAACAAAATTACATTCTCAGGCTTGGGTTAAGGATGCAGGTAACTGCTAAGCCCAGCTCTTATTTTCAAGGGAAGCAACATACATTAACCATTCTGCTGAAGAACTTTTAATTTGCGCTCCCATGGATTGGTGTGAGCCATAAACATGGTCCCAGCATACCACCACATCCATCTTAAATTTTTTTTGTCCCACATCCAGCACTACTTTCATCGTCCTTGAGCCTTCTTTCAGCATTGGCGTAAAATCACAGGCAGCAAAGCCAAAACGGGAAACGTCTGTAACTCTACCTTGAAACACTTTCTTTCCAACAGAAGCATTGACTTGAGCGGAAGGGACTGCCATTCGTTTATATATTCTCTTTTCCATCATTTTTTCCTGTGTCTTTAACCTTGCCTACAGAAAGGTCAATTAATAATATAAGAAATGTAATCGTATCTTGACATTTTTTATTTTGCAAGAAAATATTGTGCCTGTTTGCATTATGAGTCTATTTTTGTCCTCTTGAACTTCAAAGGAATCATATCAGTACATCATGAAATCAAACGATAACAGGGAGAATATGTAGTTGTCGCAATTTTCATGCGATTTGCCGCGATGAACGCTGACAACAGTTCATCCATGGATTCCATAATTACTTGATCCCCATGAAGTTCGAATAAACCATGCTCCTCAATCGCCCTGATCCCGGAGTCTTTTACATTACCGGCAACGATACCAGAAAACGCCCGGCGAAGATTTCCTGCCAGTTGATTTACATCCTGATCAAAATGAAGATTCAACGCCTTCATTTTGTCATGGGTAGGGTGAAAGGGTTGCTGAAAGGTGTAATCTATATGAAGAAGCCAGTTATAAAAACAGGCATCATCTTCAAGCTGCCGAAATTTATGAACATGTTCAAGGCCTCTTCCCACCTCTCCCGCTACACTCACGGGATCGTCAATTATAATAGTGTATTTTTTTTGTGCCTCCGGCCCCAAGGTAGCACCAATGAAAGCATCCACCTGACGAAAATAGTCTGCTGACTTTTCAGGCCCGGTAAAGACAAGAGGAAAAGGCAGATGCTTGTTTTCAGGAGCCAGGAGAACACCTAACAGATACAGTATTTCCTCGGTTGTGCCAACCCCACCTGGAAAAACAATAAAGGCATGTCCTGTGCGCACAAAAGCTTCCAGCCGCTTTTCTATATCCGGCATGATAACAAGATCATTTACGATTGCATTGGGCGACTCTGCAGCGATAATGCCGGGTTCGGTTATACCGATATACTGGCCAGTATAAATACGCTGTTTAGCGTGTCCTACCGCAGCCCCTTTCATGGGACCTTTCATTGCTCCTGAACCACAACCGGTACATATATCCAGCCCTCGCAGCCCTAGTTGATAACCTACCTCCTTGCTGTAGTCGTACTCAATATCTGATATGGCATGCCCGCCCCAGCAGACAACCAGCCTGGGCGAGGTTCTGAGTTTTAAGACCTTGGCATTTCTCAGTATATAAAAGACCGCGTCAGTAATTCCGGCACTGGACGCCAAGTTAAATCGGGGGTTACGATTTATTTCGTCATCCACATAGATAATGTCACGCAACACGGCAAAAAGATGCTCTTTAATGCCAAAGATTAACTCTCCGTCGACAAAGGCCTCCTCTGGAGCATTAAAAAGTTCCAGCTTGACGCCCCGATTGTCTGGTATAACCGAGATATCAAAGGTACTGAATCTCTCAAGTAATTCCTTGCCGTCATCAATATCTTCCCCATAATTCAAAACTGCCAGGGAACAGCTTCTGAATAATGAATACAGTTCTCCCTGGCTTGTGTTCAACAGCTTGTCAATCTCAAGGCGGGACAGAATATCAAGACTGCCGTCTGGTGAAATAATGGCTCTTGGAACAACAGGATCATTCATAGGTTTCTAACTCCTCAAAGGATACCAGCTGCAAACAAACCACGCAAGCCCGTCATGTGAGCTGGGAGCAGTTACAAAAAAGTAGCGGATCATGGGCACTTCATCTTTGCCCGATCACCATTGCCCGCATACTCGTGTATAGCGGGAAATGGTGCTTGTGCAAATTTGAAGCACCCGTGACCAGTTACACGTCAGAAGTAGAGAATAACACTTAAAGTACAAACCCCGTGATTGGTTACACAAAAAAGGGTTTAACTCAAATTGAGCTAAACCCTTTTATACAATGGCGGGACCGACGAGACTCGAACTCGCGACCTCCGGCGTGACAGGCCGGCGTTCTAACCAGCTGAACTACGATCCCGATATGGTGGGCGAAACAGGGCTCGAACCTGTGACCCTCGGCTTGTAAGGCCGATGCTCTCCCAGCTGAGCTATTCGCCCGAAGCAATGACGTGATTATTTATCAGGATAAACACTGTACGTCAAGTAAAAAAAGTAACCGTTCACTCAGCAGCAGAATCAAAAAAGATTTTGGTGCTCGTGTCCTGTCAACGCTGAAATGTCAGGATATTGCGCCGGATTTTTCTTGTCCTTATGGAGTCTTGTCCTGCGTTGCATAGTAGTGCTGTGTGACCCAGGGC
>PDTE01000033.1 GCA_002747135.1 Desulfobulbus propionicus | reverse complement strand
AGATTATGAATACAAGCGACTTGGAACGGTTTCACTTCTCGGCGGCATTGACCTGCACACAGGTGAGGTGCATGCATTGATACGTGATCGTCATCGCAGTCGTGAATTTGTAGAGTTTCTTGAGATGCTGGATGAAAAATATCCTGCTGATCTCATGATCAGGATGGTTCTGGATGATCATTCATCGCACGTGTCTAAAGAAACTCGAAATTTTTTAGAAACCAAGCCAAATAGGTTTCAATTCGTGTTCACCCCAAAGCATGGTTCGTGGCTTAATCTGATCGAATCCTTCTTTAGCAAACTGACTCGAACTGTACTCCGCCATATACGCGTTGATACAAAAGAGGAGTTGGTTGAACGCATTTACCAGGGGATAGAGGAAATCAATCAAACCCCTGTCGTGTTTAAGTGGCGTTATAAAATGGATGAAATCGCAGCTTCGTAACATTATACAGAACAATGCACTAGATTGCGTCTGTCCGCAAGAAATACATCACATATTTTAATGTGACGGAAATCCGGGGTAAAAAAAGAACGACAACAGGGGCCGCCGCCATAAAGAGTCCCATCAGTCAGGCTACAAGATGTTCTGTAGCCAGCGAAACCCGAACTGAAGCAAGGCTCCATCATCCTGCTCAATTTTTCTACGTTCTTTCCTGGGTAGCCCACATTGCCGTAACAATCCGTTCCTTGCTGCATAGTGTCGAAATTCATCAATATTATAGCAGACCATAAAAGCTAATTGCTGCAACGGGCCTGCATGTCCCTCCCCACGCCAGGGATTAGTGGAAAAGAGAGCGTCAATTTGAGCCCACAGGTCATTATACATATTGTATTCATACAGTCCCTGCTCTCTTTCCCAACGCTTGACGGTATATTTTTTTTCTTCTTGATGTCCTTTGCAATAAGGATGACGAGTCATATAATAACGTGCCTGAAGTCGACTGTTATTTCCTTTACATTCAACTCCACGCTCAAGGGGATACGTTCTGCACGCTGAGGGCCGATCAGGGTATACGCTGCACCCTGTTTTAGCTAAAAAGGGACACGGAGCACCTTTTTGCTTCGACATTTTCAGCATCAGTCCAGGAAAAAAAGGATGACTTCCCTCACTTATTCGTACGTATTTGTGCAGAAAATCAGCACTGGTCAGGCTAAGCCGCCTTTTCAGGCGGATGACATCATACGGAAAAAGATACATTAATACATCATGACAGCAGGTAAGGAAACAACTCACCTCTGAATGGCAATGAAAGAAAAAACCATCATCTGGTATTGAAGTTCGACCTTCAGGAGGCTGGTCTGGGCTGAAACTATCGCTCATCATAACTGGTCATTAAAAAAAGCTGATATGAGTAATCTCACACCAGCTTTTTGAGAAAAAATTATAATAGCTGCGCCCGCCTCACTCATCTCAGGGCGGCCACGCTTAACCGCATAGAGGAGCTATAACTGCCAGTAACGCTTATCCTGATCCAGGCAAGATGACAGCAGGCAAAAGGTAAAACACGTGAAACCAGGGCGGCACATGCTCAGTGAGTAGTTACACGAGTATACTTGATTAATCGTCGTCCTCATCCGCCTCAAGTCTATCCTGATAATCAACAAGCTCAATTATGGCCATTGGCGCTGCGTCACCATATCTGTTGCCTGTTCTGATAATCCTGGTATACCCGCCCTGTCTTTCAGCGTATTGTTCTGAAAGTTCATCAAAGAGTTTGGCCACTACATTTTTTGATCGTATATACGCCAACGCCTGCCTGCGGGCATGAAGATCTCCCCGCTTACCAAGAGTGATCATTTTCTCAGCTATGCGCCTTGTCTCTTTTGCCTTGGGCAGAGTAGTTACGATACGCTCGTGTTCCAGCAGCGATGTTACAATATTTCTGAACATTGCTTTTCTATGTGAAGCTGTTCGCCCTAACTTTCGGCCAACTTTTTGATGTCTCATCGTCCTGTCCTGTCAATGTTTCGTCACAATAATCATAAGAGATCAACAGAGAGTTACTCAAGGAATCTCCTCATCCGTAACCGATCATGGGGTCTGCACGTCTGCCTTATTTTCTCTTTCTGACGTGTATCTGGTCACATATGCCTTGGATTTGGCCAAGCACTCTCTCGAAAAGAGTATGCGGGAAATGTGATCAGGCAAAGATGACTCGCCAGCGATCAGTTATACTTCATCCTCTTTATCACGTTGATCTGGAGAGACCCACCCCTCATGCTTCATGCCAAGAGTTAAATCATGTTCCTGTAACAGCGCCTTTATTTCATTAAGGGATTTTCTGCCAAAATTCTTTGTTTTTAACATTTCACCATCTGTTTTCTGCACAAGCTGGCCAATAAACTGTATCTGAGCATTTTTCAGGCAATTCGCTGACCGCACTGAAAGCTCCAGATCCTCTACATTCTTGTCCAAAAATGCTGGATACTTACCGCTTTCACAATCTCTTTCCTTCCTCTCAGGAGCTTTAGCCTGTTCTTCATTAAAATTAATAAAGATTGTCATCTGCTCCTTCAAAATCTTGGCGGCATAAGCCAGCGCATCTTCCGGCAGCACACTTCCATCTGTTTCAATCTCGATAGTCAGACGGTCATAGTCTGTTTTCTGGCCAACCCTGGCCTGACTGGTTACGTACTGGACCCGTTCGACCGGAGAGAACATTGCATCTATCGGTATAGTCCCGATAACCTGCTCTTCCCTTTTGTTCAATTCAGCAGGAACATACCCTTTCCCCCACTGCACCTCAAGCTCGGCTCTAAAGGTAGTTTCGCCTGTGATGGCGCATATGACCTGTTCAGGATTCATAACATCAACATCAGGCGCCCCTTTGATGTCACCGGCAGTTACTGTCCCTGGACCCTGTTTTTCAACAACGACTGTTTTACTCTCAGGTATGTTCAGCTTAAGCCTTACCTGCTTGAGATTAAGTATTATCTCGGCAACATCCTCTTGAACACCATTTATAGACGTAAATTCATGCAACGCATTATCCATCCGGACAGAAGTAATTGCTGCACCACGAATGGAAGACAATATTATCCGGCGAAGTGAGTTGCCTATCGTCGTCGCGAACCCTCTTTCAAACGGCTGACAAATAAATTTTCCGTATTTATCAGTATGCGATTCATCATTTACTTCAAGACGTTCAGGAGTAATGAGATTATGCCAGTTTTTATAAAAAGGATTAGTATCCTGAATTTCCTGTGTCATGATTCCCTGATAGCTTGTTGTAATTACGTGGAATAAAGCTCAACTATGCGTTGCTCCTGAATAGGCATGGTAATTTCTTCTCTATTCGGCAACGCCTTAACTGTTCCCTGCATATTTTTCTGGTCAACTTCAGGCCAGCCTGGGACACCTCGACGGGTACCACCTTCCAGACTCTCTGCTTTTTCTGAACCTGTTCTGCCCATGTTGCCCCGGTCCAAATGCTCTTCGTTCACATGAACACTTGTCTGAATAACAACGCTCACCTTTAAGAAACATTTTCAGGTTTTCACGTCTACATAACCTGCAGGACGCCCCTGTATATCCAGCTAAGATTATCCCCCCATACCTGGAAACATTGCTTTTGCGCTTACACTCTTCTGCGCTTAGGAGGCTTGCAGCCGTTATGCGGAAGAGGTGTTACATCAACTATTTTTGTTACATCCAGATCCAGTGACGTTAATGCACGTAAGGCAGCTTCCCGGCCAGGCCCTGGGCCTTTCACCCGAACCTCAATTTTTCTTAACCCCTGCTCTTTTGCCTTTTCAATGGCATCACTTAACGCGTTCTGGGCAGCAAAAGGGGTAGATTTTCTAGACCCCTTGAAACCAATCACACCGGCTGTTGACCAGGCAAACGCATTTCCCTGTTTATCAGCAACTGTTACAATAGTGTTATTAAAGGTAGAATAAATAAACACGATGCCTTCAGTAATATTTTTCTTTTCCCGACGCTTCGTCTTACCTGCCGTCTTGCCTGCCTTTGCCATGCTTGCTCCGTCTTTCAGTTTCGCGCAATTCTTTTAACTTGGTACCAGGGATTATTTTTTTCGTACAGCTGCGCCCCTTTTAGGGCCTTTCCTGGTGCGGGAATTATTCTTTGTCTTCTGACCTCTGCAAGGGAGCCCAAGTCGGTGCCTCCTCCCTCTGTACGAGCCCATATCCATATGCCTTTTTATATCCATGGATACTTCACGGCGTCTATCACCCTCGACAACATAATCGCTCTCAATGATCTTTCTTATTCGATTTACATCATCACTGCTGAGATCATCACTACTCATCTGATAAGGCAAATCCGCCTTATCAAGAATTTGCCGCGCCGACGTAAGCCCTATCCCATAAATATAGGTCAGGGCACGATCCATATGCTTACTGCGTGGTAAGTCAATGCCTGCTATTCGTGCCAAGATAATTCTCCCTGTATAATAGATCTCTGTTCAGAGTTATCCTTGTCGTTGCTTATGTTTTTTATTCTTGCAAATCACCCTGACGACACCCTTGCGTTTAAGGATCTTGCAACTGGAACACATTTTTTTTACTGATGCTCTTACCTTCATAATTCTGACCTGACCATATTATTTTATTTAGCACCTGCTCTCAGTTCACTCATCTTCAGGCGATCATAACTGGCCGCGCAGAGTAACTGCACATGCCGGTCGCGCCTGCCCTCATCCAGGCGATTTAAAAGCAGATGCAGATATAAAGTAAGTGCAGCCAGGATGGTACATACCCTGCGAACAGTTACCTTATTTCCTTGTTTTGCCGCCCTTAGCCCGGAAAGTTACCCGGCCTCTGGTTAAATCATATGGTGATAACTCTACTGTGACTCTGTCGCCAGGTAATATTTTGATATAATGCATTCTCATTTTTCCAGAGATATGCGCAAGCACCTTATGCCCATTATCAAGTTCAACCCGAAACATTGCATTGGGCAATGGCTCTATTATTGTTCCTTCAACTTCTATGGCTTCTTCTTTGGCCATGTACTCCCCATATATTTTGAGTAGCCGAAAAGATCAATTTTTAACAAAAAAAAAAGCATTAATCAACTCTTTTCTAAGCATACTGCACTAAGAAAATCCTAACCGAACGTGGAGCCTGTATATCCCCGCTGGTTTCACTCTATAGCTTGTATCTGTTACCTGTGCCCCCCCGGCCTCGACCACATATCCATTATGTAAAACTATGGTTCAATACAAGGGATAATGCGGCGTTACTGCTTGTGGGCAAACAGTTATCTCTGGCTTAAAATTCTTGGCCCCTGCTTAGTCACAGCCACTGTATGTTCAAAATGTGCCGACGGTTTACGATCTTCAGTGACCACAGTCCATTGATCCTGAAGCACTATCACCTTTTCTGTACCCATATTAACCATGGGCTCAATCGCAAGAACCATCCCCTCAATAAGCCTCGGGCTTGACTGACGAGTTACATAATTTGGCACTTCCGGAGCTTCATGCAGCTGCGAGCCGATTCCATGGCCAACGAACTGGCGAACGACGAAAAATCCATTTTCTTCTGCATGCTTTTGCACGGCTCGAGAAATATCAGAGACACGGTTGCCAATTCGTACCTCTTCTATCCCCTTGTCCAGAGATTCTCGAGTTACTTGTAACAAGTATTCAATTTCTGGCGAAATATTTCCAACTGGCAATGTTATGGCTGAATCTCCGTAAAATCCCTGGTACAAGGTGCCAAAATCTACAGAGAGGATGTCACCCTCTTTTAAAATAGTTTTTTTAGAGGGGATGCCGTGTACAACCTGCTCGTTTACTGAAGCGCATAGACTTGCAGGAAATCCTCGATATCCTTTAAAAGCAGGAACAGCACCATGATTACGACAGTATTCTTCAGCTACAGTGTCCAGATAATGGGTTGTTACTCCAGGCCGGGTCTCTTCCTTCAGCAAAGAGAGAACACCAGCTACAATCTGATTAGCCTGATACATAATTTCAAGCTCATCAGGCGTTTTTACAGTTATTGTTTTATCCCTGGACACAGTTATCAGCGCCTGCCCTTAATTCGTCCAGCCTTCATAAATCCATCATAATTACGCATGACCATATGAGATTCAATCTGTGATATGGTATCAATTGCAACACCAACAACAATGAGTAGGGCTGTCCCGCCAAAATAAAAAGGGACATTAAATTTGCTGATGAGAATCGTGGGCATGACGCAAATCACACTCAAATATATAGCACCAACAACCGTTATACGCGTCAGCACCTTGTCAATAAACTCGGCTGTTTTCCTGCCGGGTCGAATCCCCGGAATAAACCCGCCATTTTTCTTTAAATTCTCAGCCACATCATCAGGCTTAAAGGTAACGGCTGTATAAAAAAAACAGAAAAATACCACCATTACCACGTATACGACATAATAATAGATTGTACCAGGTGAGAGTGCCGCTGATACCTTCTGCACCCAATCTATCTGAATAAACGAGCCAATAGTTGCAGGAAACATCATGATGGAAGATGCGAATATGGGCGGGATTACCCCGGATACGTTAATCTTCAGGGGGAGATGGGACGCCTGCCCACCGTAGACCCGGCGGCCAACAACCCTTTTCGCATACTGTATGGGAATTCTTCGCTGTGCTGTTTCCACAAAAACAATGAATGCCACCACAAAAAAAACAGCAACCAGCATAACGGGAATAAAGATGACTGCCAGTTCCCCAGACTTAACCAGCTCAATGGTATTACCTACTGCAGCGGGCATCCGTGCGACTATACCCGCAAATATAATCAATGATATCCCGTTACCTATACCACGTTCAGTCATCTGTTCTCCAAGCCACATGATAAATGCAGTTCCAGAGGTAAGAGTGAGTACAGTCAACAGTTTAAACTGGAGACCGGTTTGCATCACAATGGGTACACCTGTTGGCCCGGTCATGCTCTCCAGTCCGGTTGCAATAAAAAAACCTTGGATTACAGAGAGCAGGACAGTTCCATACCGGGTATACTGGGTGATTTTTCGACGGCCTGCCTCTCCTTCCTTGGATAATGCCTCCAGTTGAGGAATAACAACCGTCAGCAGCTGAATAATGATAGACGCTGATATATATGGCATTATCCCCAGGGCAAATATTGAAAAATTCTCAAGAGCTCCGCCGGAAAACATATTAAACATGCCAAACAAGGTGCTGGCATTTTGCTGAAAAAAAGCGGCCAATGCCTCACCATTGATGCCGGGAGTTGGTATCTGCACGCCCATTCTATAGACAAAAAGCATAAAGAGTGTGAACACCACTCTTTTTCTCAGCTCAGGTATGGCTGCAGCACTGGCAAGACTGCTCATCAATTCACTCCTTTACTGTTCCGCCTGCTTCAGTAATTTTTTGTTGCGCACCTTTGCTTACCTTGTCGACAACGACTGTAACCGCCTTTGAAAGTTCTCCGTTCGCAAGAATTTTGACAGGATTTTTTCCATCGACAACCCCGGCATCAAATAGGGCTGATTTGTCAATAACACTTCCGGCTTCAAAACGATCCAGATCTGAAAGGCTTACTATCGAGTATTCTGTTTTAAAAATATTAGTAAATCCTCTTTTGGGCAGCCTTCTGTGCAGCGGCATCTGGCCGCCTTCAAACCCTGGCGCCATACTGTATCCTGAACGTGATCGAGCACCTTTATGACCGCGCGTTGCAGTTTTTCCATGACCGCTGCCGTGACCGCGTCCGACACGCTTTTTATTTTTCCTCGCCCCCTTATGAGGGCTCAATGTATTGAGCTTAAGCATATGGTTAGTCCTCTATCTTGATAAGATGCCGCACTTTATTTATCATGCCTCTTATCTCCGGGGTATCTTTTCTCGTCACAGTTTTATGCATTTTCGTTAACCCGAGGCCGACAAGTGTCGCCCGAATTTTATCCGTACTGCCAATGCTGCTTTTAACCTGTGTCAATTTTACAGTTTCTTCCATAACAGTTTCCAATGTGCCTCCAGTAAGGTCATGCAACCATATCTTTTACGTCAAGACCGCGTAACCTGGCGACCTGTTCTGCTGACCGTAAGCGTCTCAACCCTTCTATCGTAGCTTTGGCGAGATTGTGCGGGTTATTGGAACCCAGACATTTTGTTAAAATATTACTTACTCCAGCAGCTTCAAGTACTGCCCGTACAGCTCCCCCGGCAATAACTCCGGTACCGGCACCAGCAGGTTTGAGCATTACGCTTCCTGACTTGAATTTTCCCACAATCTCATGGGGAATGGAGACTTTAGTCAAGGAAACCGGCTGCATATCCTTACGGGCTTTCTCTATTCCTTTACGGATTGCCTCTGGCACTTGATTGGCCTTGCCCAGCCCATACCCTACTTTGCCTTTACCATCTCCAACAACGACTATTGCGCTGAAACTAAATCGTCGTCCACCTTTAACAACCTTTGCAACGCGGTTGATAAAAACTATTTTTTCAATGAGCTCTTCCTGGTTTCCCTCTTTAGCTCGTTTAAAATCAGCCAAGAAACACCCCCGTAAAAAATTTAATACAGTAGTTTATGATCCTAGTGTCCTGTCAGTGCTGCTCTGTCGTATCCTGCCTGTTTTTTCAGCCCTTATCCAGCCTTGCCCTGTGTCACACAGCACGACTATGCAGCCCAGGGCAAGGCTGCATAAGGACAGGAAAAATCCGGCGCAATATCCTGACATTTCATCGTTGACAGGACACTAGAACTTCAGCCCTGCTTCTCGTGCACCTTCCGAAAGCGCCTTTACCCGACCATGATAAATATATCCACCCCGGTCAAAAACAACCTCTTCAATCCCGGCTGCTTTTGCCCTTTCTGCGACCATGGCTCCGACTATCCTGGCCTGATCGCACCGATTTTTTGCCTCAGAACCATCAAATGCTTTGCATTCCGTAGACATGGACATAAGCGTTTTTTGCTCTGAATCGTCAATTATCTGTACATATATATGTTTGTTGCTGCGAAAAACCCGCATACGAGGTCTTTCACTTGTGCCAAAAATCTTTTTCCGGATACGTCGAATTCTTTTCTGGCGGGCCAGAACTTTTGCGTCTGTTTTAGCCATAATACTTCTCTTTTTTATATAGTAACTGCTCACAGGGCATTAACACCCTGGTTTCACCCAGCTGTACCTCTGTAACAAACCAATCAAAGGGTTTATACTTCTTCATTCTTCTCTGCTTCTGACGTGTAGCTGCTTTCAGCGAGGCCAGTCCGGATTTCTCATCAGCTCAGGCGGTGCCAGGTTCGGTAGTTTTTGAAATCCGGGCCAGTCCGCTATTTTGCAGCACCAGCTTTTCCAACCTTGCGAACGATATGCTCATCAAAATAACGAATCCCCTTTCCTTTGTAAGGCTCCGGTTTTTTAATATCACGTATTCTGGCAGCAGTCAGGCCAAGCAGCTCCTTATCAATGCTGGTAAGGGTTATGCTGTTGTCTTTTCCCACTTCAGCATGTACGTTATCCGGCAAGACAAATTCCACTGGATTTGAAAAGCCGACATTGAGCGTCAGGGTCGAGCCTCCAAGTGTCGCCCGATAGCCAACACCTTCCACAAGCAGTTTTTTCTCAAATCCTGTATGTACACCAACCACCATATTGTTGATAAGTGATCTGGTCATTCCCCAGAAAGCCATAACTTTTTTACTGTTTCCCCTGGGAGTCAGCACTAACTGATTTTCTTCCTGTTTGAGATCGATCTCCGGACGTATATCCCTTTCAAGTGCTCCCTTGGGACCGGTTACTTTTATATGGGTTCCCGTAATCTCTACTTTTACCTGACTCGGCAGAGGAATTGGCTGCTTTCCTATTCTGGACATTATTAACTCCTTAGGTCAAATAAATAAAACTACCATACTTCACAGAGTAACTCGCCGCCGATTCCACGTGCCCGGGCCTCACGATCAGTAATGACACCTTGTGAAGTGGACAGGATACCAATTCCAAGGCCGCTTTCTACCTTTGGTATGCGATCATTTCTCTTATATTGACGCAGACTTGGCTTACTGACTCTTTTTATGCCTTGTATTACCTTTTCAGAATCAGGCCCATATTTTAATTCAATTTTCAATGTACCTTGAACAGTGTCATCAATGATATGATAATCTATGATGTATCCTTCTTCCTTGAGTACTCTGGCTACATTAACTTTTAGTTTTGACAGTGGCATATCTACGGACTCAAAATGCGCTTTCACACCATTTCTTATTCGGGTCAGCATATCTGCCAACGGATCACTCATGGACATTTATTCGTTCCTCATTCAATAACATGTTTTCAGGTAACTACTTACAGGGCACATATCACCCCGATTTCACTTGTTTTCCCTCTGTCACTACTTTCGCTCGCCCAGAGCTGGACAAGAGTAATTGGTAATTATAGCCCCTCTGTGCGGTAAATCATGATCACTCAAAGAGCAGCTGGCCGGGAGCTGCTATGTTTTCCAGGAGAAAACAGTTTGTTTACTCTATTTGCCCAGTTTCTTACCAGCTTGACTTGGTGACACCTGTTATTTCACCCTGCGACGCAAGTTTTCTAAAACAGAGCCTGCAGACACCGAATTTTCTCATATAGGCTCTTGGACGCCCGCAAAGTGGACATCTGTTATAGGCTCGAGCTGAAAACTTAGGTTTACGTTTTGCTTTGGCAATAAGTGATTTTTTTGCCACTGCACCCTCCTGATATTAGCTGTTTCAATAAATAATTCTTTACCTGTACCCACTCAAAGGAGCATTCCGCTCTCTGGCGTCGTCTGCTTCAAGACTGTAACCGCTTTCTGCTTACCCGGATTTGGGCAAGTGCGGCTGGCGGACAGGAAGGCTCTATACGGCCATTCCTAACCACTCGAAGAGAGGTGAAACGGGAGCTGTTGCTACCTTTTTTTAAAAGGCATTCCACATGCAGTCAACAACTTTCGTCCCTGCTCATCATTGGCGGCAGATGTCACTATTGTTATATTCAACCCTCTGATTTTTTCGATTTTATCATAATCAATCTCAGGAAAAATTATATGCTCTGTAATGCCCATGGAAAAATTCCCACGCCCATCAAACCCTTTTGCCGATATACCGCGAAAGTCTCGTACTCGAGGCAACGCAATGTTGATGAGCTTTGAAAGAAAATCATACATCTTCTCACGGCGAAGCGTTACGCGAACGCCTATAGGCATACCTTCACGCAGTTTAAACGTAGCAATTGATTTTTTTGCTCGTGTTATTACCGCTTTTTGCCCGGCTATCAGAGTCAGTTCATCTGCAGCTTTATCAACTGATTTTGGGTTCTGCACTCCTTCACCTATTCCCATATTAAGAACCACTTTCTCAATTCTGGGTATCTCCATCACACTTTTGAAACCAAACTCACTTCGCATTTGTGGCCTGATTTCATTTTCATACAGTTCTTTAAGTGTTCCCATCATGTACTCCGTGATCGGTGTGGTTCCTTATGACCTGGCAGTTTGTAGCGTTGCGCCGCATTGTTTACAGACTCGTACTTTTGTTCCATCTGTCAAAAACTTTTTTCCTGTCCTGACAGTTTCTGTGCACTCTGGACACACCACCATTACATTTGAAAGGTGTATTGACGCCTCTCTTTCAATTATCTGTCCTGACTGGGTCGCATCAGTTGCTTTCTGATGTTTTTTGATCATATTGATACGCTCCACAACAACCCGATTACGTTCGCGTTCAATTCTAAGCACCTTGCCGACCCGACCTTTATCTTTTCCAGCGATCACTTCTACCTGATCGTTTACCCTAAGGCTTACTTTTCCCTGGCCCATTGTTTTATCCTTCATTCCCTTTTCCGATTTTCACAGCACATTTAAAGAACTTCAGGGGCGAGAGAAATTATTTTCATAAACCCCAGTGATCTGAGCTCTCTGGCTACCGGCCCAAAAATACGCGTACCAATCGGCTCTCCATTGTTGCTCAGCAGAACCGCCGCATTTTCGTCAAATTTGACAGTCGTATCCTCAGGACGCTTCAGCTCCTTTTTTGTCCGCACAACAACAGCATCCAAAATATCGCCTTTTTTCACCTTGGCATGAGGAATTGCTTCTTTAACAGTAACAACTATAATATCCCCTATGCTGGCGTAGCGTTTTCTTGTTCCTCCCAGGACTCTGATACAGAGTACCTTTTTAGCCCCAGAATTATCGGCAATATTTAACATGGTTTCGGTTTGAATCATAATCCCACCTGAGTCACAAAATATCTACATATTCTGCTAAAAAACTTTCAGAGTATATCGTTAAACAGATCGCTCAACTATTGACCGCACAAGCCAACGCTTATTTTTAGACAGCGGACGACATTCCTCAATCAATACAACATCACCAATATTACATTCATTTGCGGCATCATGTGCCATGTACTTGATCTTACGACGGATATACTTTCCGTAAAGCTTGTGGCGCACCTTTCTTTCCACCTGTACAACAACGCTCTTATCCATTTTGTTGCTGATTACTGATCCCAGCCGGTTTTTTTTTCTTGTTGATGTCATCATTTTGATCCTGTTATTCTCTCAACCCCTGTTACCGTGTGCTTTGCTTTTCAGCAATTACTGTTAACACGCGGGCAATATCTTTCCTTATCTGGCCAAGTCGAGCTGGATTCTCAAGACGACGTATGCCGTGCTGAAATTTAAGATTGAACAAATCTTCTCTAAAATCCTGCTCTTTCTTTCGAAGGCTTTCCATATCCATTGCTCTCAACTCGGTTATCTTCATATTGTCGCCCTTTTGGTCACAACTTTGGTAGGAAATGGCAATTTATAGCCCGCTAACTTGAGCGCCTCTACTGCAAGTTCTTCTGGTACTCCTTTAAGCTCATAAAGCACTTTACCGGGCCGAATGGTCGCAACCCAGTACTCTGGAGCCCCTTTTCCTTTTCCCATCCTGGTTTCAGCAGGTTTTTTGGTAATAGGCTTGTCGGGAAACACTCGAATCCAGAGCTTTCCACCACGCTTAATTTTTCTGTTAATGGTAATACGGGCAGCTTCAATGTGCTGAGCAGACATTCGTCCACATCCAGAAGCTTTAAGCGCATAATCTCCAAAAGATATTTCAGATCCGCGCTGGGCTTTACCCCGCATTCTCCCTTTATGCTGTTTTCTATGTTTTACTTTACGTGGACTAAGCATGGCAATTTATTCCTGCATATATTTACATTTGAAATGATTACTTCATCAATTCTCTGGGGACGTTTAAAAAATCGCCTTCGGTCATCGGGCTGTACTTCGGTGTTCTTCCCTTTCTCATGTGTAACTGACGAGAGATGCAGCTGCATTAGACAAACCGATTTCTCGTTATACAGGAGTATGAGAAAAAATTATACTCGCGCAAAGATAAAGGGATCGTGATCAGTTACAAAAAGTCTTATTCAGCGACCTCATACCTTTCAGCATCAGAAAGCACTTCCCCTTTAAAGATCCAGACTTTAACTCCAATTATCCCGTAAGTAGTTAAAGCTTCAGCTGTACCATAGTCAATATCTGCACGCAGGGTATGAAGGGGTACACGTCCTTCCTTGAACCACTCCGTACGGGACATTTCAGCTCCTCCCAGACGACCGGAACAGGAAATTTTGATTCCCTGCACTCCAAATCGCAAGGCTGAATTAATGGATTTCTTCATCGCCCGCCGAAAAGCAATTCGTCGTTCCAACTGCATGGCAATATTTTCAGCAACCAGTTGGGCATCTGCCTCCGGTCGCCTGACTTCCCGAATATCAATCATGCAGGGTCTGCCGAATTTCTGCTCGATATCCTTTTTCAGCCCTTCTATCTCAGAACCTTTTTTACCTATAACGATGCCTGGCCTTGCTGTAAAAAGCTTTATACGTATTTTCTCGCCGGTTCGCGCTATTACAATCCTCGATATCCCCGCGTGATATAAACGTTTTTTCAGGTATTTCCGGATAAGCTGATCCTGATGCAAATTCTCTGCAAAATCTTTATCAGCATACCAGATTGATTCCCAGGAGCGTGTAATGTTTAGCCGTAACCCAATCGGATTTACTTTTTGACCCAAGGTGTGATCCTCCGTTACCTCATTCTTTTATCTCAGCACTCATTTTGTTTACCAGGCCTCATCCACTATCACTGTGATGTGGCTGGTTCTCTTTAAAATCCGTGTCGCTCTCCCCTGAGCACGAGGACGGAACCTCTTGAGCATGGGGCCGCCATCAATATGTATTTTTTTTACATACAACGTATCTACATCAATGGCGTCATTCTGATCTGCATTGGCAACGGCAGATTCAATGACCTTGCGCAGAATACGTGCAGCCTTTTTGGGCATAAACCGCAATATGGTTATTGCCTCATCAACATCTTTTCCTCGGACCACATCCGCAACCAGACGTGCTTTTTGAGGTGATATCCTGATGTACTTTGCGACGGCTTTTGTTTCCATCGATTAACTCCTTCATCCTTCTTTCAGAGTAACTACTCACAGGACATGTTCCGCCCTGATTTCACGTGCTTTACGTCTGTAACTGCTTTCATCTCTCCCGAACCTGAGAACAGTTACCTTTCAAATAACCCGACCCGCCGCATAGAGGGGCTATAGCTGCCAATCGTGCTTGTCCAAATATGGGCAACCTGAGAGCAGTTACACGTTTGAGGTATGTAAAACCAGAGAGGTACACACCCATTGAGTAGTTACCAAGTACTATAACCCTTTGAGTAACCAATCACGGGATCGGTGGTTCCCCGTGATTCCCTGTTTCCCACCTGTAACTGCTTTCAGGTTGTCCAGACCCGGATAAGCGTGATTGGCAGCTATAACCTCTCTATGCGAAACCGGCCATCACTGGAAAATGGGTGCCCCGGGAGCAGCAACCCTTTCAGAAGACCTATGGTTTAGCGTCCTTTTCTGTCAGAAGCATGTCCGTAATACGTCCTTGTCGGGGAAAATTCACCCAGCTTGTGACCAACCATATTCTCAGAAACATACACCGGGATAAACTTCTTACCGTTATGTACGGCAAAGGTTAAGCCAACCATTTCAGGAATAATATCAGACCGACGTGACCAGGTTTTAATTACTTTTCGCGACCCGGTTTCCTGCGCCTGTTCAATTTTTTTCATAAGATGGTCGTCAACAAAAGGACCTTTTTTCACAGAGCGAGCCATAATTGATAATCTCCTGCTTTCATTACCTTCGTTTCGTTACAATATCGTGATCTGATGCTTTTTTCCTGCGCGTTTTATATCCTTTAGTAGGAACGCCCCATGGTGAGACAGGATGTCGTCCACCAGAACTCTTTCCTTCCCCGCCACCCATTGGATGATCGACCGGGTTCATGGCAACACCTCGCACCGAAGGTCGCTTTCCCTTCCATCTGTTGCGTCCTGCCTTGCCGAGCTTCTGGCTGTTGTATTCTGTATTTCCAACCTGTCCGATACAGGCACGGCAATCTTTATGAAACTTTCTTACTTCTCCAGAAGGAAGTTTAACCAGCACCTGGTGACCGTCTTTTGCCATTAACTGGGCCGCAGCCCCGGCCGAGCGGACAAGCTGCGCCCCCTTGCCTATCTTCATCTCGATGTTATGAATGATAGTACCTAACGGTATATTAGTAAGAGGAAGGCAATTACCGGGTTTAATATCTGCTTCAGCTCCCGCAGTTACCGTATCACCTACAGAGATACCAGCAGGTGCAAGAATATATGTTTTTTCTCCGTCAGCATACGTTAAAAGCGCCAAATGTGCTGATCGATTCGGGTCGTATTCAAGCGCTGTAACTGTAGCCGGTACACTCGTTTTATTTCTTTTCCAGTCAATAATACGATATTTGCGTTTATGGCCTCCTCCACGATGCCGGGCAGTTATTCGGCCATAATTATTTCTTCCACCATTTCTCTTCAAAGATGAAACGAGCTTCTTTTCAGGTTCCTTGTCAGACAAATATTCCT
This sequence comes from Desulfobulbus propionicus, assembly GCA_002747135.1. Taxonomy (GTDB): domain Bacteria; phylum Desulfobacterota; class Desulfobulbia; order Desulfobulbales; family Desulfobulbaceae; genus Desulfogranum; species Desulfogranum propionicus_A. Next base: position 2,237 of record PDTE01000033.1, on the reverse strand, counting down.
GTTTTACAGAAACATAATGTCTCTTACCGGGCGATGTTGGTTTATGGGTTTTGATTGCCATTGCTTTTCCCGTAATAAAATATCTTCAGTAACCACTCACAGGGCATATACACCCTGATCTCACGTGCTTTACATCTGTAACTGCTTTCAGTTGCTCAACAAAATGTACGCAGGCTGATTTAAAGTTCGTCAAGAAAATTTATGTCACCTTCTGACAAGGTGACATACGCTTTTTTCCAGTTTTTGGTTTTACCTGTAGACTTCAGGCCGACTCTTTTGCTTTTACCACGCATACTTGCTGTGTTAACTGTAGCTACCTTAACATTAAAAAGCGTCTCAACAGCCTGCTTAATTTCTATCTTATTAGCGCGTGTATCGACCTTAAACGCTACAGTTTCCTGAGTTTCTTGCAATAAATTGCTTTTTTCAGTAAGGCAAGGCCCTTTTATGATGTTATACAGCCCTCTCATACCATCAACCTCTCTTCAATTTTTTCAACACTGTCCTGAACAAGCATTATTTTGTTATGCTTAAGAATATCAAACACATTAAGGCCTGAAACAGGCAGCACCTGATATCCTGCAGTATTTCGAGCTGATTTTTTTATAACCTCATTATTCTCTCCTGTAACAATAAGGCAATCATCAAAAGTAAAATTTTTCATTATTTCTACTAATGATTTTGTTCTGATCTCAGTGAGGCCAAAATCATCAATAACGACAAGGTTTCCTTCCCTGTACCGTGCACTCAGAGCCATTCGCAAGGCTAGTCTTTTGACTTTCTTGGGAATTGTAAAAGAATAATCTCTTGGTTTTGGGCCAAAAACAGTACCGCCGCCGCGCCAGACAGGTGAATTTTTCGTTCCTGACCTGGCCCGGCCAGTCCCTTTTTGTCTCCAGGGTTTTGAGCCACCGCCGCGAAGCTCCCCTCTGGTTTTGGTTGAGGCGTTACCACTTCTTTTTTTTGCACGCTGCATACACACTACTTCATGTAATACGCCTTCCTTAACTTCAACGCCAAACAGATTGTCATTCAGATCTATCTGGCCGACCTTTTCTGCCTGATTATTAAGGACATCACAAACTGCCATGATTATCTCCTTGAGAGCTGCGCGTTATTTTTTTTACAGATTCTCAGCAACCCGTTTTTAGCCCCGGGTACAGGGCCCTTGACTAGAACCACATTATCATCTCCCCTCACATCTATTACTCGGTAATTTTTCTGAGTAACAACCTCGTCGCCCATATGGCCTGGAAGTTTTTTGCCCTTCATCACCCTGGAAGGCCAGGCACTGCAGCCAATTGATCCAGGTGCACGATGAAAGCCAGATCCGTGGGATGCCTTACCGCCAGCAAATCCATGCCTCCTGACCACGCCCTGAAAGCCACGTCCCTTTGACTTTCCGGTAATGTCAACCTGATCCCCAACAGCTATGACTTCATTTGCTTTTATCTCCTGTCCCAGCTCATAAGCATCTGGATCTTCAACCCGTATCTCTCGTACATGATAAAATCCCTTACCACCGGAACGCTTAAAGTGGCCAGCCTCAGGTTTATTCAGACGACTTGGTTTTTTTTCACAGAAACCGACCTGGATGGCATTGTACCCTTCCTTGTCTGTTGTTTTTTTCTGTAATATCACGCAGGGACCGGCTTCAATCACTGTCACCGGGATTGAACGACCATTCTCGTCATAAATCCTTGTCATCCCAATCTTGCGACCCAATATTGCGTTTGTCTTCGCCATTTGTCTACCTATGTTCATTTATCTACGTCAGCTAACCACCTGTCCTTTTTAAGTGAAACTGCCAGATCAGGGGATCTTTATCTCGACATCAACTCCAGCTGACAGTTCCAGCTTCATCAACGCATCTATCGTCTGCTGAGTTGGTTCAAGAATATCAAGCAAACGCCGATGTGTTCTCATTTCAAACTGCTCTCTTGATTTCTTATCAACATGGGGAGAGCGAAGTACGGTATATTTATTTTTACTTGTCGGAAGCGGTATTGGCCCGACTATGGTTGCCCCTGTACGCCTTGCTGTTTCAACGATCTCTCGGGTAGAAAGATCCAGCAGCTTATGGTCATACCCTTTCAGTCTGATACGAATTTTTTCAGCTGGAATCATAGTAATTCTCTTATTCAATTATTTCGCTGATAACACCTGCGCCTACAGTTCGACCTCCCTCACGAATGGCGAACCGAAGCCCTGCTTCCATCGCTATAGGGGTGATCAAC
>PDTE01000032.1 GCA_002747135.1 Desulfobulbus propionicus | reverse complement strand
GGTCATCAACAATCTGCGGGATATCCCCACCGACAGTGTGGCCGGAAAGAGAACCATTGCCGTTCGCCTGGGAAGAAAGGGCACTATTGTTTTCTTTCGCCTGCTTTTACTGCTGGCCTACCTGATTCCGTTGCTGGTCATTGCCTCCGGCAGAGGAACTGGCATGGAGTTACTTGTTTTTTTCTCCGCTCCTTTGGCAATAACCCTTTTCAGGGAGGTCAAGGTGGCCACCGGCTGTCTGCTCAATGAGACGCTGGCCCGCACCGCCCGGTTATCATTTTTTGCCAGCCTTGCCTTTTCTCTGGGGCTTGTTTTTTCAGCCCTTATGCAGCCTTGCCCTGTGTCACATAGCGCTATTATGTAACGCAGGACAACAACGCTCCATAAGGACAAGAAAAATCCGGGGCAATATCCTGACATTTCAGCGTTGACATGACACTAGAGTGCTGTGCATTTTGAAGGATCCCATGTCTTTTGTGCCAGCTGACCGCATGCAGCGGCGATGTCATCTCCCCGGCTTTGCCTGATAAAGACGGGGTATCCTTTATCCCTCAATATTTTCTGGAAATGGAGGACAGTTTCCCTGTCTGGACTGATTACTGAGTCATCACCTGAATTGTTCATTGAAAGCAGATTTATCTTGCAAGGAATGCTGTGAAGAAGTTTTGCCAACCTGTGAGCAGTGTCTTTGTTGTCGTTGACACCTTTTATCAGGGTAAATTCAAACATGATCCTTTGCCTTTTTTTCTGCGGATATTTCTTGCAGGCGGCAATCAGCTGAGCAAGGGGATACTTTCTGTTGACCGGCATAAGCACATTTCTCGTCGCATCGTCAACTGCGTGAAGAGATATTGCCAGGTTAACATTGGTTCGTTCCCCCAGCTGAAGCATTTGCGGGATAAGCCCGCAGGTGGAGACGGTGATTCTCCTCGCAGAAAAGTTGAGCCCACGTTGTTCGGTGAAAAGAGAGATGGCATCCAAAAGCACGTCCATATTCGCCAATGGTTCGCCCATACCCATGAAAACCAGGTTAGAGATTACCGTTTGTTTGTTTGTCTGCGCCCAGCTCTTTACAGCGCAAACCTGGTTGATGATTTCGCTGGTGTGCAGGTTTCTGCCAAAGCCCATCTTTCCGGTACAACAAAAGGTGCATCCCATGGCGCACCCCACCTGTGAAGAAATACACAGGGTACTTCTCTCGTTTTCAGGGATCAGCACAGATTCTATAACCTTGCCGTCCTGAAGCTGGAAGGCGAATTTAACTGACCCGTCGCTTGAATTTTCAATTATGGCCTGATCAAATCTGCTTATTATGGCATTATTTTTCAGGGTACGACGGAAAACCTTTGCCAGATCAGTCATTTGATCAAAATCAGTGATGTCAGGCTTGTAGATCCAGGCCAGCAATTGCCGACCTCTGAAAGATGGCTGCCCCAGGGACTCAACAAAAGAAATCAATTGATCCTGGGTCAGGTTTTTCAGATCTACCTTGGAGGGGGACATGGGGCATACAGGGTGGCACTCAGGTTCAAGGCCTTTTCCCGACCTTGAACCTGAGTGCAGATAAACTGTTAACCATTTTGCGAAGCAAACTCTGCCATGAAGGTAACCAGCTTTTCAACCCCTTCTTTGGGAAAAGCATTATAGATGGAGGCTCTGCAGCCGCCGATGGAACGATGGCCTTTCAGTCCATCAAGGCCAATTTCAGCGGCTTCAGCTATAAATCTGGTTTCAAGTTCCGGGGTCGGCAGGTTGAAAGATACATTCATCAGTGACCTGGAAGAGGGCTCAGCATGGCCTGTATAAAAATCTGTTGCATCAATGGCCCCGTAGAGCAGGGCGGCTTTTTCTTCGTTTACTGCCTGGATGGCAGGGATACCACCGAGATTTTTTAACCAGTGCATGACCCTGTTGACGCAGTAAATGGGAAAGCAGGGCGGCGTGTTGAACATCGAGCCTTTGTCAGCATGGGTCTTATATTGCAGCATAGTTGGAACGGTTTCCTTGACTCGATCAAGGAGATCTTCCCTGATAATGACAAGGGTGACGCCGCTTGGACCAATATTTTTCTGAGCTCCGGCAAAAATAATACCAAAACGTGAAATATCCACTGGCCTGGAAAAGATGTCTGAAGACATATCTGCCACAAGCATGGTGTCTTTTTCAGGAAATTCTGGAAACTGTGTGCCGTAAATCGTATTGTTTGAAACGAAATAAAGGTATTCACTTTCCTGGGAAACCGTGTATTCATCGTCAGCCGGGACACGGCTGAACGTCAGCTCTTCACTGGAATATGCCACTTCAATGTCACCAAAGAGTCTGGCTTCCTTTATTGCTTTTTTAGACCAGGTGCCGGTGTTGAGATAGGTTGCTTTTTTCCCGCTGCCCAGCAGGTTCATGGGCACCATGAAAAACTGGGAAGAGGCTCCTCCCTGAAGAAAAAGCACTTTATAGTTGTCCGGTACACTCAGCAACTCGCGAATAAGTGTTTCAGCTTCTTCTGTTACGGCAATAAATTCCTTTGACCTGTGGCTCAGTTCGATAAGCCCGATACCCTTGTCTGCAAAGTTGACAATATCTCTTGCCGCTTCCTGTAAAACAGAATAGGGCAGGGTGGCTGGACCGGGACTAAAATTATATATACGTTCAGGCATTATTTTTCCTCCTGTAAAAAAAATGTAACTGCCCCGAGCCGGCTCATCTTCGGGCAATTATGATTGGCCGCATAGAGAGTGTGTCCGCCAGTTGCGCTTGACCACATCCAGGCCGCCTGCAGGCGGCTGCAGACTTGAAGCAGATGAAACCACAGTGTACATGCCCTTTTCGAGTAGTTACAGCAAATATGTTAAACCTGATTTAATTGCCGCAGGGCCTCGTACAGAACAATACCTGCAGTTGTTGCCAGATTAAGGCTGCGAATGGAATTATTCATCATTGGCACTGTATAACAGCGGTCATGATACAGTGCAAGGAGTTCTTCAGGAAGCCCTTTTGTTTCCTTGCCAAATACCAGTTTTGCTCCCGGCTGAAAATATGCTTTTGTGTAGGAACGTTTTATCTTGGTTGTGAAGAAAAAAAGCTCGTTTTCCTGTTGTTTTTGCAGAAACTGGTCCAGTGATTTCCAGTGGCAGATATGTACCTGTTGCCAGTAATCCAGCCCGGCTCGTTTAAGATGTTTGTCATCCACACTGAAACCAAGGGGATGGACGAGATCAAGGATAGTGTCAGTCGCCCCGCACAGGCGGGCCGTTGACCCGGTATTAGGGGGTATCTCAGGCTCAACAAGAACTATGTGCAGAGGTTTCATCTAAAACGGTTGTAATGAAATTGTCGTGAGGTCTTCGTATGTACAGAGTATTTATAGATGTTGCAAATAAAAAAAAACGTCTTACATTCATGCTCTACACCTGTAACCGATCACGGGGTCTGTGCTTCCCTGTTATTCTTTGCTTTTGCGGCGTAACTGGTCACGGGATCAACAGGTTTGTGCAGGCACGATTTCAGCAGGTAAGCAGGCGGAGCGAGGCCTGTACGCACAAGCGTATGTAAAAGATGGTGATCGTGCAAAGAGTATCTTTTTCTGATAGATTACCTGCATTTTCGTGCGCAAAAAATTGTTTTCCCGTGAAATTCCTGACTTTCCATCTCTATACATCACATAACACATGGCGTTAATAATCCAGAAATATGGGGGGACCTCTGTAGGGTCCGTTGAAAAGATTAAGGCTGTTGCAGAAAGAGTCATTGACCAGCATACCAAGGGACATCGCATGATTGTTGTTTTGTCGGCCATGGCTGGAGAAACTGACCGGCTGACCAGGCTTGCTGCTTCCATCCAGCCATGTCCCAGCCCAAGAGAGCTGGATATGCTGTTATCAACAGGAGAACAGGTAACCATTGCTCTTTTTGTCATGGCGGTTAAGGAAAAGGGCTATGATGCGGTTGCGCTCCTCGGAGATCAGGTGGCAATCCACACTGATGCCACTCATACCAAGGCACGGATAAAAAAGATTGATTCAGAACAGATCCACAAACACCTTGAAACAGGAAAAATCGTTACAGTTGCCGGTTTTCAGGGCGTTAATGATAACGGCGACATTACTACGCTGGGACGGGGAGGCTCTGATACAACTGCCGTGGCCCTGGCCGCATCGCTTAAAGCTGACGCCTGTGAAATATTTACAGACGTGGAAGGTGTCTTTACCACTGATCCGAATATTTGTTCCAGGGCAATTAAAATTGACAGGATCAGCTATGATGAGATGCTTGAGCTTGCCAGCCTGGGGGCAAAAGTACTTGATATTCGTTCCGTAGGACTGGCAAAACGGTATAATGTTCCTGTTCATGTCCGATCAACTTTTACTGACACCATTGGAACCTGGGTTGTTGAGGAGGAAAAACATATGGAATCCCTGCTGGTTTCCGGCATTACCTATAACAAGAATGAGGCTAGAATTACCATTAAAGATGTTCCTGATCAGCCTGGAACTGCTTCAAAAGTTTTCCTTCCCATATCTGATGAAAATATTTTGATCGATATGATTATCCAGAATACTCATGACGGCCACCTGACAGACATGACCTTTACGGTGATGCGCAGTGATTATCAGCGTGCCATGGCTATTGTTCAAGCCATTGCAAAGGAACTGGGAGCCTCCAGTGTCACCGGAGACCAGCTCATTGCTAAAATATCCATTGTTGGGGTCGGCATGCGAAATCATTCAGGTATTGCATCAACAATGTTCCATATTTTATCAAAAGAACAGATAAATGTTCAGATGGTTTCAACGTCAGAAATCAAGGTGTCCTGTATTATTGACGAAAAGTATACAGAACTTGCAATTCGTGCGCTGCACGATGCCTTTGCCCTGGACAAGGTAAATCAGCCAGTAGAAGAAAACAGTTAACTGAAATGACCAGAAAAGTAGAAGTTTACGATACAACTCTCAGGGATGGCACCCAGGCCGAGAATTTTAACCTGTCGGTTGATGACAAGATAAAAATCTGCAAGCAGCTTGACCGGTTTGGCATTGATTTTATCGAGGGTGGATGGCCTGGCTCAAGTCCACTTGCCGTCGAATTTTTCAGCAGGATGCAGGATGTTGGCCTGCACCATTCCCGGCTGACCGCATTTGGCTCAACCAGGCACTGGAAGAATTTGCCGGAAAAAGATCCCAATCTGCGGGCCCTGCTTGACGCGAAAGTGCGGGCAGTGACCATTTTTGGAAAATCCTGGGATATCCATGTAACCGAGGCACTTCGTATTTCCCTTGAAGACAACCTCACCCTGATTGAAGATTCACTGTCTTATCTCAGGCCGCGGTTACAGCACCTGATTTATGACGCCGAGCATTTTTTTGACGGGTTTAAAAATAATCGTGAATACTGCCTGGCTACCATCGAAAGAGCCGCAGCCGGAGGAGCTGAAACGGTGGTTCTTTGCGATACAAACGGAGGAACGCTGCCACATGAGGTGCAGGAAATCATTCCAGTGGTTTTTTCTTTTTTAGAGGAGAAGGGCCTTGGTTTTGTCAAGCTTGGCATCCACACCCATAATGATTCTGATACAGCAGTTGCAAGCGCCCTGACTGCCCTTCATTTAGGCGTACAACAGGTGCAGGGAACCATTAACGGGTTTGGCGAGCGGTGTGGCAACAGTAGTCTGACCTCAATCATTCCGGCCCTGACCTTTAAGATGGGGATCTTTACTGAAGCCGGAAATAATATAGATCAGCTCTACACCACGTCGCGTCTAGTCAATGAACTGGCCAATATGCCGCAAGATCAATATATGCCTTATGTCGGGGAATCCGCCTTTGCCCACAAGGGAGGGGTGCATGTAAGCGCTGTACAGCGAAACCCGCTCACCTATGAACACATAGAACCTGAAAAGGTCGGCAATATTCGAAGGGTGCTGGTTTCCGATCAGGCAGGCAAGGCAAATATTCTCACCAAGGCAAAAAAATATTCCATCCCGCTGCAGGAAGATGACCCGCTTATGGCTTCAATTATCAGCGAAATGAAGGAGCGGGAAAATCAGGGTTATCAATACGAGGCAGCTGAAGCAAGTTTCGAATTGTTGATGCGGAGCGCATTGGGGCTGAAGCGAAAATTTTTTGTTCTTGAATCCTTTCGGGTAATGAATCACAAGTATAGCATGGAAAAAAGTCCGCTGACAGAAGCAACCATCAGGCTCAGTGTTGGCGGGAAAGCTGTGCACACAGCCGCCATGGGTGATGGGCCGGTGAACGCGCTCGACAAGGCTTTGAGAAAAGCCCTGACCTGTTTTTACCCCGGGCTTGAAGAAGTTGAGCTTATTGATTACAAGGTAAGGGTGTTGACGGGTGAACATGGTACAGGAGCCAAGGTCCGGGTTTTAATTGAAAGCAGGGACAAGGATGACAGCTGGGGGACAGTCGGCGTCTCCGTAAATATCATGGAAGCGAGCTGGCAGGCTTTGGTAGACAGCATGAACTACAAGCTTCTCAAGGATGAAAAAGCAAAGAACTGAGAAGGTGGTACCAACTAATCCTCACTCATCTTCGAGCAGTCACCATTTCCCGCATACTCTTGTATAGCTGCCAGCTATACCTGTGGTCAATACGGGCGAGCTGAAAGCAGGTACAGACGTAAAAACAAGCGAAACCAAAAAGGTGAATACCCTGTGAACAGTTATCCGGATACAACTGATAAAAAGGACAAGCGCGTGCTTGTCCTTTTTATTTTGTCAGGGTGCATCCTCTGTACCATGTACGCTCCGCTCTTGTTTCCTGAAAAGACGGAAAAAGAGCTGTTGTATTCCTGTGATAATACTGTGGTTTTCAGGGCGGTCGGCACAGGTGAAAAGCAGCCTTCTGCTTCTGGTCAGGATTCCGGCCGCATTTGTTCGCCATTGGCCTCGCTGCTTCTCCAGAGGCCGTTTCCCATAAACAGGGCGGATATCAGAGAACTCCAGCTGTTACCTGGCATTGGGCCGGGGCTTGCCGGCAAGATATATGCATTTCGCCAGGAGCATGGAGAGTTTCATCGTGCATCTGATCTGCTTGATGTACCGGGGATAGGGGAGGGGAAGCTGCGAAATCTGGCCCCGCTTATTTCTTTTGAGCATACCATCTCCCCTTTTCGGGCGAGATGAAAGCAGGGTGGCACATACCCTGAGAGCAGGTGTTTTTGAATAATAATATGGAGCACATCCACTATCCGGTAATAGTCCTTGCTGGCCCTACGGCTGTTGGTAAAACAGATTTGTCTCTTTATCTTGCTGAGCGGTTCAACTGCGAAATCATTTCCATGGATTCCATGCAGGTGTATCGATATATGGATATCGGCACAGCAAAAGTCTCCGGGGAAGAACGCCGCCACGTCAATCACCACTTAATTGATATCCGAACCCCTGATCAGCAGTATGACGCAGCCAGCTTTGTTGATGACGCTCTGGCAGCCATGGAGTTGATCAGGCAGCAAGACAAAATTCCACTTATTACCGGAGGCACGGGGTTGTACCTTTCCTCATTGGTGAACGGTCTTTTTGCTGATACCGGTGCCTCTGAGGTTACCCGCAAAAAGATCAGGGCCAGGTTCAAAGAACAGGGGAGGGAGGCGAGCTATGCAGAACTGAAAAAGGTTGACCCGGTGGCTGCGAGCAACATACATCCTAACGACACGCAAAGATTGCTGCGCGGTCTGGAGATTTTTTATACAACAGGCACTCCCTGGTCCGTACATATTAAAAAGCAGCGGGAAAACCGGGCCCGCGTCTTTGCCAACATGATTCTCATCGGTTTGACCAGGGAGCGGGAGCAGCTCCACAAGAGAATTTCAGAAAGATCAAAAAACATGATAAAACATGGACTTATTGAAGAAATATCAGGTATTATTGAAATGGGATATTCGCCGGATTTGCCCCCCCTGCAAGGCATAGGTTACAGGCACGGTCTGCACTATTTAAACGGGAGCAGGTCACAAGACCAGATGATAGATGAACTGGCGCGCGACACCAGAAGATACGCCAAACGTCAGTACACCTGGTTCAGGCAGTATGCTGACATGTCATGGCATCATCCCGAAAATATTAAGAAAATAGCTGAGAAAATAAACGCATCTCTTTGTTAAATCAACCTTAAACGGAAATGAGAAAAAGCAATACAGCGGAAGGCAGCACGCACAGCCATTTGGTTCTGGCAAAAGAATGCAAGCTGCCGCGGCCTCTTGCCTTGATACTGCAGCAACGAGGTGTTGACTCACCTGAGAAGGTCAGCCGTTTTCTTTATCCTGATTTCTCGATGTTACCTGTGCCAGGCCTGATGAAAGGCGTGGAGGCTGGCGTCAGCTGTATTGTTCAGGCTGTAAAAAAGAATAAGCCCATTGTAGTCCATGGCGATTATGACGTGGACGGTGTAACAGCAACAGTTCTTTTAGTTGATTTTTTCAGAAAAATTAATAATAACGTAACCTACTATATCCCAAACCGCCTGACAGAACAGTATGGGTTAACCTGCGAATCGGTGCGAAGTATCCACCAAAGTCTTGGTAGCAGTTCAGGCGTTATTGTTACGGTAGACTGTGGCATTACTTCTTTTGAGGCGGTAGAGCATGCACACAAACTGGGGCTGGAGGTTGTTATTACAGATCACCATGAGCCGGAAAGTGATGTTCCCCAGGCAGAAGCGGTTATAAACCCAAGACAAAAAGGCTGCACATTTCCCTTTAAAGAGCTTGCGGGAGTTGGTGTCGCCTTTTTTTTTGTTGCTGCCTTGCGACGTACACTTGTTAACGAGGGATACCTGCAAGACGAGACCTCGGTTCCTAACCTCAAGCAGTACCTTGATCTTGTCGCCCTTGGAACGGTGGCAGATGTGATGCCCCTGCTGCAAACAAACAGGGTGCTGGTTCGCGCTGGAATGGAGGTGCTCAACGATGGGAGAAGGTGCGGCATAGAAGCTCTTTGCAGAAGGTGCGGCGTTCACAAACATGATAAATTGTTTGCCGAAGATATTTCCTATCGGCTTGCGCCAAGAATTAACGCAGCAGGAAGGCTTGGCAATGTTGACGTTGCAGTTCGCCTGCTGCTTGGCACAACTCAAGCAGAAGTAGAGACAGAAGCTGCCATGCTTGAGCAATTCAATCACACCCGTAAAGAGCTGGAACAGGGTGTCCTGAAGGAGATGTATGAGCAGTGTGATCTTTTGCTGCAAAAAGGGTATAAGGGGCTGGCGGTTTATCACCCTGACTGTCATCCCGGAATTGTAGGCATTGTGGCCTCAAGAATAGTGGACCGATATCATTTGCCGGCAATTGTCGTCACCAGAGAAAAAGAGATGCATGCCGGGGAAGAGATGCTCAAGGGGTCAGGAAGGTCTGTCCAGGGGATAAATCTTCTGGAAAAGATTGAGCTGTGCAAGCAGTTCATGACACGCTTTGGCGGGCATGTCATGGCCGTAGGCATAACACTTGAGAAAAAAAAGTGGGAATCCTTTCAAAGTGACTTTGCAGAAAAATGCGGCGACGAAATCGATATTATCAGCAAAGAAAGCCCGAAAAAGCCCTTGGCAGACTGCTGTCTGGCAGACAGCGGAATGCTGACAGATGACCTCGTTCGATTTTTACAGCTGTTGCAGCCGTTTGGCGAAAAAAATTCTGAGCCTCTTTTTCAGCTTAAAAAAGTGCGGCTTACAGGGCTGAAAAACTCGGGACAACATCTTACCTTCAAGCTGCCTGTAGCTGCTTCAATGAAAAATATTCGAGGGATCGGTTTTTACATGGCAGAGAAGAAGGAGCTTGCCAGCTCTGCATTTGTGGATATTATATTTAAACTTCGTTTTACTTATTTTCGGGGGCAGCGGAGAAAGGAAATACTGCTCGTGGATGTAACCAGATCTGCATAGATAAAATTTAACATAATATATATTATGCGACATTTTATCTAAAATCTTTTTTGAGCAGACTGAGCGTTATTTGCCTTTAGAGTGAAGGATAAGGTAATTTATTAAAACATTACATTAACTGTATGCGCATCCCGCACCCTTATTTGAACGTTATCTTTCTGGAGCACCAGCTATGAATCGAGATATATATCAGGAGCCGCTTGTTTCGCGCTATACCAGCAAGGCCATGCAGGAATTGTTCAGCGAGCGTTTTAAGTTTACCCACTGGCGCAAGTGCTGGATTGCTCTTGCTGAGGCGCAGCATGAACTTGGACTTGGCGCGGTAACCAGAGAGATGGTTGACGAATTGAAAAGCCACGCAGAGGATATTGATTTTGAGGTTGCCGCTGCCAGGGAAAAGGAAATCAGGCACGATGTCATGGCCCATGTCTATGCCTATGGGCAGCAGTGCCCGCTGGCCGAGCCTGTTATTCACCTCGGCGCCACCTCACAGTTTGTTGTCTGTAATACGGATCTGCTGGTGCAGAAAAAGGCGCTTCAGCTTGTTAAGCAGTCACTACTTAAAGTCATTTCTAACCTTGCCAGTTTTTGCGAACAACACAAGTCTCTGGCCACCCTTGGTTTTACCCATTATCAGCCTGCCCAGCCAACCACTGTAGGAAAGAGAAATACTTTGTATATTCAGGATCTTATCATGGATCTTGACTACATAGAACAGCTTGAGCCTCAGATAAAGGCACGGGGCGCAAAAGGAACCGTCGGAACCCAGGCAACTTTTATCGAACTGTTTGCCGGGGATCATGAAAAGGTGCGTGAGCTGGATCGACGTGTTGCCGAAAAACTAGGATTTACAGCTAGTTTTGCGGTAACCGGACAAACCTATCCAAGAAAACTTGACCTGAAAACCAGTGAAACACTTTCAGGTATTGGCGTTTCAGCCCATAAATTTGCGGTAGACTTGCGCCTGCTTTCCAATTTAAAGATGCAGGAAGAACCATTTGCCAGCAAGCAGGTTGGCAGCTCTGCCATGGCTTATAAAAGAAACCCTATGCGCTCTGAGCGCCTGACCGGGCTTGCCCGGAAACTTATGGGGCTCCCGGCGAATTTTGCTGCCACTGCGGCCAATCAGTGGTTTGAGCGAACCCTGGATGACTCGGCCATTCGCCGCATGGATCTCGCCCAGGCATTTCTGCTCACAGATGCAGTGCTCAAGCTTTATATTAACATTACAAACGATATGGTTGTTTATCCAGAACAAATCAAAAGGCACCTTGGCGCAGAGCTTCCTTTTATGGCCACGGAAAAAATACTCATGGCCTGTGTCGAGCGGGGCGAGAGCAGGCAGGAGATGCATGAAATTATCAGGGAATGCTCTGTGGCAGCCGGAGCAGCAGTAAAAAAACAGGGGGCTGACAACAACCTTCTGCAGATGCTGGCAGATCATGACCGTGTTCCCTTTACCCTTGCTGAGCTCGCTGGCCTGCTTGAAAATTACCAGGAGTTTACCGGACGGGCTGAGCAGCAGACAGAAGAATACCTTCAGGGCGTGGTCTACCCGCTGCTGGAACAATACAAAGATGAGATAAAAGAGGTTGACGCAACCTTAACTGTGTAATGAATTACCCTGTAAAATCGAGTATAATAACAGATAGGCCCGTCACGTTTTTCCTTGTGGTAAAAACGGAAAAAATAGGTTGGTTCAAATTTATACTGGAAGGCTATGACGGGCTTGCCCTGATAACGACAATTTCAGCTGAAAAAGGAATTGTGCAGCTGTGGACAACAAGCAGCAGTCTTCCTGTACTCTTTAGTCTGCTTGCAGATATAGCGCCCCGGCTGAATCAATACCGGGCAGCTCCCCTCCCCTCTTCTTCGTGATGACGCTTTAGCCTGATGTCGACAAAAGCAGTATACATCAAGACCTTTGGTTGTCAGATGAACGAACGTGATTCTGAGATAATTGAACAGCTTCTCTGCCAGAAAGGGTATTGCCCCGTAGACAATGCAGAAGCAGCGGATGTTGTTATTCTCAACACCTGCAGCATACGGGAAAAGGCAGAGCAGAAAGTCTTCAGCCTGCTCGGTCGCCTGCGCCGGCAAAAACAGGAAAATCCAGCCCTGCTGATAGGAGTGACTGGCTGCGTTGCCCAGCAGGAAGGCCCCGGATTGTTTGCCAGGATGCCTCATGTTAATTTTGTGGTTGGCACGCAGCAGTTATTTCAACTGCCGGATATCCTGCATCGTCTTGAGCGCAGGCTCAGTCGAAATGAGATGGCGATAAACCTGGAAGCCTCTTTCTCCATCCCTCCCTTTCAGAAAATGCTCTTGCATGATTCGGCCAGGAATCACTCCTCTTTTCAAAGATTTGTTACCATTATGCAGGGATGTAATAACTACTGCACTTATTGCGTGGTGCCATACACAAGAGGGCGTGAGATTAGCCGCACCGTGGCAGATATAGTTGAAGAGGTGCAGATACTCACCAAGCAGGGTGTGCGAGAAATCACCCTGCTTGGTCAGAATGTCAACTCATATGGCAAGACAAATCCAGTGGCAGAGGGGAAAGTGAGCTTTGCCGACCTGCTCAGACTTGTTGCTGCTGTCCCGGGGGTAGAGCGGCTACGGTTTACGACCTCAAACCCGAAAGATCTGTCTGAAGGGCTGATGCGCTGTTTTGCCGAGCTGGGTAATCTTTGCCCCAGCTTTCATCTGCCTGTTCAGTCAGGATCAAACGCCGTACTTCGATCAATGAACAGAAAATATACAGTCGAACAGTATCTGGACCAGGTTGCATCCCTTCGCAGGTATTGCCCTGATATCGCGCTGTATACAGATATCATCGTAGGGTTTCCCGGAGAAACTGACGATGATTTTGAAAAAACCATGGATTTACTTAAGGCTATCCGTTTTCACGGCTCTTTTTCCTTTAAATATTCTGATCGCCCCCGGGCGCGTTCAGTTTTTTTTGCCAACAAGGTAAAAGAAGAGATAAAGACAGAGCGCCTTGCCCGCTTTCAGGCACTCCAGAGCAAAATAAGAATGGAGCGAAATAAAGAATACATAGGGAAAACAGTTGAAGTAATGGTTGAGAGTGAGGGTGCGCAACAGGTAAAGGGAAGAACCGCAACAAATCATATAGTTCACTTTGCAACAAAGAGGCAGCAAAGCCTCAGGCCGGGAGACCTGGTTGAGGTCTTGATACACTCTGCCGGCAACCATTCCCTCAAAGGGATCTCCTGCCCTTGCCAAGAGTGACCGTTTTTCCGTTTGTTGCTTTCTTACCATTACCCTTTAATGATTAAGATGACCGTGAGAGAAGTAAGACCTCAACGTCAGTGGATATGTTGTCCCGCCAATCGCGTGGAATGAGCGGCCGGAATCACTGGAATACGCAAGCAGTCCGGCCGATCTTTGGGAAAAGCGACATCTGTAAAAGAACTGGTGATTATTTTAGGCAAACGGCTGAGGCCGAAAAAATCTGGTCAAAAAAAAGAGAGAAGAAAGGTGTTGAAACAATCAATCTATCTCTTTGAAACTGTGTTGCTTTGCAAGGAAAACCTTTTTGTCGAGTTTGCGCAGAACTACAAAGAGTTACGCTGATCTTTTCAACACCCTTTAATTGTTATTTTTATCGAATAAATCCTATTAGTACCTTACTCTTCATTTCCTGTCATAAAAAACAAGAAATTATTTAAGGTGTAAGGCCTCTTGGGTTGCGGGTTTTCCGCATTAGCACCTTACTCCTCAATTCCTGTCATAAAAAACAAGAAATTATTTGAGGCGTAAGGCCTCTTGGGTTGCGGGTTTTCCGCGTTAGATAAAGTGAAATTCGTCAACTACTAATAATAATTTCAATTTGTTATAATGATATTTATCCCTCTGTTTGAACACCAAAAGTTGAGTTGTTCATTTGAATAAAAGATATGAATATAATGAATCGGATAAATACGCCAATATTATTCTTAGCCGTTCTAATAACTATTTTTTCTTGTAAAAAAGAAATAGAAGTTAACAGAGATGATCTCGCTGTTAAATTAAAAATAGATTTACCAGGAAGTCTACAAAATCCTGCATTCTCACCTGATGGAAATACAATCGTATTTACTCATTTCCGAAATGGATACAATAAACCACCATCTGATTTGTACACATTTAATCTTGAAGAAAACGAATTGAAACCATTGGTAGTTGATGATAACAGCAATGTGAATCTACCTGGGGAATGTTGGAGTAATTATTTAAATTCCATATCTTTTTCATCAGATAGAGATCCTCACGATGAGATATATTCTATTAAAGAAAACGGAACGACAGGAGATGAAATTCGTATTACTAACAGAACTGAGAGTATTGCTTATGAGCCAACTTTTTCACCTGACGGGCTATGGATAGTATTTGAATCTCACAAATTAAACGAAGAAGAAAAGGGAGTGATTACAAAATACAAACTTGATGGCACATCAGGATATGTTAATTTAACACCACTTGGCCAAAATTGTAAACAACCCAATTGGTCACCAGCGGGAGATAAAATATTATATCAAAAAGAAGAAAACGGGCAGTGGGATATTTGGTTAATGAATACTGATGGTAGCAGCAAAACTAAAATAACAGATTTTGAAGGAAGTAAAACAGATGCGGTCTTTTCTGCTGACGGAGAATACATATTTTTCAGTGCTGAAAATAGCGAAGTCGAAATAGCAAATATTTATATGGTATCTATTTCAAACAATATTCCAATACGATTAACAGATTATTCAGGTTATGATGGTGCCCCCTCAATTTCTCCGGATGGTACAAAATTAATATTTGAAACTTCATCAGTAGATCCTGACGAAAGTGATGGTACAACTCTTTGGTTGTTGTATTTGTAAAATACATAGAAAAAAGTAGAACTGCTGTGGCCTTTATGACATAGCAGTAATCTTATCGGTGGGGCCTTCCAGTCTTTTGAGGAGGCTCGGGTCGAAGTGAATAAAAAACCTGCTGGAAAATATGTGGAGTTTTGAGGGACATCTTACTTATTTATTGACAGAAGATAAAGCATTTGCATAATCACGGGGTCGAAAAAAATAGACAAGGTGTCTCCGGAATTCCGTTATTTCTTTTGCGATTTCTTTTTTTTGTTTCCTTGGTAAACGATGCCAATTGGGATGCTTTGATTTTAATTGTTTTTTGATGATTCGTTTGATA
>PDTE01000029.1 GCA_002747135.1 Desulfobulbus propionicus | reverse complement strand
CCGAATGTTGTGTTGGCCGTCAGCTTGCAGAGATAGAAGAGATTCAGGAGGTTCATTATATTGCTGGTGATGATGGCTATCTCATCAAGGTTCGCACTCGGGATACCAGACAGCTTGGGCAGCTGCTTCGCCAAAAGGTACTTTCTATTGCCGGTGTGACAACGACAAGAACGGCCACGGTTCTTGAGACCCATAAAGAGACTGCAAAAATACCGATAAAAAGAGAACAGGGAGTATAAGAAATGCCGATTTCTCCGTCGTTTCAAGCGAGGTTGTATTCTGTATTGCCAGATGTCTGTGATCATTACGGGACGCCATTTCATATCTATGATGAACAGGGTATTCGTGATACCTGTGCTCGTTTACAACGGGCTTTTGCCGCAATTGAAGATTTTCGGGAATACTATGCGGTCAAGGCGTTACCTAATCCCGCTATTCTTTCGATTATGCACGAAGTGGGCTTTGGTTTTGATTGCAGCTCACGAACGGAACTGCTTCTTGCCCGGCAGGTTGGTGCTGTTGCCCGGGATATTATGTTCACGTCGAACAATACCAACGAACAGGAGTTTCGTCTCGCAGCGGCTTCTGGAGGGTGTATTCTGAACCTTGATGATATTTCCTTGATAGAGAAGGTGCCTGTATTTCCAGAATTGATTTGTTTCAGATATAACCCCGGGGCAAGTCGTTCCGGGAACGCTATTATCGGCGTGCCTGAAGAATCGAAATATGGGGTAAGCCATGCCCAGATTGTTGATGCCTACAGGCAGGCCATAGCACGGGGGGCAAAACGTTTTGGTCTGCATACCATGCTGGTTTCCAATGAACTTGATTACAGGTATATGGTGCAGACCACCGAGATGCTTCTTGAACTGGTCGAAAAAATCAGCAATGCGTTGGGAATTGTTTTTGAATTTATCAACGTTGGCGGAGGATTGGGGATTCCCTATCTGCCGGGGCAAGATGGGCTTGATGTCGAGCAGATGGGGCAGGAGATTTGCCGGCTTTTTTCTTTGTTTAAAAAGAAACATGGCTATATGCCCGGGTTGTATATGGAAAGTGGTCGCTTTATGACTGGCCCCCACGGAGCTTTGGTAACAAAGGCAATAAATCGTAAGGATATTTACCGGACTTATATTGGGGTTGATGCCTGTATGTCTTCGTTGATGCGGCCCGCCTTGTACGATGCCTACCACCATATTGATGTTCTTGGCAAGGATGGCGATGCTCCGGCAGAGGTCGTTGATGTTGTTGGTTCTCTGTGTGAAAATAATGATAAATTTGCGATCCAGCGGTCGTTACCCCATATAGACAATGGTGATATTCTTATTATTCATGATACCGGTGCCCATGGCAGTGCGATGGGTTTTACTTATAACGGGAAACTTCGACCCAAGGAATTATTATTACGGAGTGATGGTCGGGTGGAGTTGATACGCCGTGCCGAAACTGAACAGGATTATTTCGCAACCCTTGATTTTACAGAAGATATTTTCAAGCCATAAGGTGCTCTCTGTTCATGGAGTGTTTGCTGACGGTTTCTTTGTTTTAGAAGAAGTATTGCAACTATGGTATTGTGAGGTGATAAAGAGATGAGACTGCCTCTTGCCAGAGATGAACAGCCATGATAAATAGCGTGGCACGTATTCATAATCTGCAACTCTCTCTATAAGCGAACTTTGTATAATTTTTTTCTTACAGTATTGGCGTTGCGCAGAATCTTGTCGGTGGAATCTTTTTGGATGTTTTTTGGTGTGGTTTTCCATACGCCGTTGTTTTGATTGAGAAAATTCATTGTGCAAAGTTTTTGTTACTGATCTGTTTTTCATGACGTCCTTTCATATATTGGGCCAGTGGCCAAAAAGAGTGCTGCTGCCATTCTTTTTTAGTGTTGTCATCTTGTTGGCACAGTCTGTTCTTGCTGTGCCATTGTCAGCACATCTTGAAAACTCTCTACAGAAAAGTTTGCGTCAGGAACAGGGCCCTTTGGATGCCGGTTATGGTGGTATTGACCCAAAGTCCTGGGCTTGTTTGCAGCAGGTTTATCAGGCATTTTCTGGAAACTTGCTCTGGGTTGACCGGGAAGGGCTCACCGATAGGGCATGGGCACTTCTTCGGGTGCTTCATGAGAGTTCATCTCATGGTTTATCTCCATCCAGGTATCATGTTGCCGAGATTCTGGAATTGCTTCCCTCGAAAAAAATTGAGAATCTGGTTCAGCTTGAGCTTCTTCTTACCCAGGGATTTGTGCGTTATGTTCAGGATATGAGCGTAGGGATTCTGCCACGGCGTGGTGACTCAAAACGGGCTATAGAAGATCATCTCAAAGAGCGGCTGGATGCGTTGCCGATTGTTAATAAAGCCATTGCCAGTGAACGTTTTGTGGACTATTTGGAGCAGCTTCCTCCTGACCACTCTTATTATCGGCGTTTGCAGCATGCCCTGGTACGTTATAGAAATATTGAGGCATCAGGGGGATGGCCGAATATTCCCGAGGGGGCTTTGTTGCGGCCTGGTGATAGCGATCCTCGAATTAGGGCGGTAAAATTGCGTCTTTTAAAGACGGATTTTTTGAAAGGTCAGCAGTCAAGTATGCCTGATGACTTTTATGATGATGCCCTGCGTCAGGCTGTTTGCCATTTTCAGAGACATCATGGGATACTGCCCGATGGAGTTCTTGGTGCCAGGACCATTGCGGCCATGAATATTCCTGTCGCCCGATATATTGAGATTCTCAGACTGAATCTGTTCAGATGGCATGGCCTGGCGCATAAGCTCGGAGAACGCTATGTGCTGGTTAATATTGCGACGTGTACTCTTGCGGCTGTTGATGATGCTCAGGTTGTACTGACCATGCCGGTTGTCGTGGGAAAACAAAATACCCAGACCCCAATGTTTAGTGATTGGGTGCGATATCTTGTTTTTAATCCGTACTGGACGATTACACCAAACATTGCGAAGACCGAGGAGCTTGCCGGGTTACGCAAAAATCCGAATCATTTGGTCTCTCG
>PDTE01000031.1 GCA_002747135.1 Desulfobulbus propionicus | reverse complement strand
TGATCGCAGCCGTCAGGGTCGTCTTGCCGTGGTCAATATGCCCTATTGTCCCAACATTGACATGGGGCTTCGTCCGCTCAAATTTTTCCTTTGCCATTTTGCAGCTTCCTTTCTCTGAGAAGAGGTCAGTTAAACGCCTTTTATCTTTTGTATAATTCCCTCAGCTTTCTTCGTTGGCATCTCAGCAAACGTTGAAAACTGCAGAGTAAATATCGCTCTTCCCTGGGTCACGGATCGTAGATCTGTCGAGTAGCCAAACATTTCAGACAGGGCAACTTTTGCCTGAACTGTCTGCCTGTTATCCTCAGTTTCGACTCCAGCTATCTGAGCACCTTTTTTATTTAAGTCATTAATGACTTCCCCCAGATACTCTTCCGGGGTTATCACTTCCAAATTCATCAGCGGCTCAAGCAACACCGGCAGAGCCTCTGCAGCAGCCTTTCGACTGGCAATGGTCGCCGCTATGCCAAAAGCCATTTCCGTAGAGCGATCCTCATCATAAGAACCACCGACAAGTATCGCCTCCACGTCGGTTATTGGATATCCGATAAGCGGCCCTGAATCAAGGCTGTCCAGTACAGCCTTTTCGATCGCCTCCCGGAACTCAAGGGGTATCTTGTTTTCATCAACCTGCTTGACAAAACGTACCCCGGTTCCTCTGGCGCACGGCTTCAGTTCAATTTCAACATGACCATACTGCTCCTTGCCTGTGGTCTGTGCATCAAAGCGCCCCTCAGCAGAGCTAGTAACCGTGATCGCTTCCCTGTAGGCAACCTGCGGTTTACCAACATTTGCAGCCACTTTAAATTCGCGAATCAAGCGATCAACAATTATTTCAAGATGCAACTCACCCATACCTGAGATAATTGTCTGACCGGTATCACTGTTTACAGAAACACTGAAGCTTGGATCCTCTTTCTCAATCTTGACCAGGCTTTCCTTCAGCCTTCCTTCGTCAGCCTTTGATCTGGGCTCTATGGCCACCCCTATTACAGGCTCAGGAAAATTCATCTTCTCCAGAACAATATAATCGCCGGAAGAACAAAGTGTTTCGCCTGTAACCGTGAACTTAAGCCCTGCAATTGCCCCAATATCACCGGCCTTGAGTCCACTGACCTCTTCACGTTTATTGGCGTGAAGTTTTATTATTTTCGAGATTTTCTCTGTTTTACGTTTCAGAGGATTATAGAGCTTATCCCCAACCTGAAAGACTCCAGAGTACACCCGCACAAACGAGAGGGTACCCACATATGGGTCAGACTGTATCTTGAATACCAGTCCGCAAAACTTTTCGCTCCACGCTGATTTTCGGATAAGGGGCGCACCGTCCTTATCCGTCCCCTCAATGGGAGGAACATCTATGGGTGCTGGCAGGTACCAGGCAATGGCATCAAGCAGCGGCTGTATACCTTTATTCTTAAACGCTGATCCACATAACACTGGAACAAGCTTAAGATCAAGGGTCGCCCGCCTGATCGCTCTATGCATTACACCGGGAGCAATCTCCTTGTCGTCTACATATAATTCCATGACCTCCTCATCGAAGTCGGCCAACTTCTCGAGGAGTGCCATCCTGGCGGCCGATGAATCTCCTAACAGTTCTTCAGGAATTTCCTCCATTATAACTTTTTCACCCATGGAGGATTCATCAAATGTGAGCAGCTTAAAATTTACGAGATCAATCACTCCTCTGAAGGTATCTTCAACACCAACCGGAAGAGTAATGGCAACTGGAACGGCCCCTAATCGATTCTCTATCTGCTCAATACATCTGTCAAAGGATGCCCCAACCCGGTCCATTTTATTGACAAATGCAATACGGGGTATCTTGTATCGGTCAGCCTGTCGCCAAACCGTTTCCGACTGCGGCTCAACCCCTCCCACCGCACAAAAGACGGCGACTACGCCGTCAAGAACCCGCAGGCATCTTTCTACCTCTACGGTAAAATCCACATGGCCCGGGGTATCAATAATATTTACTGTTACATCTTTCCAGGTACAGGTAGTTGCTGCGGAAGTTATTGTTATTCCTCTTTCCTGCTCCTGCTCCATCCAGTCCATAACGGCGTTACCGTCATGCACTTCACCAATTTTATGCGACTTGCCGGTGTAATAAAGAATTCGTTCGGTGGTCGTGGTCTTTCCAGCATCTATATGCGCCATAATTCCAATATTGCGCATATTTGCCAATGAAGTTGCTCCACCCACCATGTACACCCATTCTCATCTTCAGCATTTACAAGCTCTGCAGTCGCAAAAAAAAGGTTATTTACTGTAGTTGCTTAGTGCTGTCAACTACATTTTTTATATATAACTGCTTTCAGCTTACCAGCGATAATGGGCAAAAGCCTTGTTTGCCTCTGCCATTTTGTGCGTATCGTCCTTCTTCTTCACTGATGCTCCGCGGCTGTTATACGCATCCAGAATTTCAGCTGCCAGCTTCTCAGCCATGGACCGACCAGATCGATTTTTGGCAAAACCTACAATCCAGCGAATTGCAAGAGCATTTCTTCTTTCCGGGCGAACTTCAATTGGAACCTGATAGGTTGCACCACCAACCCTGCGGCTTTTGACTTCAATACGTGGGCGAACGTTTTCCATAGCCTCTTCAAATACGACAAGAGGCTCTTCCTCTGTTACTTTCTGCTCGACAATATCCATTGCCCCATAGAAGATCCTTCTGGCTACATTCTTTTTCCCGTCCTGCATCAATCCATTGGTAAATTTTGAGACCAGCACTGAGTTGAACCTTGGATCTGCTGCTACCTGCCGTTTATCAAGCAATTTCTTTCTTGGCATTATTTCTTCTCCGCATGAAGCCCGGTTTATTTAGGCCGCTTAGCACCATATTTTGAACGCCCCTGACGGCGATCACTGACGCCGAGTGTATCCAGCGTTCCGCGTACTATGTGATACCGAACACCAGGGAGGTCTTTTACGCGACCTCCACGTATCAGTACCACTGAGTGCTCCTGAAGGTTGTGTCCAATGCCCGGGATATACGAGGTAACTTCAATCCCGTTGGTCAACCTGACCCTTGCCACCTTCCTCAGGGCAGAATTAGGCTTTTTCGGGGTTGTGGTATACACACGAACACACACTCCCCGTTTTTGCGGACAGCTCTGTAAAGCAGGGGTATTGGACCTGCTGCTGCTCTTTTTTCGTCTCTTTCTGACAAGTTGATTAATTGTGGGCATTCAAACCACTCCTTAATGAATTAACTTCTTGCGTAACTACTCACAGGGCATACAATTCATTGATTCTACTTGCTTTACTCCTGTAACTGCTTTCAGGCTGCCCATATTTGGGCAAGCGAGAAAAGCTAGCATTTTACTTTAAGATGAACAATTGTCAAGTCGATTTCTCATTTAATTGTCATCACTGATTCTGTAATGACGCAGTCCGGTTCCAGCTGAAATCAAGCGGCCCATAATAACATTTTCTTTTAAGCCGGAAAGATCATCCACCTTGCCAGCCATGGCCGCGTTGGTCAGTACTTTTGTTGTCTCCTGGAATGACGCAGCAGAAATAAATGAATCTGTGGAAAGCGAGGCCTTGGTTACCCCGAGCAGCATTGGCTCGGCCGAGGCTGGCTGAAGCCCTTCCTGGAGCAACCGTTCATTTTCTTCCTGGAATTTCCACCACTCCACCTGCTGATCAAGCATAAAGACTGAATCACCGACATCTGTTATCCGCACCCGCTTGAGCATCTGGCGAACAATGGTCTCAATGTGCTTATCATTAATCCTGACCCCCTGAAGACGATATACCTCCTGAATCTCGTTAACAAGAAACTTGGCCAGCTCTTCAGCCCCAAGAACCCGCAGGATATCATTCGGAAGGACAGAACCCTCCATGAGACGCTCTCCTGCCTTGACATGATCACCTTCATGCACCGTGATATGTTTTGATTTTTGCAGAAGATATTCTTTTGCCTCTCCAGTCTCCGGCGTAACAATCACCCGCCTCTTGCCCTTGAGATCCTTGCCAAAGGTCACACGGCCGTCTATCTCAGAGATAACCGCCTGTTCTTTGGGTTTTCGCACCTCAAACAACTCTGCAACCCTCGGGAGACCGCCGGTAATATCTTTTGTTTTGGTTGTTTCTCTGGGAATCTTGGCAATAACTTGACCTGCCATGATTTCTTCGCTTTCATCAACAGTGATAACCGACCCAACCGGCAGGGGATATTGAGCTTCCGTATCGCCTTCAGGCAGTTTCACTGCCCGGCCTCGCTCGTCTCTGATAGTTATCCGGGGGTTAAGCTGTTTTGATGATGTCGCATGCGTAATGACCTTGCTGGCTTTTCCTGTTATCTGGTCAACCCGCTCCTGCATGGACTCTCCTTCGATAACATCGCCGTACTTAATCTTTCCGCCAACTTCCGCAACAATGGGAATGGAGAAAGCGTCCCAGTCAGCTATAATACTGCCCGGTTCAACTTCGCGGCCATCCTCACAGCGCAGGATCGCCCCGTAAGGAACCGGGAAACGCTCCCTGTCAACGCCTAGAGCATCAAGTACAGATACCTCAGCATTGCGGTTCATGACAATGAGAAACCCCTCACTGTTTCTTACCGAATGCAGCTCTTTGTATTGAATTGTACCGCCACGTTGAGTTCGAATTTCAGCCTGTTCTACAGCCCTGCTTGCAGTACCGCCAATATGGAAGGTACGCATGGTCAGCTGGGTTCCCGGTTCACCAATCGACTGGGCGGCAATTATACCTACAGCTTCTCCGATATTCACCATATGCCCCCTGCCCAGATCACGGCCATAGCACATGGCACACACACCTCGTTTGGCTTCACAGGTGAGTACAGAGCGAATCATAACCCGATCAACTCCGGCAGCTTCAATGGCTTCAACCTTGTCCTCTGTTATCTCTTCATCCATTTCAACAATGATGTCACCGGTATGCGGGTCAACTACATCTTCCAGTGCCACACGACCTAATATTCGTTCGCCAATCCGGACAATGACTTCACCACCTTCAATCAGAGGTTCGGCCTCAACGCCCCGCATTGTGCCGCAATCTTTTTCAACGATAGTGGAATCCTGAGCCACATCGACCAGACGCCGGGTCAAATACCCTGAATTTGCCGTCTTCAGTGCTGTGTCAGCCAGGCCTTTACGAGCACCATGGGTTGAAATAAAATATTCGAGTACATTGAGCCCTTCACGAAAGTTTGCCTTAATTGGCGTTTCAATTATTTCGCCGCTCGGTTTTGCCATCAAGCCGCGCATACCCGCCAGCTGGCGAATCTGATCCTTGGAGCCACGTGCACCCGAATCCGCCATGATATATACTGCGTTAAAGCTTTTTACCTCTTCAATGGAACCAGTGTCTCCCCGCGAATATTCAACCGCCATCTCGTCCATCATCTCTCTGGTGACCTTGTCGGTCACCTTGGACCAGATATCAACAATCTTATTGTATTTTTCCCCGTCCGTTATCAGGCCTTCGCTATACTGCTGTTCAACCTCGGCAGCCTCCCGCTCGGCATCCTCTACAAATTCTTCCTTTTTAACCGGAATCTTCATATCATTTATGGAGATGGAAACTCCGGCACGCGTGGCATATTCGTAGCCAAGATCCTTGAGACGGTCTGCAAGAATAACGGTGTCCTTGGTCCCGGCATGGCGATAGGTGTAATCAATCAAAAAGGCCAATTCTTTCTTGGACAGCTCCTTGTTGGCCAGTGAATACGGCACAGTTTCCGGCAACAGCTCACCAACAATCAGTCGCCCGATGGTGGTGTCCACCAGGTTGTTTTTTATTCGCACCTTCACCCTGGCCTGGAGGTGCACTGCACCATGATCGTAGGCCATCCGCGCTTCTTCGGGACAGCTGAACACCGAGCCTTCCCCCTTAACGTGGTACCTTGCCCTGGTCATATAGTACAGGCCAAGGACAATATCCTGGCTCGGTATAATAATCGGGCCGCCATTAGCAGGTGAAAGAATATTATTGGTGGACATCATCAACACCCGTACCTCCACCTGTGCTTCTACAGAAAGCGGAACATGCACCGCCATCTGATCCCCGTCAAAATCAGCATTAAAAGCAGCGCAGACAAGCGGGTGCAGCTGGATAGCCTTACCCTCTATTAGCTGCACTTCAAAGGCCTGCATACCAAGCCGGTGCAGTGTAGGCGCACGATTCAGGATAACAGGATACTCCTGCACTATTTCGTCAAGCACGTCCCAGACAATCTTGACTCCTTTTTCCACCATCTTGCGGGCACTTTTGATGGTGCTGACATACCCTTGTCGTTCCAGCTTGTTATAAATGAAAGGCTTAAACAGCTCCAGGGCCATTTTCTTCGGCAGTCCACACTGATGCAGCCGCAGATGAGGGCCGACAACGATTACTGAACGACCGGAATAATCCACCCGCTTTCCAAGCAGATTTTGACGGAAGCGGCCCTGTTTCCCTTTCAGCATGTCTGAAAGGGATTTAAGCGGTCGTTTATTGGGCCCGGTGATGGTGCGCCCTCTCCGGCCATTATCGAAAAGAACATCAACAGACTCCTGCAGCATCCTTTTTTCGTTTCGTATAATGATATCCGGGGCATCAAGTTCGAGCAGGCGCTTGAGACGGTTATTCCTGTTGATAACCCTTCTGTACAGGTCATTGAGATCAGAGGTGGCAAATCGTCCGCCTTCAAGAGGTACCAGAGGACGTAAATCAGGCGGCAAGACCGGGATAACGTCAAGGATCATCCATTCCGGACGATTGCCCGAGTCGCGGAAGGCTTCAACCACGTTGAGACGCTTGCCATACTTGGCTCTCTTGGTGGCAGATCCTGTGCTTTTCATTTCCTCCCGAAGCATTGCTGAAAGCTCTTTAAGGTCAAGCGCCATGAGCATCTCACGAATGGCTTCCGCACCGATACCGACCCTGAACTGGCCAGGATAACTGGACAGAGCCGCCCTGTATTGGTCCTCATTAAGAAGAGAACCTGCCGGCAATGATTCTGTTTCAGAAGCGACAACCGCATATGACTCAAAATAAAGTATACGCTCAAGCTGCTTGAGCGTCATATCAAGAATTGCCCCGATTTTTGACGGCAGACTCTTTAAAAACCAGATATGGGCCACAGGTGCGGCCAGTTCAATATGCCCAAGACGCTCCCGGCGAACTTTTGACTGGATAACCTCAACACCGCATTTCTCGCAGACAACGCCACGATGTTTCATGCGCTTGTATTTACCGCAGTTGCATTCATAATCTTTTACCGGGCCAAATATCTTGGCGCAGAAAAGACCGTCCCGCTCAGGCTTGAATGTTCTGTAATTGATGGTCTCAGGCTTTTTTACTTCACCGTGGGACCATTCCCTGATTTTCTCAGGTGATGCCAGGGATATTTTTACCCTGTTAAAATTTATTGGCCCTTTTGGTTTTGCAAAAAAGTTGAACAGTTCTTCCACAGGTTCACCTATATATTTTTAAATAACGACGACGAACAAAAAACTTACGCAAGCCTACTCCTGCAACTCAATATCAAGACACAGGCCCTTCAATTCCTTGACCAGCACATGAAAAGATTCTGGCAACCCGGTCTCCAAAAAATTATTGCCCTTGACAATCTTTTCATACATGGTTGTTCTCCCTTCGACATCATCGGATTTAACCGTTAAAAACTCTTTCAGTGTATATGCCGCCCCATACGCCTCCATGGCCCAGACCTCCATTTCACCAAGACGCTGCCCGCCAAACTGAGCTTTCCCGCCGAGTGGCTGCTGGGTCACTAATGAATACGGGCCTGTGGATCTGGCATGGATTTTGTTATCAACCAGATGGTGGAGCTTGAGCATATACATAACCCCCACCGTAACCTGGTTGGCAAAAGGCTCGCCAGTCAGTCCGTCGTACAGGGTTGACTGACCGACCTCGTCGACACCGGCATCTACCAGCATACTCCGTATCTCACGTTCCGAGGCTCCATCAAAAACCGGCGTTGCGACATGGATTCCTTCAAAGGATTTCCTGGCAAAATCAATCAGGTGGTCATCATCCATGGGGGCAAAGATGGCCTGGTATTCCTCTGGTGAATAAATACGCTTGAGTTCATTTTTCACCTGGGCAAGCTCATGTTTTCTGGCAAGCTCAGCTATCTTCTCTCCCAGTTTTTTAGCAGCAAAACCAAGATGGCACTCAAGCACCTGACCAACATTCATCCGTGAAGGGACCCCCAGCGGGTTGAGGACAATATCCACAGTGGTGCCGTCAGCAAAAAACGGCATATCCTCTTCTGGCAGCAAACGGGATACAACTCCCTTGTTACCGTGCCTTCCTGCCATTTTATCACCAACGGCAAGCTTTCTCTTGGTCGCGACATAGACCTTAACCATTTTTACAACACCAGGAGACAAATCATCTCCCTTTTCCATTCGCTCAACGATGCCCTCGTAGCGGGACCGTACAAGTGCAGCCTGGGCAGCATATCTGTTGAAAACAGTATCCAGCTTGTCACGCAGGGTTGCCTTTTCCGCGAAATCTATTCGAGATAAATCCGTAAACTGAACCTGACCAACAACTTCATCTGTCAGCTGTTTACCAAGCTTTAAAAGCAGATTACCTTTTTTATCGAATACATCTTCCTTGACAGTCCTGCCAACAAGCAGCTCGCACAGAGCAGCACGCACACCTCTCTGCAGGCTGTTAAGCTCGTCCTCCATATCCCGTCTGAGCCGCTCAATTTCCAGGTCTTCAATCATGAGCGTACGTTCATCCTTATCAACACCTTTTCTGGAAAAAACTTTTGCGTCAATGACTACGCCTTCGACACCCGGAGGAACCCGCAAAGAAGAGTCCTTTACATCACCGGCTTTCTCCCCGAATATGGCACGTAAAAGCTTCTCTTCCGGAGAGACCATGCTCTCTCCCTTTGGCGTGACCTTGCCAACCAGCATATCTCCTGGTCCGACCTCAGCTCCTACCCGGACGATGCCGGAGTCGTCAAGGTTACGCAGCCCTTCCTCCCCGACATTGGGAATATCCCTGGTAATCTCTTCTTTCCCCAGTTTCGTATCCCTGGCCATGGTTTCGAAAATCTCAATGTGCACTGAGGTAAAGGCATCTTCCCGGAGTAACCGTTCATTAACGAGTATGGAATCTTCAAAGTTGTATCCCCGCCAGGGCATGAAGGCGATGGTTACATTTTTCCCTAAGGCCAGTTCGCCCATCTCACATGACGGCCCGTCGGCCAGCACCGTTCCCTTGGTAACTATTTCTCCGGGCAGGACCAGAGGCTTTTGATTAAAACAGGTGTTTTGATTCGATTTCTTATATTTGGATAAACGATAAACCCCGATACCGGTATCAAACCCGTCAACACCCGGCTTATCGTAACGAACTACAATCCGGGTGGAGTCAACCTCTTCAACAACGCCATCACCTTCTGCCAGAAGACAGGCCCCAGAATCACAGGCCACATATTTTTCCACTCCGGTCCCGACGAGTGGTGACCGGGGAATAAGCAGCGGTACCGCCTGCCGCTGCATATTGGACCCCATTAGTGCTCTGTTGGCGTCATCGTTTTCAAGAAAAGGAATCAGCGAAGCGGCTACGGAAACCAGCTGATTTGGAGCGACATCCATCATCGTCACCTCATCAACTGAAACCATCGAAACCTCGTTTTCTTTTCTGGCAATAAGATAATCTGTAATAATTTTGCCACCTTGCGTCTCTGTTACAGCTGGAGCAATGACCTGATCTTCCTCTTGAGCAGCAGACAAGTATTTATACTCGTCGCTCACCACCCTATCCTGTACATACCGGTAAGGTGTTTCAATGAAGCCATACGGGTTTACCTTGGCATAGGTCGCCAGGGAAACAATCAGACCGATATTCGGTCCTTCAGGTGTCTCAACCGGGCAAATACGCCCATAATGGGTGGGATGTACGTCCCGGACTTCAAAACCTGCACGTTCTCTGGAGAGCCCTCCCGGCCCAAGTGCGGAAAGACGGCGCTTGTGCGTTACCTCTGAAAGAGGGTTGGTCTGATCCATAAACTGCGACA
Source organism: Desulfobulbus propionicus (assembly GCA_002747135.1). Lineage (GTDB taxonomy): Bacteria > Desulfobacterota > Desulfobulbia > Desulfobulbales > Desulfobulbaceae > Desulfogranum > Desulfogranum propionicus_A. Next base: position 6,244 of record PDTE01000031.1, on the reverse strand, counting down.
ACTGCGAGGTACCAAAAAACTCTTTTATCGCAGAGGTCACCGGCTTTGGATTAACCAGATCATGAGGCATGAGGGTTTCAATCTCTTGCAGTGTCATGCGTTCCTTGATTGCCCGTTCCATCCTGACCAGGCCCATCCTGTACTGGTTTTCACATAATTCCCCTACAGTACGGACTCGGCGGTTACCGAGATGATCTATGTCATCACCATCTTTAAGCTCATCTTTAATGGCAACCAGATGCTTCACCCCCATCAGGACATCTTCCCTGGTAAGCGTTCTCACTTCTATAGGAGTATCCACTCCAAGTTTGGTATTTATCTTGTAGCGTCCAACCTCTGACAGGTCATACGTGGCAGGGTTAAAAAACAGATTTTCAAAAAATGACTGGGCCACTTCAGGGGTTGGCGGACTTGACGGTCTCAGACGTCTGTAAATTTCGACCAGGGCCTCGTCTGTGTCTTTAACCTTATCCAGAAACAAGGTTTTCCGAAATGAGTCGCTTACTGTTACGCCATCAATAAAAAGCAGGCTAAATGTCGTTGCTGCACCAGCTTCTTCAAGACCATCCAAGAATGAATCAGTGACCTCCTCATTGCAGGCGGCAAGAACCTCGCCGCTATTTTGATCGACAATATCTTCAGAAAAATATCTGCCAAGCAGCTCTTCCCGTTCGATCAAAACACGCTCAACTCCTGCCTCTGTAATCTTTTTTGCCAGTGCTTTTGTTATCTTCCTGCCCTTTTTACCAATAATTGAACCGTCACCTGGATGGACAAGGTCACCTGTCAGGCGTTGTCCTTTAAAGGTCTCCGGGCTAAATTTCAGAAAAAAATCTCCATCCTCATACGTTACAGTATCTGTTTTGTAAAACGTTTCAAGCAACTCATTTTTACTGTACCCTAATGCCTTGAGTAAAACCGTGACAGGCAGTTTCCTTCTTCTGTCAATTCTAACATACAGTATATCCTTGATATCAAATTCAAAATCAAGCCAGGAGCCTCGCACAGGTATAATCCTGGCTGAATACAGCCTCTTGCCGGAAGAATGGGACTTGCCACTGTCGTGGGTAAAAAATAAGCCCGGAGAACGTTGAAGCTGATTAACAATTACCCGCTCTGTTCCGTTAATAACAAAAACGCCATCTTTGGTCATTAAAGGAAGCGACCCGAGAAAAATCTCCTGCTCCTTGATATCGCGGACTGACTGAGTGCCGGATTCCTCATCCACATCAAAAGTGATAAGACGTACGGTTATTTTGACCGGAACTTCAAAGGTCATGCCGCGTTCCACGCACTCTTCAACTGTATATTTAAACTCACCAAAAGAGTATCTGACAAATTCAAGCGAACAAAAACCATTAAAATCAGTGATGGGAAAAATATCCTGAAAAATTGCCTGCAGGCCTCTTTTTTTTCGTTCATCTGACGGGATGTCTTTCTGAAGAAAATTCTCGTAAGATTCTCGCTGCATGGCAATCAGATGCGGCGGTTCAATGACATGATTTGTCTTGGCAAAATTCTTACGTACTCTTTTCATCGCATTCCTCAAAATAATTCACAAAATCAAGATGCATCAAACTGAACAAGGGCACAACACCTTGATACCATTAGATTAAAAAAACTGATGCCTGCAGCATCTCAGAAACGCAGTAACGCTACAGGGGGTATCCCCGTAGCGTTACCTGATTATGTCGGGACAGTTGCCCTGACATCAGGACAACATTCATGTGCGTTTTTTATTTTATTTCCACACTCCCGCCGACACCTTCGACCTGAGATTTAATTTCTTCAGCTTCCTCTTTGGTTACACCTTCCTTCAACGGCGCAGGTGCACCTTCTACCAAAGCTTTTGCTTCTTTCAAGCCAAGCGAGGTGATAGCTCGTACCTCTTTAATGACCTTAATCTTCTGATCCCCTGCGGCAGTAAGGATTACATCAAATTCAGTTTTCTCAGCAGCAGCTTCTCCACCGCCATCATCACCTGCAGCAGGTCCTGCAGCAGCAACAGCAACTGGAGCAGCAGCAGAAACTCCAAATTTTTCTTCCAGCTCTGAAATGAGTTCAGACAACTCAAGAACTGTCATTCCTGAAATAAATTCTACTACATCTTCTTTTGTAACTGCCATTTCACTTCCTCCTGATTAACAGTACCCACAGTAAAATATATTACCGCCGGCAACCTATGAATTTAATTCTCTTTTTCTTTTTGTTCTTTAATTGCCTGTAGCCCATACACAAGTTTTTGAGGAATTGCATTGAGTACACGGACAAATCCAGTCGGTACAGCGGACATTGTTCCAAGAAGCTTGGCCAACAGTTCCTCTCTGCCAGGCATCCTGGATAAGGTCACGACATCATCTGCATTGAGTACCTTTCCTTCAAGCATTGCCGTACGAATCTGCAATGCTTCATTTTCCCTGCAAAATGCTGTCAGTGCCTTGGCCGGGCCAACGGGTTCTTCAAAGCTGAATGCAACTGCTGTTGTTCCAGTAAATGAATCACTGAGCCCTTCATAATCTGTCCCCTTTACCGCAAGTCGCAAAAGTGTATTTTTTGCAATCTGGAATCGCGTGTCGGTCTCGCGCAATACTAGCCGCAACTGTTCCAATTCCGTCACTTTAAGTCCGCGGTAGTCAGTGACCACTGCAAACTTTGCCCTGGAAAAGGTTTCGTTGAGCTCACTGACCAGATCAGTCTTTTGGTTGCGATCCAACGTGAACACCTCCTGTTAAAGTCACGGGACAATCAAAGAAACAGTCAGGAGAAATGACTGGACGATACTGTATTGATTAAACTTCTCAACGTGGTCTCGGCAGGCATTTACCTGTAATAATAAGAAATAAGGCAAATTATTAAACAACTGTACCTGCTGTCTCTGACCTTCCCTTGGTTATAAGAATATAAGTACCCTTAACGAGCGCCCCAGCAACGTTACCTTGTCGCATTCCCCCTGTCTTTTCCTGCCCTTACACAGCTTTTCCCCAAATCACACAGCATGACTGTGCAACTCAGGACAGGACTCCATAAGGACAGGAAAAATCCGGCTCAACATACTGACATTTCATCGTTGACAGGACACCAGGTTTCTTATATGGTTTGATCATCAGCGAAGCTGATTTGTACTTACTCACAGGGAATGTATTACCCTGATTTCACTTGTTTTAGCTTTAACTCTGCAACTACTTTCAGGCTGCCCAGATTTGGGTAGGCCGGGAGCAGTTACGCTGATTTTATACAAGCCCTGGCCTGCAGCGGGTCAACCTTTACCCCAGGCCCCATGGTACTTGAAAGGCTTATGGATCTTAAATAAACACCTTTGCTTGCTGAAGGTTTCAACTGAATTATTTTGTCAATAAAGGCGACGACATTGCCCATCAGCTTATCAACTCCAAAGGAAACCTTGCCAACCGGGCCATGGACAATTCCAGCTTTATCTACCCTAAAGTCCACCTTCCCCATTTTAACTTCTTTCACGACCCGTTCGACATCAAAAGTGACCGTTCCAAGTTTAGCGTTCGGCATCAGGTTTCTTGGCCCAAGTATTCTCCCTATTTTACCGACCTCACCCATCATATCAGGGGTTGCAATGGTCTTATCAAACTCGAGCCAGCCTTCCTTGATTTTTTCGACCAGTTCACTGCTTCCCGCAAAATCGGCACCGGCATCAAGAGCTTCCTTTTCTTTTTCTCCTTTGGCAAAAACCAGCACTCGTACATCATTGCCGGTACCATGCGGCAAGATAACGCTGGATCGAACCATCTGGTCTGCATGACGGGGATCAACTCCAAGTCGTATGGCTATATCGACAGATTCATCAAATTTCGCGTAGGCAGCTTTCAGCACACAGTCCAAGCCTTCGTTCAGGTCATACAACTTTTCACGATCAATGTGTGACCTGCTGTTTGTTAATTTCTTTCCATGTCGTGGCATGTCATCACCTTTATGTTATATTCTCCCTGTCATCTGGTGTATTGACGCGTAACCAATCACGGGGTCTGTACTTCTTCTTTATTTTCTGCTTCTGACGCGTAACTGGTCACAGGTGCAGCAGAATTGGACAAGCACTCTTTTCCGCTATACAAGAGTATGCAGGAATGAGTGATCTGCAAAGATGAAGTACCTGTGATCAGTTACCTTGACGCAGGTATAGCGAACAGGAAGCGGGCTACTCAACAATAGTAATACCACAGCTTCGTGCAGTCCCTTCAACAATTTTCATGGCCTGATCTATTGAATAGGCATTAAGATCAGGCATTTTTATTTCAGCAATTTCCTTGATTTTATCCCTGCTCAACTCTGCAACACGTTCTCTTTTGGGATTGCCTGAACCTTTCTCCAGCCCGGCCGCCTTCAACAGCAAAACAGAAGCAGGCGGCGTCTTAGTTATAAAACTGAAAGACCTGTCAGTATATACTGTAATGACAACAGGAATTATTGTATCGCCTGCATTTTGTGTCTGCGCGTTAAACGCCTTACAGAAGTCCATGATGTTCACACCATGCTGACCTAATGCAGGACCTACTGGCGGCGAAGGATTTGCTTTACCAGCTGGAATCTGTAATTTTATATATGATTGAATTTTCTTTGCCATTATGTGTTCCTATCCCCCCCCGTGCACCTTAATTTTTGTACTCGATCACGGCCCTGTACTTCCCTGTCATTCTCCACTTTTAACGTGTGCAACCAGTCACAGGTACTTCCGTCTTGTACAGGTACAATTTTTCGCTATACAGGCGAAAACGAAAAATTGTGGACGTGCAAAGACGAAATGCCCGAGGTCATCAGTTACTAATTTTTGCTTACCTGTATGTATTCAAGCTCAACAGGAGTAGACCGCCCAAAGATTGATACCATTACCTTTACACGCCCTTTATCAGGATACACTTCATCAATAACTCCCTGGAAATTAGCAAAAGGACCATCAACAACCCGAACTGTGTCTCCCTCATCAAAGACAACCTTGGGCTTGGGCCTGTTTGCGCCTTCCTCAATTCTCCCGATAATCTTCATGGCCTCCTTATCGGTTAGAGAGGGAATCCTTTTGTATAAATCTTCCCCGGCAATGACCTGACCAGTGTTTACCCCGACAAATCCAGTCACCCTGGGAGTTTCCTGCACTGTATGCCAGGTATGTTCGTTCATCAGCATCTGAACAAGAATATAGCCAGGAAAAAATTTTCTCTCCGAAGTTTTTCTTGTCCCCTTTACCATCTCCACTACCTGTTCAGTGGGGACAAGTACTTCGCCAAAAAATTCTTCCTGTTGCGCGTTTTTTATTCGTTCCTCCAGAGTAGTCTTGACCTTGTTTTCAAACCCGGTGTGCGTATGGACGATGTACCAGTTTTTTTCCATGAGCTTGACTTGATGTTATTATCCGAGAAATGACGTCACTATTTTGCCAAGAACAAGATCGACAAACCCAAGATACGAAGAAATCAGGACAACAAGTACTAAAACAAACCCTGTCAGCCCTGCTGTAATCTTTTTTTGTGGCCAGACTACTTTATTAAACTCAGCCTTAACCTCTGCAATAAAGGTTCGAATCGCCGCAGGTGATAAAGAGAAAGTGCTTTCAGACCTGGCTGCTTCTGCCTTGCCTGCAGATTTTGTCCTGCTGTTTCGTAATTTTTTCTTTGTTGCCATGCCTATCTTAGATGCTCTTTTAGCAGACGACTGATTTCTGGCAGGCCAGGAGGGATTCGAACCCCCAACCCCCGGATTTGGAGTCCGGTGCTCTACCAATTAGAGCTACTGGCCTGTCTTATTATCTTAATAACTGCTCACAGGACACGCACTCCCCAGGTTTCGCCTGCTTTACCGCTGTAACTGCCTTCAGTTCGGCCAGATTTGGGCAAGTGCGATTGGCAGCTATAGCCCCTCAAGAGGTGAGCAGTAACTTATTTTGTTTCCTTGTGCGGAGTATGGGCCTTACAAAATGGGCAGTACTTTTTCAGCTCTAGTTTATGAGGAATAGTCCGCTTATTTTTTGTCGATGTATAATTGCGCTGCTTACAGCTCTGACAGGCAAGTGTAATGATATCTCTCATGATGACTTCCAGTAGATTGATACAGCCGGGACGAGCCCGGCTGTATCAATCTTAAAGAAAAAAAAGTGCCATCCGGATCTGTTCCGGGTTCCCTTTCCTATTCAATTATTTCGCTGATAACACCTGCGCCTACAGTTCGACCTCCCTCACGAATGGCGAACCGAAGCCCTGCTTCCATCGCTATAGGGGTGATCAAC
>PDTE01000030.1 GCA_002747135.1 Desulfobulbus propionicus | reverse complement strand
TCAGGTTGCCCATATTTGGACAAGCACGATTGGCAGCTATAGCCCCTCTATGCGGCGGGTCGTGATCGTTCAAAGAGGGGTGACCTGTGAGTAGTTACCTACCACCTTGATTTTGCTTGCTTTGCCTTTGTACCTGCTTTCAGTCTGCCCAGGTTTGGGTAAGCACGACTGGCAGCTATAGCCCTCCTGGCGGCCAATAGCGCTTGTCCAGAGACGGGTGAGCTGGGAGCAGGTACCCCTCTTCAAAGAGTGCCATTTACCTCATGATAAGCATGATTATTACCGACATGGTTACGAACGAGCAGCAGGTTGAGACCACCACGCTAGCCGAAGCCAGCTCTGTGTCGGCATGAAGCTGAGATGACAACACGTATATGGCGGTTGAAGCTGGCAGTGAATAAAACAGCACGCTCACCTTCCAGGCAAGTCCGGTTACGCTGAAAAGAAACAGGAAGACCAGGCCAATGCAGGGAAGAACGACAAGTTTTACCATGGCCCCGAGCAGGGACAGCAAGAGATTGTTCCTGACCAGATGAAAGGAAAGTGCCCCGCCAATGGAGAGCAGAGCCAGGGGGAGTGTTGTGGTCGAAAGCAGCTCAAGGGTATTGGTGACGTACACCGGATAACCACCAAGGAAATGAGCGTAAACAAGCCCGGCAACACTGGCGATGATAAGCGGATTCTTCACCAGGGTCTTCAGGGTAGCTGCCAGCTGATTTTGTTCGGTGTTTTCCTGATTGAACCAGACAAGCACAGCTACTGCCGTACTATTCACAAAGGGAATAATCAACCCTATCAGTACTGCAAAAAGCTGTACCCCTTTTTCTCCAAACAGATTGATAACCACTGCCATCCCCATATAGGTATTGAACCGATAGCAGCTCTGATTAAAGGAACCTGCCTGGAAGGGTGCTATCTTCAGAGCTTTAATCAGGAACAGACTGATGGCAAATGTTGAAATATAGCTGCAGCCAGACGCAGCAAGGTAGTGCCACTCGCTGCCCAGCACAAGCGGGGCTGCTCCAATTTTCCAGAAAAGCAGAACAGGAAAGAGCACATAATAAACAAAACGGTCGCTGGACGCAAAGAAATGCTTGTCTAACAGGCCGGTTTTTTTGAGTAGTATTCCGGTGAGGATTATTGCCAGCACTGGAAACAGGGCGTTGATGACTATGTTCATTGTATTGTTATGGCATTGTAAATAATGCTGTTTGTGTGTAACTGATTACAGGCACTTCATCTTTGTACGGTCACCATTGCCCGCATACTCTTGTACACGAACGTCTCACCTCGCTTGCTTGTCTGCTGGAAATGGTGCTTGTCCAAATCTGGAGCGCCTGTGACCAATTACACGTCGGAAACAGAGAATAACCGAGAAACACAGACCCCGTGATTGGTTACGTTTGTTTTCCGCCCTGTGCGGCCAGAAATTTTTTCAAACTCCTTTTTTTCATGGCCGCTATCTGCTGCATCAGGGGAAATGCAGGCTCGTGTATACCATATCGCTCTTTCAGCTCATCAAGTATAACCAGCCACAGCAATCCGGTTTTTTCTGCATCTTCCAGGGCCCTGTGATACGTCGGTCCAGATACAATTTCACCGTACTCAACCAGGGTTTTTAACTTATAATTCGGTGCTCCGACAATCAATTTTCGACTAAGCGCGAGGGTACATATTGAAGGATTCACCCGATGAAGACATAATGCTTCCATCTCAGCATCCAAAAAAGAAATATCATATGCGGCATTGTGAGCCACAAGGGGCAATTCTCCCGTAAATAACAAAAAATCACGAATAACCTCTTCACAGGGGGGCGCCTGCTGAATATCCTGGTTTGATATCCCGGTCAATGATTCAATCCATGAGGATATCATTATGCCGGGATTCATCAGACTCTGGAAGCTGTCTACGATCATCCCATGATCTATTAACACCGCTCCAATCTCAATGGGTCGGCCACCATCTCCGGGAAGAAGACCCGTGGTTTCAATGTCAAAAACTACAACTTTTTCTGCTACCATTAGCTCAACTGCGAAATAAGTGAAATCAAGAAGTTATAGACCTTGCGAGTCATTACTATGATTTTTTATAAGAATACGCTACAATCATCTGATTTCACCAATTCATAAATATCAAACTGGTGTCATGTCAACGATGAAATGTCAATGTATTGCGCCGGATTTTTCTGGTCCTTGTCCAGTCTTGTCCTGAGTTACATAGTAGTGCTGTGTGACCCGGGGCAAGGCTGTATGTGCCTGCTTTCAGGTTGCCCAATTCTGTTGCACCCAGTACCAGTTACACGTCGGAAGTAGAGAATAACACAGGAGTACAGACCCCGTGATTGGTTACGTTTACGGCTGTATAAGGGCTGAAAGAGACAAGGAGGAGACGACAGCGCAACGTTGACAGGACACTGGCCCCGCGCAAAAGGGACTACATCATGGAATTTCATAACTTTTCAAAAGAAGAAATCGCTCATTTCCACAAGGCTCTTGCCTGCATTTCCCCAAATGAACTGGACACAACCCGGCTTCCTGATAATCTAGCCATAGTTCAGACCGAAACCTATCAGGCTGATTGTGATCAATTCATTGATCCAGAGCGAAGTATCGGCACTGAAGATATTGATGCAGCCGTTATTTTTCCAAACAACCGGACAGCATCACCCAAAATCCTGCTTAATAAAGAAAAGATAGTTGATTTGTCCTACATCCATACGTTGTCAAAACAGCTTGTCATTGTATATAACTTTCATCTCTTTTTTTGTGATTACGGTCATATGTATACTTTTACCCAGGAAAAAATGATCGAAAAGTATTATTACGAGTTTCTCCTTTGGGTTAAATTTCAGGCTAAAAAAATAAGCACCCGCGCCTACGTTATCAGGATGTGGCATAAAATCAATGGAGAAGCCCCGCCGCCAGACAATCATTACTTCTTTGCAGGCATAACAGTCAATAAAGATGCTCTCAACAGGAAACTACACAACCTTGAGCAGAGTGACCACGTGGCTGCGGCAAGAGAGAATGTCTGGGATTGCCTGGGAGCATTGGCGGCCTATTTGGGCGAGCTGGCTTTTTACCAGAACACCCCCGATCCAGGACAAGTGGACGAAGACTTTCCTGGAATTGAAATATTTCGCTGGTTCGGAGAAGAAAACACTCTTAAATTATATGACCTGCTGCTCAGGTTGCCCATATTTGGACAAGCACGATTGGCAGCTATAGCCCCTCTATGCGGCGGGTCGTGATCGTTCAAAGAGGGGTGAGCGGTGAGTAGTTACGACAAAATAAGGGGCGCCTGTAGCTGCGCCCAGCTTGCCCAAATCTGGGCGCCCTGAGAGCAGTTACAGGCATAAAGCAAGTGAGAGCAGGGTGATAGCTTCTGCAAATCTGAAGCACCTGTGACCAGTTACACCTCAGAAGCAGAGAATAATGAAGAAGTACAAACCCCGTGATTGGTTACGCGCTTATGTATGCCCCTGATTTCATCAATCCTGAAACTGGGCATAAAAATGATGTACTGGCCCATGTCCCTGACCTAATTGATAGCTGGCTCCGGCAATCAGTGCTCCTGTTATGTATTCCTTGGCTTTACCGACTGCGTCAATAACATTTGCCCCCCTGGCTATATGGGCGGCAATCGCCGACGACAGGGTGCAGCCGGTTCCGTGATTGTTGTTGGTGTTCACTCGTGGTGCGGGAAATTCAATCTGTCTGCCGGAATCGCAGCAGTAAAGTATGTCATCACTTGTTGTCCCGGAAGAGTGCCCACCCTTAACAAGCACATGCTGACACCCGAGACGACATATTTCAGGCGCAAGATTGTGGTTAACCTGTTCGGGTCGTTCCACCTTTTTTCCCAGTAACGCAGCTGTCTCGGGTATGTTTGGAGTAATTATTTCCGCCATCGGCACAAGCAGTTCTTTTAAAGCGTCAATGGCGTCTTCCTGCACCAGAGCATCGCCACTCTGGGCAATCATGACAGGGTCCAGGACAATGTTCTTTACCTTGAATCTGCGCAGCTCTTCGCTGACGGCTTCAACAAGCCCGGCAGAGTACAGCATGCCTATTTTCACTGCATCCGCACCAATATCCGAGAGCACAGCATCAATCTGCTCGCGCACGAAATCAAGGGGGACAGCATGAATACCTTTGACACCTACCGTATTCTGGGCTGTAAGAGCGCAAATCACGCTCATCCCGTAACATTGGTTGGCGCTGAACGTTTTCAGATCTGCCTGTATCCCGGCACCTCCACCGCTATCGGAACCGGCAATGGTTAACACTCTGGCGTAGTTTTTTTTTCTCATTGTTTTGCTGTCTGTGTTTGCTTTTACGTTACAGGTTTATGCCTGTTCTTGTCACATATACTTTTTCAAAACATTGTCTATGTGTGCATCCATGGTCTTTATGGTGGCACCCATTTCGCGGCATGCCTGCTCGGCATTCTTCCTTAACTTCGGATCTTTGAGATCAGCCACGGTTCGCAGGCAATGGGTACGCCTGCCAATGGAGAAAAGCATCTGCTCAAATGGTTCAAGAGCAAGGAACTGACGTACCGGCTCAGTCATTTTCTCCCGGTCAGCTGGCAGCAAACCATTCACTTCCGAAAAAAGGTTGAGCACATGATCGCTTTTCACTGCGCTTGTTATCCCCTCAAGGGACTCAAGAAACAGAAGCAGTTCCCTGGCTGTGGCGACCTCACCCATTTTGGCAAACGTCCCCTCCGCATGATGTCTGGTCAGAGGCGCTCCCATGGGCAGGGCCAAGGTTCTCAGCCGAATAAAATCAGGGTTGATCTGATTGAGCGCATCTGCGGACTCCCTTGCGTTTTCCTGCCATAATTCTGCTCCTCCCAGCCCCGGAACATAATACTCTGACAGTTCCATGCCGGCACGTTTTATTTTCTGGCCGGCCAGAATTTGAGCAGCCTTATCCGTTCCTTTCTGTACCAACGTCAATACGGCGTCAGAGCCTGATTCCATGCCGATATGAATCCGGTTCAAGCCTGCCCTGGCGATCCGGACCAGATCATGATCTTGTATCCTGGCAACTGTACTTGATCTGGCATATGAAGTGATCCTCTTGATTTCAGGAAAGGTTTGTTTAATATGTTCAAGTATGCAGATTAGATCAGCGGGCTTAAGAATAAGACTGTTGGCATCCTGGAGAAAAACTGACTCCATCCCGCCAGCGACGAAATGCCAGGCTGCATACAATGCCTGCTCATCCAGTTTTTCCTCACCAGGCAAAGCACTGATTGGATTTATTCCCTGCTTTCTGGCAGCTATGATATGGTCAACGTGTCGGCGGACCATGTCAATGTCCTTCAGCACATGCTTAACCGGTCTTCTGCTAAACCGCTTCCCCTTGTACACGGGACAAAAAGTGCAACGATTCCAGGGACAGTTTCGGGTAACCCTGATGAGAAGGCTTTCCGCTTCACTGGGCGGCCTGATCGGCCCCTGCTCAAAGCCGTTATAGTATTTATTTGTCATGGTTTATTATGCAGAAGCAGCTTCTGCCAACAGATGACTTCGCAGCAAGAGTGTTGAAAAGATTAGCGTAACTCTTTGTAGTCCTGCGCAAACTCGACAAAAAAGGTTTTTCTTTCAAAACAACACAGTGTCAAAGAGATAGATTGATTATTTCAACACCCTTGAAATGTCTTGTTGCCGCATAATCGAGTCATGAGAAATTAACAGATTGTAGTATCAGTGCTACAAAGAGAGTCATTGTAACATGTTGTAATTATATAAAAAGCAAAAAAACTTTCAGGATCAGGATAATGCCGCAATACTGTTATCTTGAAAGCAATTCCTGTCAACAGAATAATGAAAAGAAAAAGGTGTGATCAGTTACGAGCCGTTTATCTGTTGGCGAGTTGCTTGATCACAAATCTTAAAACCTGTTGCGGGAGGGCGTGATGTACGGTAAGGAAAAAAAGAAAGAGATGCTTTTGTCTTTTGCATCGAAGTTGGATATGGAATGGCCGTTTCTTTTGCAGGAGTGGTCACCGGTTATTTCTGGAGGAGAAGTGTATGGAAAAGGTGTATTTTTTTGCAACGTGTCTGGGGGGCGCAGTATTTACGCAAACATCGGTAAATGCGGTAAAACTTCTGCAGGATCAAGGAGTAAGCGTTGTCTTTAAAAAAGAGCAGACCTGTTGCGGTCAGCCAAGTTTTAATACCGGATATTTTGCGGATACAAAAAAAATAGCGTTATACAATATCGACCTTTTTTCGGAAAATTATCCTGTTATTGTTCCGTCTGGTTCCTGTGCCGGCATGATGAAGCACGATTATGTGGAGCTGTTGAAGGGGAGTGAGCATGAAACCAGGGCGAAGGAGTTTGCTGGCAGGGTATATGAGTTGAGTGAATATCTTGATAGAGAACTGAAAGCCGAATATAAGGATCAAGGTGAGAAAATAAAAATTACCTGGCATTCAAACTGCCATGCTCTTCGAGTTCAGAAGTGTATAGAATCCTCCAAAAACATCCTCCGTCAGTTTGAAAATGTGGAGCTTATTGAGCTGGAAAGAGAAGAGGAGTGTTGTGGCTTTGGGGGCACCTTTGCCGTCAAGGAGGATGAGATATCAAATGCTATGGTACAGGAAAAAATCAAATGGATACAGCAAAGTGGAGCCGATTATGTTGTTTCAGCTGACAGCGGCTGTCTGCTCAATATAGGCGGGGCACTGGCTAAGGCGAATAGCCGGGTGAAAAGCGTTCACCTCTACGATTTTATGGCCAAGAGAATAAAGGGTGACATCCTATGAATCATACGAAATTGGTACAGGAAAAACTGAACGATGTGCAGTTGAGAAATAATCTTGACATGGCGATGCATACTCTGCAGACGAACCGCCAGAACCTTATTGCGAAGAAGTATACCTCCTGGGAGGAGTTACGGGAGAGAGCTAAGGAGATCAAAAACAGCTGTTTAGCGAACCTGGAGCAGAGGCTGCTTGATTTTGAAAAACACGCCACAGAAAATGGCATGAAAGTCCATTGGGCAAAGGATGGACAGGAGGCCAATGAGATAGTACTGCAAATTGTCCGGGAGAATGGTATCTCAACGGTGTTGAAAGGAAAGTCGATGGCTACGGAAGAGATCCATCTCAACGCTTTTCTTGATGAAAAAGGAATAAAGGCCGTTGAGACCGATCTGGGAGAGCTCATTATTCAACTCATAGATGAACCCCCTGTGCATATTGTTGTTCCCGCCATCCATAAAAATCGATATGAGGTAGGGGAGATATTTCATAAGTATTTAGGGGCAGCGCAGGAGAGCGAGCCGGAGAAATTAAATGCCATTGCCAGAAAATATTTGCGCGATGAGTTTAAAAAGCTGAAAATCGGAATATCCGGGGTCAATTTTGCCATAGCTGATGAGGGGGCGATATGGCTCATTGAAAACGAGGGAAATGGAAGGATGTGTACCACCTTTCCCGACATCCATATAGCTGTCTGCGGCATTGAAAAGGTTGTCGGAAGCTTTGATGATGCAGTAGTGCTTGATACCCTGCTTGTTCCTTCAGCCACAGGACAGAGCATTACCTGTTACAATAATATTATAACAGGTCCGAGAAAAGATGACGAATTTGACGGCCCCAAAGAAGTACATGTCATACTGCTGGACAACAACAGAACGAAAATGCTCCAGAATAAAGAGTATTATGAGGCCTTGAGGTGTATCCGCTGCGGTGCCTGCATGAATTACTGCCCCGTCTATGACAAGGTTGGCGGCCATACCTATCAGGCTGTCTATCCAGGGCCTATCGGTGAGGTCGTTTCCCCTCAGATTTTCGGTATGGAAAAACATAGTGATATTCTTTCTCTCTGCTCGTTGTGCGGCAGGTGCAGTGAAGTGTGTCCCGTCAAGATTCCACTTGCCGATATTATTCGCAAGCTGAGACGAGATAAGGTGGGGGAAGGGGAGAATCCCGCCCCAGGTTCTGCCGGGTTGCAGCATAGCGGTATTGAACGGATGAGTTTTGCGATGTTTTCTTTTATGGCGACGCATTTCCGGTTGTTTCACTGGGGGGTCAATTGTGCGGCCACATTTTCCAGGGTAATACAGAAATCTGCCTGGATGATACCTGTGCTCAAACTGTGGTGCAAACACAGAAAACCGCCGAAAATAAGTGGTCACCTCCATCGTGAGATGAAAAAAATAGAAGGAGTACATTATGAGTAAAGGCACAATTCTGGAAAAGATACAAAACTCGTGCATTCCTGCTCCTGGAGCGGTAACAGCTGTACCAATCCGGGAATATATTAGAAATGAAGGGGATCTCCTGGACAATTTCATAGAAAACATTAAGGCGAACAAAGCTGAGGTGCACGAATGCGCCAGGAGCGATGTACAAGATTTGATTATTGATATTGTGCGGAGAACAGGTTGCAAAAAACTTTTTTATCCTCAGGGGCTTTTTTTTGATATCAGTTCGGTTGCGGATGTTGAAGGACTTGAGTTCAATAGAAGTGTCAACGAGATAGCAGAGAAGTTGTTTGCATGCGACGCCTCCATTTTACAGGCAAGACTGGGGGTTTCAAATCTGGGACTTCTCTGTGTCACGTCGTCAGCATACACTCCGCGACTCTTGTCTCTCTTGCCGACCCATTGTATTATGTTGCTTGAAAAGAGCGCAATTGTCGAAAGCCTGAACGATGCTTTCGTGGAGATAAAAAAAGAGAAGAGCCTGCCGTCAAATATACTTTTTATTATTGGTCCGTCGAGGACCTCGGATATTGAGCTTCAGGTTGTTCTGGGCGTTCATGGGCCACAGAATGTTCATGTGATTTTATACGAAACAGATTGTTGAGGCTGGGATTTTTTCGCATCAGAAACAGAGAATAACGGGGAAGCACAGCCCCCGTGATCGGTTAAATTGTTTTTATGTATTTCTTCTCAGATCAGACAAAATATTCATGAGAAATTCGGGTTAGTGTTATGTCAATGCTGAAATGTCAGGATATTGCGCCGGATTTTTCTTGTCCTTATGGAGCCTTGTCCTGCGTTGCATAGTAGTGCTATGTGCTATGTGCTATGTGACACAGGGCAAGGCTGCATAAGGGCTGAAAAAGACAAGCAGGATACGACAGAGCAGCGTTGACAGGACACGAGGATCAATTGTTCAGGGCGTCACGCTGCTCTTCAGATTCTGCAAGATTCAGCGCAATTCCCCGAATTTTTTCGGCGCAATGGGAAAACGCCTCCACGATATCAGGATCAAAACTCTTGCCGCTTTCCTGCAGGATTATTTCCACGGCTTTTGAATGGGTGAATGGGGGTTTATAGACCCGGCGGCTGATTAAGGCATCATAGACATCGGCAAGTGCCATAATCCGGGCACTTAATGGTATGTTTTCCCCGGACAACCCTGCAGGATAGCCGGTGCCGTCCCACTTCTCATGATGGGAACAAGCCATCTCCCGAGCTACGTCGAGAAACGGCACCGCGCCAACTTTTTTCTGGACAGAGAGGATGACTTGAGCACCATACTCTGTATGGCGTTTCATCTCGGTGAATTCTTCATCGGTAAGTGCTCCCGCTTTTAACAGAATTTCATCAGGCACACCCACCTTGCCAATATCATGCAGTGGTGCTGAACGAATAAAAAGATTAATGGTGGAATGTGGTAACTGCTCCGCAAAGCGAGGATGCTTGCTTAATTTTTTGGCAAGCAGTTCAACACACCCTTTGACGCGGTTAATATGCTGCCCTGTCTCAGGGTCACGGTACTCTGCCAATGCGACCATACTTTCAATGATGGCCTGCTGCGTTACAAACAGCTCTCTGGTGCGCTGCTCGACCAGTTCTTCCAGGTTGTGATTCTGTTCCTTGAGTGTTTTTCTGGCCAGGGCAAGGGAAAGGTGGGTCCTTACCCGTGCCTGTAGCTCATTCACTTCAAAAGGCTTTTGGATATAATCCACTGCCCCGGATGCAAAGCAATGTGCCTTTTGTTCCGTTTCTGAGAGTGCTGTAAGCATAAGTACAGGGATATCCCTGGTCCGGTCACTGTTTTTCAGGCGGCGTAATACCTCTATCCCGTCAATGCCGGGCATCATAATATCAAGCAGAATGAGATCTGGCACATTCTCTTCCACATGGCGAAGCGCACTCTCGCCATCTAAAGCGACAGAAAGGGCATACTGCCCGCCAAGAACACTGACCAGAACATTGATGTTGAGTTTTGTATCATCTACTGCAAGAATCGAGCAGCGGGAAAGATCTTCTCCCATTACCATCTCCTCACTGAGCCTGTTTCATTTTCTTTTGCAACTCTGCCGCCAGATCAAGAGCCTTTTCAAACTCATAGTTATCAATCAATAAGGAGAGTTTCATTATATGGGGGTATACGTTTGCCAGGTGATCTGTTTTCAGTAATTGATCCATTGTTTTGCTGCAATCAAGGGGCCGGCGCAGTTGCAGTGCTTTTGATAATTCCTCCATAGCGGCAGACATGTTCGGGGATAAAACGGTCTCAGTATTATTTTCTGTTGACATCAAAACTTCCTGAACACAAGCAGTAAACTGTTTCACGGCAAGGTCCAGCTTGCCAATGAGCACCTCTGTCTCACTAAACTTTTTTTGAGTAATACGTTCTTCCAGTTCAGTACAGATGGCAAATATCTCTTCCGCGCCAATTGTCCCCATTTCACCGCGCATTGTATGCGCAAGCATACGCGCTTTGTCCATTTGTTCCCGGTCCAGCAAGTCTGATAGTTTTCCGGCGCAATCCGCATAAGACGTAACAGTCGAACGTAGTGCTTCATGATACACTGCCTTGTTATTGGCAAAGCGTGGCAGGGCGGTTTCAATATTCAATACGGATTTGGCAGATATAAACGAGGTTGAAGGGCTGTGATCGTTTTTTTTCCTTTCATGTTCCAATGGTAACCAGTTCTTGAGCACCGCAATCAATTCGTTTATTTCAATCGGTTTCGCCAGATGATCATTCATTCCTGTGGCAAGTATCTCCTTGCATTCTTCATGGGTGGCATAGGCAGTCATGGCGATGATTGGCAGTTCCTGCCATTGTGGTTGCAAGCGGATCTCCCTTGTTGTGGCAAATCCATCAAGCACCGGCATCTGAATATCCATAAAGACCAGATCAAATGTTCTTTTTGCCAGAAGCTGTAGTGCCGTTTCACCGTTATCTGCGAGAGAAACGGACAAACCGACTTCGTTGAGTAGTGCTTCAGCGACCTGTTGATTGACCCTGTTATCCTCAACTACCAGAATGTGAGCAGGGGCAAATTGTACCTTTCTGGATGTGTCATTATTGCTCGTCGTACCATGGAGCAGCAGATGTAAGGCCTGAACAAGGGAATTATACCCCACCGGTCTGGAAACAACGACGCTTCGTTCTCCATCAGAGATGACGGTATCGCGTTTTTTCCCCTGAGGGGTCAGCATAATGACCGGGCCCGTAAACTGTCGTTGAAGCTCATCACCAGACATGTCAGGTAATTCTTCTGCGATTATACAAAGATCAACGTGTTCTGCAGCCAGACGTTCAAGCGCATTGGCCCCATTTTCAACACCTGTCGGCACCCCTCTGATGGATGCAATATGTTCCAGCAGAACCTTGCGGCTGTTCTGCTGGGGATCGACGATCAGTATTTTCAACCCCTCAATGTTTACAGGCGGCGTTTCAGCCTGCCCCGTTTCAAGGGAAATCGTGAAGAAAAAACGACTTCCGGTGCCCTCAGTGCTTTCCACCTCCAAGGTGCCATCCATTAACGCTATCAGACGACTGGAAATGCTCAGGCCCAAGCCTGTACCACCGTAGCGCCTGGTGGTGGAGGCGTCTGCCTGGGTAAAGGGGACAAACAATTCATCCAGCTTTTCAGGTTTCATTCCCATACCGGAATCCTGGACGGTAAAGGTAAGCTTTACCCGATTATCGTCAATCCTAACGCTATTTACCCAGATTTTAATGAACCCCTTGTCCGTGAACTTTGCGGCATTTCCCGCCAGATTGATAAGGACCTGCTCCAGGCGCAACGGGTCGCCTTTCAATTGTCTTGGAACGCTGCGGTGGAGCCCTGCAGTTAATTCCACATCTTTGCCATAGACTCGCATTTCAGTGACATAAAGGACATTATCCAGGATATCACACAGGTTAAAATCGATATTTTCCAGTTCCATCCTGCCGGCTTCGACCTTGGAAAAGTCTAAAATGTCATTCAATATACCAAGAAGAGATTTTGCGGCCCGATGGGATTTGGTAAGATAGTCCCGCTGCTCCTCTGTCAAACTTGTGCCGAGGGCAAGATGGGTCATGCCAAGGATGGCATTCATTGGTGTGCGAATCTCATGACTCATGTTGGCAAGAAAAGCACTTTTTGCCTGATTGGCCTGCAGCATTGCCTCTTCAGCCTCTTTACGCATGCTGATGTCAATGAAACACTCAAGCAGTTTGCTTTTGCCTTGTATCATCACTTTGCGTACTGTTTTCAGCACAGGTACCGGAGTTTTTCCCGAACGCAGAATTACCCTGTCAGAGCTGTCAATTTCCTGATTCAAATCAGAAATGGGGCAATGATTGATATCGGCAGGACAAATGAATTTATGACAGACGCTGCCTGTAATTTCTCCTGCAGACAGCCCCAGAACTTCCGATGCCGTGGGATTGACATGTTCAACCACCTTGGTCTTTTCGTCAATGATGACCATGGCCACCGGCATACTCTCCATAAGGGTGCGCTGCACCTGTTCATTTTCGCGCAGTTTCGCTTCTATATTTTTTCTGTCGGAAACATCATGGAAAGCAACAACCAGTCCGGCAGGTTGGCCCTCTTCAATAAGGCTTCGACAGGATACTTTCACCTGAACAAACAGCCCCTCTTTCGTTAAAAAGATTTCCTCGCCATCGTATCCTTTTCCGCTGACGGCGGCCTGATGAATGGCGCAACAACCCAGTTCCTGTTGATTTTTCTCATGGTGATGAAACAGATCATGGGCAGACTGACCAAGCAGTTCCTCCTCCTTGTAGCCCAGTAAATGGGTGACAGCCGTATTTATCCACACAATGAACCCTTCTACATCCTGAAGATACACCCCTTCTGCCAGGGTATTGGTGATCGCGAACAGATTTTCTTTCTCACGAATCAACGCATGACGTTGATTGCGTAATTTGAGAAGAAGGAAAAAGAGTGCTGTCAGGATGAGCAGAACCGAAATATACCAGAGTAAGTATTCCCGGCGATTCTGCTGAGGAAAAAAATCCCTGGAATAGGAGATAAGATATCCGGTAAACAGATTCTGGACATTGGTTATGGGCAGAAAACAAACGGTATAAGGAATGTTGCCCACTTTTCTGTTCAATGTTATGGCTTCTTCTTTATCCATGTGCTGCTGGACAGAGGGGTCTGACCGCAGGCGTTTGTTCAGGGTGTTAATATCAGTCGGCAGGGGGGGTGGACTTTCGGGCAGTATGGCGTTGATATCCACCTGCAGATATTTGGGATGAATATGGGCTTCGGTATAAAGCCATCGCTGTTGTTTAAAAAGATATTTCTCGGCCCTTTCTTTTTGCAAGATAAAGGCATACTCACGTTCAGGATCCAGTTCCTTGAGCGAATCAATAATAGAGCGGGCCGATACTGCCACTTCCACTCCGCCAATACAAGCACCATGATATAAGACAGGAAAGGCGTAACTGAAGGATGCCCTCATTCGTCCGCCTTCAAGTCCCTCGACAACACGATGTTCTTCGATGCTTTTATGAATGACGGGACGCGCTTTGAGCAGTGAGTCACCATGCTTCTCCGGTTGATGAAAACGCAGAAAGCTTTTACCGTCATGGGTATAAAACTGCAGCTGCATCAAGTTGGCATTGCGCATTCGTTCATAAACAGGATACAGCATTCGATACAGCTGACCACGCAGTCTGTCTGTTTCCTTTGGGGACGCATCTCTGCTGCGGTTAAGTAACGTCTGTACTTCCGGGGTGTTCAGGGAATTATAAAAGAAACTCTCCATGGCAAGACGGTACATCTGCAGGCTGGAATTAAATCCTGTCTCAAGAATCACCTGATATTCAGTGAGATGGCTGTCTTCTTTTATCTTCCAGCTTTTGTGCAAAAGCAATGTGACCAGCAGACTGCAGACAAGATAGGCAATAAAGAGATTGAAAAAGCTTTGCCTGGTTTTGTGTTTTTGTATCATTGACAGTTATCTTTCGCTGGAATGAGGATATCTCCCAGAAGATGACGAATAATATCGTATTGTTTGTCGGTTGCAGGTACTGCCCCGTTTGCTAATTTATCCGCCCAGCCAGACAACATCTCCCGGTCTTTACCATGGGGTTGAAGCTCGTCAAATGACTCGCGTATTGTTTCTGCAGTTGCAGGGTCAACAGTGGCGCGGTTGCTGACGAGGGCAAATCCTGGAAAAGTATCTGTTTCTTCAACCAGTTCCAAACCAAGATGCTCATATTTATGGGCAATTTCTGTCTTTACGCCGCCAATATCAAATTCGGAACGTACAATAGCAAGGGCAACAGCATCGTGTCGTCCCAGATAGCAATACCGGTTTTTTTCAAGACTGGAGCCGTGTTTTTCAAGAAGTCCATTTACAGACAGATAGCCGCAAGTTGAGAGCGGCTGGGTGAGGGCAACCCGCTTTCCTTTAATTGCAGAGAGTTGCAGTTGATTCTCCGGCAGAGTGATCAAGGAGCAGGTGTAGCCGCTCTTTCCCGAAACTTCCCGAAAAGTTACCAGCGGTTCAGCATCAGAATACTGACTTCGTAATTCGACATAGGGTAGTGGGCCGAGATAGGCCAGATCAATACCTCCACGTATAAAATTATTGAGCAGAAAACTATAGTTGTCAAAATATTTGAAAACAACTTCTCGCCCTGTTATCTTTTCCAGATATATTCGTATGGGTTCAAACTGTTTGAATACAGCCTCACGATTTTCCATTGGTAAAGGGGCAAAATGCAAAGCAGGCTGTGCCGTGACCGCGTTATCTGATGTTTCTGCCACTGTAATCCCGAAAAACAGCAGCGTAGACAAGCAACAAAACCAAATATATTTTATCATTTCTGTTCCCCAACGCGGGCATGACGCCCGCACCCCAATAATATAATAAAATGAGCCGCATCTTTTGTATAATGGAAAATCACGACAAGTTCCAAAAAATACAAAAGGGGAGCGACTCATGAAGAAACGTATAAAGATTTTCAGGTCTGGTCAAGGGTTCAACAACCTGTTTTGATCGTATTGTCTTCAAAGGCTGTAACTACTCACTGGGTGTGTAACTCTCTGGTTTTACCTATTAAGTACAATTGAGACTTGCATGAATTTGATCACAATTTATACAAACAAAGAATTGAAAAACTGCTTCTGATGGTATTTCATTCCATATATCACCAAAAGGTATTTCAGTTACAGGAAATTCTGCAAATTTCCATGATGAACAAAATGTATTATCAGATTCATTGTTACTTAAGCATGGGCCAAAATACGGACTGTAATCAAGCATACCTGAAACACTAAACAGTTGACCATTCCACATCTTTTTCATTCTTCTTTTATCAAGGAATGATTTTTCTCTAATATCTGAATAGAGTATTCTTTTCTGTGCATACGACAGCGGTTTTAATTTGGCTTTTCTAAAGGGCAAGTTGTTCGGAAAGAGTTCTTGATCTTCTTTTGCACAACCAGAAACATGGAGAATATTAATTTCTAATTCTTTAGTTATTAAATATGAAATGTGAGTAACATCTTCACAGGAAAGAGGGAAGACCAGGGGCAAGTATCTACATTTATTAAATTTTATTGGAGAGTGCTTGTCAAGAGTATCAATTGTGAAAATATGATGAATTTTTATTGGCAAGCTCAAACCAATGATTTTAAGGTTTTCAACCTCTCCACCAAAAATGTGAGACCCACGTTTACTAAAGACAACTCTACATTCTTTTGTCCTGGTAATATGTTCTAACGATGAAATGATTTTATTCATTATATCTAACGGGGAGTTGAGGGGGGCAAGCATTTTAACCCCAAAAACTTTCAATAAAAAGATAAAGATTCTTTGCTATTTTTAAATCCTTAGCAGGCAGTTTTTGAGATTTCTTTATAAAACCATGCAGTAACACCATTATGTTTGTATGAACAGTAAACAGGATACGTGCGATTTCACCATCCGTTCATCCCTCTTTAAAAAAAAGAGAGTTTTTCCTCTTGTCAAAGAGTTTCCTTCGATAGCATTTGAATCATACGTCCAGTCAATACCTAATTTTTCATGAATGGCTAACCACGGTTCTCTATACAGATTTTTTTGTTCATCGATTTCGGCCTTAAGCCGATCTATTGAAGCTAACGCGGGATAATACCCGCAATCCAATAAGTAGTTACTTTTTACAAAGATATGCCAGCGTAGTCAAGGGTACCCTCAGTGGATGTGATCGCATTGTCTTCAAGGGATGCATCCTGCCTCTGATGTCAGCTGCTGAAGTGATGAAGTTCTGTGGGGCGAAAGCAGTCCTCAACAAGGAGTATAAAAATTGGGTGATGGCCCAAACCAGAAAGATTGTGGATCGCGCAAAGGATTATCCAGAAAAACATATCGCCTCTCCTGGTATCCATTTGACATCCTGGGTGTGGTCATGCCTTGGAACCGGCTGGTCATATCGTGCTCACTTCTGCGGCAGGACAGGCTGTCCGGTTGTGCGAAGTTACCAGGCCCATTGAAGTTGCTCAAAGAACACGGATTGACAAGAAAACTCCCCCGGTCAAACCGCTATCAGCTCACACTCAAAGGGGTTTGGTTTTGCTAACCCTGATTTCTCATCAGCTCAGGCGGTGCCAGGTTCGGTAGTTTTTGGTAACATTATACTCAGGTATATGTGCTGCCAAAATACTGGCGAAGATGGTGCCGCCTGGACTGACCTCTGGTGAATATTTTGTTGAAATTTAAGACTGCTTACGGACACCACATTCATCTGTTTTTATCTGTTTCTTTTCAAATCAGACACATGTTCATGAAAAATCCGGGTTAAACGTGATACTGGATGCATCTATTGAAAATTTAATGAAAATCGCTGCCTGATTTTCTTGTTTTTTATGGCAGGAACTGAGGAGTAAGTCACTAAAACGTTTCTTGCGCATAATTCCTCCTTTGTTGATGGAAGGAAAGTAGGAAACATTTCTCTAATTTTTGCTGGTTTAATGGATAAGGAGATATTAAAAAAGTTTGAAATGTAAAAAATTTACAGGAAAGACGTTGCTTCTTCAGATAATAAACTGTAAGAAGTTATCAAATACTGTTTTTATATTTTTGTGTAAAATGAACCTTATTATGATTACATACGGAAACTGGCAGCGTGCTTGTCTGTAAGGAAAAGTTACTCCAGTCTGAAAAATGGTTGATCAAGTTGTTATAAAAATGAGCCGGTAAACGTGATAGAGCTTTACGGACTTTGGCAAATTCCTTTTCAAATAGATTATGAAAACAAACGATAGTTCAGTATCTGCAAAAACTATATCTTTGCTGGTTATCTGCAAGGAGCGGATGAAAAATGCCGGGAAAATGGAAACTACGATCGAAGAGTATTTGTATTCAGACAGCGATACACTTGAGCTAAAGAGTGCCGCCGACAGAGTAGACGCCATCGTTATTGCTTTACAGGAAAAAGCGACTTGTAATGATCTTTTAACAAAAATCAGGTCTGAACCGGCAACCGCCCTGAAACCGGTTTTTTTGACCGTTGTGCATGAAGAGGAGATGCCTCTCAGTGATGGTACGGTTGCTTCAATACAGGAAGCTTCTGAAAAGGCAGTGCCAATTGTACAGCGACTCAATAGTATTGACAGAGAAACAGCTGATTCGAGAGAACGTGTTTTTTTGCTTCTTGGCTATTTATACAGTAGGAGCAAAAATTCTTTGCTCCCTTTTGCCGACTGGCGAAACAAAGAGGTATACCGCTATCCTCTAGCTGATATTTTGTTAGGCGATGACGAGGGGAGCATTCGTCAGCTGCAAAGTCTGCGCGATCGCGGTTTAATTGTGGAAGATCGATTGATAGACAGGATTCGTCACTGCCCTCATTGTAATGGCTGTCATCTGAACTTTGTCGATACCTGCCCTTTGTGTGAGAGTATCAACATCCATCATCATCAGTTTCTCCATTGTTTTACATGTGGTCATGTCGATACGGAAGAGAGTTTTATCGTTCCTGCGGGGCTGAAATGCTTGAACTGCCAGACGAAATTGCGTCATATCGGTGCCGATTATGACCGGGCACTTGAAAATTATCTTTGCCGCGATTGCAAGGCTTCCTTCAGTGAAACAAAGGTGTTGGCCAGATGCCACCATTGCTCACAACCGGCAAAACCAGAAGAGCTGGTTCCTGAGAATATCTATTCGTTTCAGCTGACAGAGCAAGGGTATCTTGCTGCTCGAATCGGCTCGATTGGTAATGTGTATACGGTTTTGGACGCATTGGAGAATATTACACCCAGTTATTTTTACCATTTTTTGGATTGGGCACTCCAGCTGGGTACACGCTACCCCGAAGACCCTTTCAGTCTCATCGGCATACGGTTGTCGAATATCCTGGAAATCACTGATGCCCTGGGACGGCAGCGGGTTTGGGAATTGATGGACGAGTTTGTTACTCGAATCAGGACTATAGTACGCAGCACTGATCTCACCTGTCGTACAAGTGAGCAGGACTTATGGCTGCTGCTGGCAAAAACACCCAAAGAGGGATGCCATATTCTGCAACAACGAATACTTGAAATAAAAGAACTCACCCGGCAGCCCGAGGGTGTTGGACTGGAGTTTTCAACAACCACCTGTACCATTCCCAAAGAGGTTGCTGAAAAAGAAAACGCAAAGCTTTTAATTGCCCGTTTGAAAGGGACATTGTTATAATATGGATACCCTGTGTATTATTATCCTCAATACCTGGCACGCTTTTACCCTGCTTGTACGGAGTCCCTTCGAGCATGGTTTTGTCTCTTTTGCCTATAAGTTTATTCCTTTTGTTGTATTTATCGAATTACCCCTCTATTTATTTATCTGGTTGGGTATTGTGCGATACTACCTGGAAAAGGATGACAAGACGAAGCCGGAGCCCCTGTTTTTACCAACGGTGTCTTGTGTAGTCCTGTGCTACGCTGAAGGTAAGTCGATTCAGAATTCGGTTATATCACTGGTAGAACAGGCATATGCCGGTCGGATTGAAATTCTTGTCATCATTGATGGAGCCTACCGTAACAAGGAGACGTATGAAGCCGCGATGGAATTACGTTCAATGGTCGCTGAACGCCCAAATCGCATTCTGCGCATCATTCCCAAATGGCAGAGGGGAGGCAGGGTTTCATCACTCAATGCCGGGTTATCGCTTGCCTGCGGAAGTATTGTTATGGCACTGGATGGTGACACCTCTTTTGATAATACCATGGTACAAAATGCTGTCCCTCATTTTATCGATCCTCATGTTATGGCAGTTGCGGGAAATTTACGTGTCAGGAATCATCAAAAAAGTCTGGTTGCCCGTATGCAGGCTATTGAATATATGATCTCCATTCATGCCGCAAAAATCGGACTGAGTGAATTTAATGTGGTCAATAATGTATCGGGTGCATTCGGTATTTTCCGGAAAAGTATGTTGCAGAAAGTCGGTGGCTGGGACAGTGGTACCGCAGAAGATCTTGATATGACAATGAAAATCAAATCTTATTTTGGTATGCACCCTCAATTAAAAATCGTTTTTGAACCCTATGCTACTGGTCATACTGATGCACCGGAAACATTTTTCAGTCTGCTTGATCAGCGGCTCCGTTGGGATGGAGATTTGTTCTATCTCTATGTGCGCAAACGCCGACTCAATTTTAACAGCAGTATAATTGGTGTTCGCAATCTTATCATGTCTATGTGGACTGGTCTCTTTTTTCAATTGATAATGCCCATGGTCATTATT
>PDTE01000018.1 GCA_002747135.1 Desulfobulbus propionicus | reverse complement strand
CCGCCGCATAGAGGGGCTATAGCTGCCAATCGTGCTTGTCCAGATAGGGGCAGCCTGAGAGCAGTTACACGTTTGAGGCAGGTAAAACCAGAGCGTTACATACCCAGTGAGTAGTTATCTTCTACCTAATGCGGAAAACCCGCAACCCAAGAGGCCTTACACCTCAAATAATTTCTTGTTTTTTATGACAGCAAATGAAGAGTAAGGCACTAATACTCCTGATAAATATCACAGCTGCTCTCAGGACATGCGCCAGGGTCACTTGCTTTATTTGCCCATTACTCTTTAAGCTCACCCAGATACCATTCATCAAACCGGGCCGGTGACAGGCCATGCTCTTCAATGAGTCTGTGTGGATAATAAGGATCTCCCTTTTTTAACATTTCCTTATGTTTTCTTTGAAAACGATTCTTGTCATCTTGATACGCAAACGTATCATTTTCGCTGACTGTATTTGTATGAACACACCTTACGGCGCAGTATGGCGTAAAAAAATTTGAAAACCCTTTACGGCTCAAACGAAAACAGAGATCAAGATGTCCAAACAACAAGGAATGATATGTACTGTCATACCCTCCTGCTGCCAGCAATACGCTCTTCCTGATCAGCACTGCACTTTCATTGCCAGCAATGACCTGCTGCGGGCAATCAACACCATTATGCTGAACACTTACATCCCGGACAAAGGAAGCATAATATCGTGGTGACATATTATTGACATCTGGCAGAGAACCAACATGTTTACCGCTTTCATCTGCATGAACCATACCACTTACACAACCAAAATCATGCTGCCAGTATTCCAGCAACGCCGGTAACCATCCCCTCTTTACTGAAACCACATCTGCAGAAAGAAAGCAGAGATATTCACCGGATGCTGCCTGGGCCGCCTGATTTCGCCAGGAGATTTCATCTTCTTTTGTTTTGCCAAGACCATATATAAAAAGATTATCCTGCCTAAAGGCCTTTCCTGACTCATGCTGAACAACCAGTTCCAGGTCCATTGTTGTGGCCAGCTGAGCAAGAAAGAGCGTATCACAGAGGGCATCACTATAATTATCTGATATAATCAGGGAGACTTTTGCTGCGTCTGGCAGCGTACGTTGCGGCCTGTAAAAATAGGAGACATCTGTTTTATGCACATCTCCTGCCAGCCCTCTTCTGGCAAGTGCCTTTTCAACAGCACGGACACCGGCTTTTTCAGCATAGTTCTTGCTCGCATGATTTATGCTGGTGGAGCCCTCGTGCATCCGCCACCGGTAAAGGGACCGGGGAATGTGAACTATTTTCCGGGCCAGCTCGGTTGCCCGCAGGATAAGGTCATAATCCTGCGCACCGTCATATCCGGCAATAAAACCACCACAGGCATCAAATATCTTTCTGGACAGAACAACAAAATGAGTAATGTAGTTGTGTCCAAGGAGCAGTTCCTCGTTAAACTGAGGTTTGTAAAAAGTGTCAAGGTGCCTGCTTTCAGGGGTAACGAGATCTTCATCGGTGTAATACACCTCAGCTGGCTGCCTGTTTATTGCCAGAGCCAGCTCATAAAGCGCACCATCGGCAAGTTCGTCATCATGATCAAGAAAGGCGATAAAATCGCCTGTCGCAAGCTCTGATGCCAAAGAAGAAGCAGCTGTAATTCCCTGGTTAATCCGGGAAAAACGTAAAAAAATCCGTGGTTCCTGCGCTGCATACTCCTTGAGTATATCTGCAACTGACTTGTCAGTGCTCCCGTCATCAGCTATGCACAGCTGCCAGTGCGGATAGGGTTGCTGAACAACAGAATCAAGACAACGCCTGAGCAGGCCCGGCGGCGTATTATAGGTTGGAAGAATGATGGAAATGGATGGTTTTTCCGGCAGGGACGCGACCCTGGCAGACGGATAATAGCCATATCGCACGCCATACTGTTGATAATGCAGTAAAGGGTTATCTTTGATGCCGGATGCGGTGAGAGCATAAGACTTCTCATAATACACTGGATCAAAAAAAGGATTGGGCCATTGCTTTTTTTGATTTTCTTTTTTCATATATGCAGCAAAGGCATCAAGCAGTGACCCTCTCCCCCCCAGATAGGTCTTCCGGTAGAACAATGGGTCAAAAAAATGGTTTGGCCTGCATCCTTCTTCTGCTCCATATTGCCAGTAATGCTGCAAAGGCTCTTCCACAATCTCAACGAATGGAGCATACTGAAGATAGTATTGATGGTCGAATAACGGCAAAAGCTCGTCCCTGGCAATCTTTCCCTGAAAAAATAGCACCATGGGCGAGGCCTCACCGTGTGCAACACACCGTTCAAGCAGCTCCTGGTACAGCTGTTCATCAAACAAGGGACATGGACAAAGCCCTCTTTTCCAGTGCTCGTAATAATGCTGAAGGGCGGTTTTACCTGAGTCAAGCTGCCCGGCTAACTGCCCGGTATAATACCCGGGAAAAAATAAATAATTTGGTTTATTCCCTTCTGTTTCACCTCTTTCCAGATAATGAAGCAGAGGGTTCGCGGCAGGGGGCAAAGGATATGTCTGCTGATACCACCAGATTTGAAACAAGGGGTTGGGGTTTCTGCCTTCATTCCAGCCATGCTTGATAAAATGAAGAAGGAGATCGGTCTCACCCGGGACGAGATCAGGAGAAATTCCCGCATAATATGCGTCATCAAACAGACCGCTTTCACGGATAAGGGTATACTCACGGCGCAAGAGGATACGCTGCGCCATGGAACGAATTTTTCCGATTATGGATGAAACCGGAGCAAGGGTATTGGGCGGGGATACAGGTGAAAGGGATTCAGCACCTTTTGAACAGGCGTCCCTGGTGCGGGAAAGATAGTGAGCAAAACAATCCTTGCCAAAAGCGGCAAAGGTAAACGAACAAACTAATTCAACCTTGTCTTCTGATTTAAAGAAGTACGTGTTGCCTGCTTCCAGAAAAAGCTGTGGAGAGTTGGAGCTGAAATAGAAGTAATGCTGATGTAAACAATCAGCGTTTGCTGTCCATGGCACGCTGACTCTTTTTTGTACGGTAACAAGATGTAGTGTAACATCAGTGACAACAACCGGCTCTTCCCCCAGCTGCAGAACCGCCGAAGCTATTTCATCGGTGAGGGAAAAGCGCAGGGTGCATGGGCCTGGAATGATCTTCCTGGTCTGTGTTATGGTTGAGTGCCCTGTCTTTTTATCTGTGGAATAAACAAGCCTTGCTTCCCGATAGGATTCCTGATGATCCACAATGACATCAAGCCACGCTTCAATATTATCGCTGAATAATTGCTGATGTGCGTTGTAAATATTACGAAAGGTCTCAATTTTATGCTGTCTGGGCCTGGCGCGAACCATGGAGTCAGCAGATACCCGATAAAAAAAATGAACAAGTGGTAATCTGTGAACCTTGCGTCCCAGCTCCAGCAAACGCAGCCAGAAATCGTAGTCCTCCCAGCCATAAATCAAGGATTCATTGTACCCGCCCACAGTTTCCCAGTCCGATTTGCGAAAAAAGGCCGAACAGAAAATAATATTATCCTGTAACATCCGCTTTAGGGAAAATTCAGGGAGCTGCCATTCCGCCTCAACAGCACCGAACAGTACCGCACGGCAATAGACAATGCCGAGCTCTGTATCTTTTTCAAGCGTATCTACTGCATCTTGAACGTAATGGGGGCCGATTAAATCATCAGCATCAAGGGGCAGGATGTATTGACCCTTCGCTGCGCAAATACCATTATTACGGGCAGCAGCCAGGCCCATGTTCCCTGTTACTACCGTGCGAATGAGAGAATGATCAAGCTCCTTAATGATGCGGCTGGTTTCCGCATCATCAGAGCCGTCATCAACGACAATAATTTCAATTTCCTGAAAAGACTGCCGAAAAACTGAGGCGAGTGTCTCGCCAAGGGATTTCCCCTGATTATAGCAGGGTATGATGATAGAAACTATTGGATTATCAGTCATTTTCGTGACAAAAACAGCTTTTTACTGAAATCTGACTCCAGAAAATAACAGCCGCCAGCAACCAAAATACGTTTTTTTATACACCTCACTTGACCAGAAAATGGATACGGAATCATTTTCAACATATACCTGCCGCCCATTCGCATGGCGCATAACCTTTTGATTTTAATTAATTTAAACCTGCAGCTGCTTAACAAGGACCGGCCAGGTAATTTCCACTTCCCCTGCTGGCGCAGTCCTTTCGCCGCAGATAAGCAATACACTCAGCAGAGGCCCGCTGTATATCTGTATAACTGAGATCAACAACCAGGTACGAGATCCCCATGGCCATCATTTCTCCCGCGTAAGGAAGCAAAGTAAAAGGAATATCCGAACGAACAAGGGTAAGGTAATCATTGCGCTCAATCGAGTAATGCTCACCTCTGGGACTTACAACCTTCTTTCTCGACTGCAAATGGGGAAGGTCAACCCTTGAAGTAAAAAGAGCTGGTTTTCCATACACATACATACCGACAGACATGAATGAATCTCTGTTTTTCCCTGAAGCTTGATCCTGATACTGATGCCATGAGGCAAGGGTCTGCCGGAGAGTCGCCCTGTCAGTCTCAAGGGAAAACAGCATTCCGGAAAAGCCAAGTTCTTTCCCCTGGGCCAGAGAGGCCGCATTGAAAACATTGATGGTATAGTCACCATAGAGCTGGAGTTGACCTGACTGTATCTCCTTCTCAGAAAAAAAGGCTAATTGTGCAACATGCCCAAGCTGGAAGGCCTGAAAGCCGAGCTCCATCAAGAGCATGATCCACCTGCCAAGGCGCGCTGCCTGCGTTTCCTCAAGCACAGGAGGTATACACCAGACTGCATGAGGATACAGTTTGCTGGCCTGCCTGCCAAGTTTGGAGACCTGGTCAACAGACTCAGCTCGCATCGGGACAAGAATACGGTGAGGTTTAACAGGATATTTCAGGCGGACAGGCGGCAGGGAGGCAAGCCGGACCCACCATGTTGGAGACTGGTTCCGACGACCCCTTGTCTTAGGCCTTTTCCTGCTATTTGTCTCTTCAGCGGTTATATAAAGGGCAGATATGCGTGCAACCTTGCGATGATCTACCTGCATCTTTCTGGAAACCGTATTGAGGCTGCCAGATGCCTTACGTTCATCTTCGCGCCGCCTGCACACATCGACGCGAAACAAGATCCCGTCAATGGTTTTCCCTGCCCTGTATACAGCTGAGCCGGGCATGATCATTACCACTTTCCGGCCCTTTTTACCGATGTTTACCAGACGCCCCTGCCAGCGTAAATCCCGGACGGTAAAAGTTTTGCGAAGCTCTTTTCTGGTTGCCTGAAAACGCAGCCTGTCACCGACCGAAATGTCATGCTGAAGTGTAACCGTACATCGCACATTCCTGCCAACACCCCTGCCACCAATGTCCAGCTTTGCCTTTCCGAGAAAAAGACCAGCTCCTCCTGCCAGGTGTGGTTGAATGATTCCCTGGTGCGGCCCTCCCAGAAAACCGCAGGTACGCTTTCTCCCCATGGCCTGGTCGAGCAATGCCTCAGCTTCCTGTTTTATCTTTTGCCGCTCCTTTGCTGAGGCATCAAGGTTATCCAGGCAAAGCCTGTAAGCACGTACAGTCTTGCGAACATATTCTGCCGGACGCAGGCGTCCCTCTATTTTCAGGCTTTCCACTCCAGCCTTATGCAGTGCCTCTATATACTCCAGGCCGCTGAGATCATGCATGGAAAAAAAATACCCCTCATGAGTAGTGCCTGAGGCATTCTGCCGGGACGAGCGAACAGCCTTGCCCGCTTTCAGGCTGTATTTTCTCCGGCAGGGCTGGACGCATTCCCCTTTCAGGCTTGATTTTCCCCCATGCATGCTCGAAAAAAGGCACAATCCTGAATAACTGAAACACATCGCTCCATGAATAAACACCTCCAGGCCGATCTTGTTTCTCTTCCCGGCAATGGTGCGAATATCAGCAAGAGACAGCTCCCGGGCAAGCACGACCCTTTCAAAGCCTGAGTTTTCCAGAAAGGTTACGCCCTGTGAAGTATGAACGGTCATCAACGTGGAAGCATGCAAGACCAGCTCTGGAAAATATCGATGAATAATACCGGCAAGCCCAAGATCCTGAACAATCAGGGCATCCGGCTTAATCATGGCCAAAACACTCAGCGTTTCTATCGCTTCAGCCATTTCCCGCTGGCCGATCAGACTGTTCATGGCTATATATATTTTTCGCTTCCGTTCATGGGCAAATGTAACCATCTCCCTGATTTCAGCCAGGCTGATATCCCGCTGCAGATTCCTTGCATTATACCTTGGCGCACCTATATAGACCGCATCAGCTCCTTCTTCAATTGCTGCCTCAAAAGCGGCTGTGGTTCCTGCCGGTGCAAGTAATTCCATTATGTTTTTGTGACTGCTCACAGGGTATGTACTCTCTTTATTTTACGTAACTACTCACAGCTCACCCCTCTTTGAACGATCACGACCCGCCGCCTAGAGGGGCTATAGCTGCCAATCGTGCTTGTCCAGATAGGGGCAGCCTGAGAGCAGTTACACGGTTGAGGCAGGTACAATCAGAGCGTTACCCACCCAGTGAGGAGTTACTCTTTTACTTTGGTGAACATTTTTGGCAAAATCTGAGTCTGCTCACGGACATCACAGCCATGTGTTTGTATGTATTTCTTCTCAAATGAGACAAGATGTTCATGAGAAATACGGGCTGCAGCCCCTCTGTGCGGCAGGTCGTGCTTGCCCGAAGAGGGATGATCTGGGAGCAGTTACACGTCAGAACCAGAGAATAACACTTACGGTACCAACCCCGTGACTGGTTAGTAAAAAGTGGTATACGGAAAGGTCTGATCGTGCAAAAATGATTTTTTTTGATCAGTTACAGCTGGTCAGTAAATGCACTTACCTGCTTTCAGGGAACAAGCACAAGTGGATACTCCACCGGGGGCATTGGCAGGATAAAATAAAAATTATTGCCTTCCCCGGTGGCTTCATATCCGGCAACCCCCCCGTGCATCTCGACTACATGACGGATAAAAGCCAGTCCATGCCCGGTACCTGGTATATGCTGAACCTCATCACCCCGGACTCCTTCCTGAAACATTTTTTCTCCCTGATCAGGCAGTAATGCAGGCCCGGTTGTAAACACGTTGAACTTGATGCCGTTTTGTCCTGGACGAAGGAAGTTACTGATGATCTCCCTGCCATATGCCATCGCCTTGCGGGGGGTGCCCTGATGATCAATGATTTCCTGCGTATATTTTGCCGCATTGGAAAACAGATTTGCATATACCTGGGCAAGCAGACCCTTGTCAACCATCAGGGCAAATTCCTCGGAAATCATGTTTGCAGGACGCTCGACAACAACATGGGCGGCAGCAAGCCTGCTGGCATAGTGCTCCAGCTGCGGAATAATAACCTCTTTTTCCACAAAGCAGCGTCTGGGAGACAAGACAAGATGTCCACACTCAAAATGTTCCCTTCGAAGCATACTCTCTATAAACAGACTGGTACTGGAGTAATGCTTGACAATTTCACGATGATATACCATCAGGTCATCTTGTATCTGCTGCAGCATGGAGCAGCACTGTTCATAGACTTCAGGCTTTCTGTCTCTCTGAAAAAAGGTGCGAATCTCTCCGATTTCCTCGATTTTCTTTCTCAGCTGATTGAACAGGTGCTTGTAGAACATATTGGGCACAATAATGTTGTGCTCAATATCGGCCACCAACGTATTGATAAACTGCAGATGCTTTCTATTCTGCAGTTCAATCAATCTGTTATCAAGACTATAGCCAATACGGCCTGCATATTTTGTATAAAATAACTTGTCGGGTTCTGCCAAAGGGTCATCCGAACGAATCTCATACATACCAAGAAGACAACCATCGGTGCATAATCTGCCGCAATTACCCCACAGTCTGGCCTGCCGGGCACAGTGCTTTTCTGTTACCTGAACACCCTTGTCCGTTTTTGGCTGTTTGCTGTACACCGGAACGATATACGAACCAGCCAGTTCATAGGGAACCTGGTGCATCTGAACCGGGTAAGCTGCAGGGATCGGATTTTTACATACTCCCTGTTTGCTGGAGCAAACCTGAAACAATCCCTCGTCATTCTCCCTGCACAGGTAAAGCGCATTGTGCATTCCTGTCATCTCATATGGCACAGAGACGCAGATTCTATAAAAATCATCCAACGTATCATATTCCTGAGTCAGGTCAAAAAAGGCCTTGAGAAAATTGTTGTGTGCCAGGGAAGAAGTATATTCGTGGTAACTGGATATTTTTTCACGAACACGTCTGCACACATCACCCAGATCAGCAGGTATTGTTTTCTTCAGGCTTTCCTTGCGGCTCATTTTTTTCTCCAGGACTCTTTCTGCCCGCAGAAGTTTATGACAGGATGACCTTATCCTGGTCAGCATTTTCCTTCAGGATCACATCCACCCGTTGATGTTCCATCGCATTCAGGGCCATCCCCACATAATCTGGCTGTACAGGCAGCTCCCTGCCGCCTCTGTCAATCAATACAGCAAGTTGAATGCGGCGGGGACGGCCATAATCCATGATTGCATCCATGGCGGCACGTACAGTCCTGCCGGTGAAAATAACGTCATCAACCAGTATCACGCTTTGGTCTTCAATGGTAAAGGCAATATCCGATTTCTTCACAATCGGATTCTGTGAGATCAGGCTCCAGTCATCACGATAGAGGGTGATATCGAGTTCTCCCTGAAGAACTTCTTTATGTTCATACTGCATTATTTTTCGATGCAAACGCTCTGCGAGATAGACTCCCCCGGTATGCACTCCAATAATGGAAAGATTATCAACCCCGTGGTTTCGTTCAATTATCTCCAGACAGATCCGGTCAAGACTCCGGTCAATATCAGAACCAGCCATAATAACATGCATATTATTTTTCATTTTATCCTGCTCCAGAAATAGTCAACACCCCTGGCATCAACAAGATTGATTGCCTCCGGATAGACGTCACATTCAACCGCAAACACTTTGGCTGCGATCTCATCAGCTGAATCCTCATAGTCAAGCGGCACACAGCGCTGCAGGACTATTGGACCCTGGTCATACTCTTCATTGGCGAAATGAACTGTGCAGCCGCTGACTGTACAGCCCCTGGCCCTGACCGCCTCATGAACATGATGGCCGTAAAATCCCCTGCCGCAAAAAGAAGGCACAAGTGCAGGATGAATATTCAACACCGAGCGCGCAAGCCCGGCAGGAGGAACATAAAGCTTAAGATAACCAGCCAGGGTAACAAGATCTATCTGATATCCTTCTAAAAGAGTATTTATCTCCTCGTCACTGTGCGCTGTAAAGGCAGGATATCCATATCGCCTTGCTTTTTCCAGACCAAGTGCGTCTGGTACATTGGCGACAACAATTTTTATCTCTGCCTTGAGAAAGCCGCTCTCTATCTTTTTGTGAAAATTATCCAGTGTTCTGCCGCTTCCGGAAAGCAGCACTGCCAGATTCTGCATCACTGTGCTCCCTGAAAATAATCCTCGGTTACCGGATCCACTTTTGCCAGCCACTCAGCAATGGCATGATCATACCCGGCAGTCAGGACATAAACCTTTTTCATTAACTGAAAACGGGTCATAAGAGTAGTATTGCCAGAGTGTTCAATCTCTTCGAGAACGTGATCATAGTCGGCAGGATCTACGACAACCGTCACATCATGGAAGTTCTTGGCGGCTGCCCGCAGAAGCGCGGGGCCGCCTATATCTATATTTTCAATGGCATCTGCCAGCGTACATTCTTTTCGGGCTACGGTTTCTGCAAAGGCATACAGGTTAACAGCGACCAGATCGACAGGCCTTATACCCTGCTGCTGCACTTGCTGCTGATGGGAAGGATTTTCACGCTGATAAAGGATACCGCCGTGCACAGCTGGATGCAGTGTCTTTACACGTCCATCAAGCATTTCAGGAAATCCGGTAAAGTCAGCAACGTCAACAACCTCTATACCAGCATCCCGTATTTTTGAGGCGGTACCTCCGGTGGAAAGTATCTCAATGTCCAGCGCGTGCAGACGGCTGGCAAAATCCCTGACCCCGTTTTTATCTGTAAGGCTTATTAATGCCCGCTGTATTGTACTCATATTCTCCATTCCATTGTCTGTAACCAATCACGGGGCCTGTGTTTCCCCGTTATTCTCTGTTTCCGGCGTGTAACTGGTGTCATGTCAACGATGAAATGTCAGTATATTGCGCCGGATTTTTCTTGCCCTTATGCAGCCTTGTCCTGTGTCACATGGCACTACTATGCAACGCAGGACAAGGCTGCATAAGGGCTGAAAAAGACAGGCAGAATACGACAGAGCAGCGTTGACAGGGCCAGCCACAGGCGCAACAGAATTGTACAGGCACCATTTCCCGCAGGTAAGCAAGCGAAGTGAGGCTTTCATGTACAAGGGTATGTGAAAAATGGTGTTCGTACAAAGGTAAAGTGCCCGTGATCCGTTACGATTTGCCAGCCGCAGACAAACTTGAAAATCCGCTACCTTGGCAGGAGGTGCGCCTTGCCTCCCCCGGAAGACGTTCGGATAAACTCACGTATCTTGCGACGATCCCGCTTGTCCGGCCTGCGATCAGGTTTTACTGCAGGCATGGCAACAAGGCGTCGCCTTTCTGCTGCCTCTTCACGAAGAGCTATTGACTGCTCACTTTCTTCATAAAGGAGCCGGGCCGCACTGGCCGGCCCCCTTCGATCCGCCACAGCAGTAATTGTTACCACAAATGTAAGGGCACCTTTTCGTATGCGCAGTTCGTCACCCTTTCGGACAATTCTCGCTGGCTTTATCCGCCCACCATTGAGATGGACATGTCCACCGCTAACCGCTTTTGCGGCCATGGAGCGAGTTTTAAAAAAACGTGCTGCCCAAAGCCATTTATCTATCCGCACAGATTCCATCTGCCTCATCACCCTGCGTTCCTGCAGCTGCTTTGAATTGACGTACAATAACCAGTCACGGGGTCTGTACTTTAAGTGTTATTCTCTGCTTCTGACCTGTAACTGGTCACGGGTGCAACAGAATTGGACACGCACCATTTCCGGCAGGTAAGCAAGCGAAGTGAGACATTCGTGTACAAGAGCATGCGGGAAATGGTGATCGGGCAAAGATAAGGTGCCCGTGATCAGTTGCGACGTACAGGTTACCATACACGCTGTTATCCATCAAACAAAGATCACCATATTGCAAAATGATTTCACAGAAAACAAAAAAATGCGCTGTTGCAGATCAGGAAAAAATGCTGTAAGCAGTAGCTCATTTACAAACACACAGCATCATTGCTCCCAGCTCACCTGTCCTCAGACGATTACGAGTTGCGGCTTGAAGGGGCGGGCTCCAGCTGCCAGCCGCCTTGCCCAAATCAGGGCAGTCTGAAGGAAGTTGCAGTACAATCAAGGTGGTGCTTGCCCTGTGAGTCATTACCACACACCCATGATACACTCTTCAGTCGGCATCCATAACCTGTCCCGCCCCGTTTCCATACGTACAAAAACAGGAGAGGTCCAGCACACTATAGCCAGCATTGACCTGCAAGCTCTTCTGCCGCACGATCAACGGGAATCATGCCTTGATATAATGATCCCTGTTCTTGCCGACTTTGCAGAAGATATTCATATCGGAATTTTTCAGGATCTTTTAGGTACTGTTCAGCGCACATTGCAGGCTCAGGAAGCCAGGTTGATCATGACCTTCCCTTATTTTATCTGCAAAAAAGCTCCGGTATCAGCCACCTCAAGCTTAATGGAATATACCTGTACCCTGACAGGGTCCTCTCAGGATACACTGTCACCACTGGTTGGAGTCAGGGTACCGGTTACTACTCTCTGTCCCTGCTCCAGGGAGATAAGCACCCAAGGTGCCCATAACCAGCGGGCCAGGGTGATCCTGACCGCCAAACCGAACCGCTTCATCTGGCTCGAAAGCCTCATTGATATGGTTGAGTCAAGCGGTTCAAGTCCTGTATACGCCCTTCTCAAAAGACCGGATGAAAAATTTGTCACTGAAAACGCCTATGCCAACCCCATGTTTGTGGAAGATGTTGCCAGAAAGGTTGCCCTGCAGGCCCGGTCAATGTCATCACTTGACTGGTTCTCGGTTAGTGTGGAAAGCTTCGAGTCCATCCACAATCACAACGCTTACGCTTATATCGACAGCAATGATCTTGAAAAACATGATTGATCACTGATGCTCATTTTTTTGATGGTTTTCATTTCTTAAACTATACATACATGATATCGTAATAACAGGCAGGATACGCATCACTCTGCTTTCACTTGCTCTGCGCCTGTAACGGCCTTCAGGCTGCTCAGGCCTGGGCAGCCTGAAGGCAGGTAGATGATATCTTTACAGAGAAAAGGCACAACCAGAAAGCCAATGATAATTGACCAAAGACGATCAAGACGCCATAATGAGTATCTGCCCGCTATCGTTAACTCGATTGACGGAACAACCCGCTCAATTCTGGCAGGCCCTTTTTCCAGCCGTATCCTTGATATCTCAATGCACGGAGCCTGTCTTCTCATGACCCAGGTAATACAGGGGCAATATCATGTTTTTTATTCCACAAGGGAAAATGATTCCCGTTTAATCGAGCTGGTACTTACCCTGCCCCAGGAAGGACATCAAAAAACAATGCACCTCCTGTCACGGCCTGTCTGGATGGATCTGTTCTGTCACAAAAACATTCGCGCCTTTAAAATCGGCATAGATTTTATAATCAATCCGACAGGTAAACAAATGCGAGAGATCCAGACACGCTTAAATCATAAAAGAAAGCTGAGGAGTGCCAGGTGGTCTAACGCGATGCTTGGTTCTTCCCCGAAAAGGACCGCAAGAAAAGGAAAAACCATGTGGTAGGAAAACCTTGTCATTGATCACGCAGGGGCGTACTTCCATGTTATTTTCTGGTTCTGGCCTGTAACCGGTCAACCGGTCACAGTGAAGGAACAGAATAAACAACGACAGGAGAGGTAATTCCCCTCAGCCTTACAGGGCCGACATATTCAAAAGAATTGCCCTCTTTCAACCCTTTTCTGACTTTCTCCGTAATAAAGATACTGCATTGTCTTGATTCCGCAGCCAGTCGCTGGGCGATGTTAACTTCATTACCGATAACTGTATAGTCAAACCGTTTGGCAGAACCGACATTACCTAAAAACACGGCCCCGCAGGTGATGCCTATACCAAGGTCGAGTGCGGTAAAGACGTCGTTATCTTTACTCCATCTGTCTTTCAAACGTTCAAATCGCGCCAGGACGAGCTGCGCCGCTTCAACGGCGTGCTGATTTGCTCTTTTGTTTGCCAGGGGTGCACCAAAAAAGGCAAGGACCGCATCTCCCATAAATTTATCAACCGTTCCCTGTTTTTCAAAGATTACATCGGTAAAGATATTGAAAAAATCATTGAGAAACAAGCGGAGTTCGGTCAGGGGAAGATGCTGAACAAGACTTGTAAAGCTTCGAATATCGGCAAAAAAGATGGTAACCTGTTCAATCCTGCCAAGCTTCATCGGATCAGTTTCCTGGTCGAGAAGCAGTTTTGCCACCTCCGGGGCAACATATTGTTGAAGAAGCGTCTGCAGACGAGTGGATTTTCGTATTTTCTCAAGGCTGCGTACATTCTCCAGGGCAAGTGCTGCCTGCGTACAGACCACGCTGATCATTTCCATATCTGACCTTGAAAACCGTTCATCGGTGTCCGTCTGGCTTATATTCAGTACACCAAGAATCTTGTCACGGACAATCATCGGACAGGAAATTGCAGACACAACTTCCGGACGCTTAAGGTAGCGCCAGAATATTGATTTTTCCTGGGTTTCCCGGTTAAGGATAACCGGCTTTCCCTGTTGAAAGACCCAACCGGAGATGCTCTCCCCCGGCTGTATACAGATGGTTTCGGCCAACTTTCTGTCCAGCCCCCTGGAGGCTGCAATGCGCAGACAGCTGCATTCTTCTTGGTAGAGAAGGATAGAAATATTTGTTGCCCCTGTTACATCGCTTACACTTTCCAGAAGACCGTCAACAATTTCTTTTTCGCTGGTTGATGAAAGGAACTTCTCGCCAAGTCTGTACAGGGGAATAAGTGTTCGCAGGCGGCTGTTTTCATCTTGCAATGCTTCCCTGTAAAACGTGTTCTGCACAGCTTTTCTTACCTGATCCGGCTGAAGCGGCACTTCCAGGACAGTTGAGATTCCCACGTCCCTGGCCGCTTGCAGGGTCTCCCGGGTAATGGCGGGAGCAAGGGCGACACCTGCCAGACCCGGATTTTTCTCGCGTAATTCTGCAAACAGCTGTCCGGCGTCAGTACGAGGAGGATCATGAACCAGCAACACCAGACAGACTGCATATCTGTCACAACCGGCTTGCACCTCCCTTTCGCTGCGACAGCAGACAAGCCTGTATCCGGATAAAGCGGATTTGACAAGTTGGATCTGTTCATCGTCCTGACTAAACAATAAGGCACAATGTTTCATAATTGCAGGCTTTGTAGTACAATATTCTCATAGAAAATGAGAGGAAAGATCAGCATCAATATACAGCCGCCTTTCACCACTATTGTCTCCTTATGAACAAAAAAAGTCAAAATAATATACCCCTTGCAGAAAAAATGCGGCCAACCTCCCTTGAGACCTTTGTTGGTCAGGAACACCTGGTCGGTCCCGAAAAACTGATCAGGACTTCCATAGAACAGAATGTCCTGCCATCGCTGATTTTCTGGGGGCCGCCTGGATCTGGCAAAACAACGCTGGCAACCATTATTGCCCACACTCTTCAGGCCCGCTTTGTTTTTTTCTCTGCAGTGCTGTCCGGAGTCAGACAGATTCGGGCTATTGTCGCTGAAGCTCGCCAGGCAACACAGGACAACAGTTCCAAAACAGTGCTTTTTGTCGACGAAATTCACCGTTTTAATAAAAGCCAGCAAGACGCTTTCCTGCCGCATGTGGAGAGCGGACTGCTTACCCTTATCGGTGCAACTACCGAAAACCCATCGTTTGAAATAAATGCGCCGCTTCTTTCCCGCTGTCAGGTTGTTCAACTCCATCCCCTGCGCTCCGATTCAATCAGCCAGGTTATCGGGCGAGCACTTCAGGACAAAGAAAATGGTCTGGGCAATCTCGACCTGATAATGGCGCCAGAAGCCCTTGATCTGCTTGCCCGGTGCACAGATGGTGACTGCCGACGAGCCCTGAATACACTGGAAACAGCTGCCTCACTGTGCCAGAGGAAAAAGGAAGGGAAGAAAAAGGGCCTGATTACAACAGACCATATACAGGAAGCACTGCAACACAGACCGATCCACTACGACAAAAACGGCGAACAACATTACAACCTCATCTCGGCCCTGCATAAAAGCCTGCGAGACAGTGACCCTGATGGAGCTGCATACTGGTTTTGTCGTATGGTACAAGGCGGGGAGGATCCACTTTATATCGCCCGGCGCATGATCCGCTTTGCCTCGGAAGATATTGGCATAGCAGATCCTCAAGCACTGCAGATTGCCTTGAATGGCAGAAAGGCCTTTCACCTGCTTGGCAGCCCGGAAGGTGAACTTGCCCTGCTGCAAGTGGTAGTCTACCTGGCCACAGCTCCCAAAAGCAATGCTGTATATATGATGGAAAAAAAGATCCAAAAGGATATACAACGTACCGGTTTTTTGCCGGTACCACTGCATATTCGCAATGGCGTTACCAAGCTCATGAGAGAATTTGAGTATGGCAAAGGATACAAGTACGCCCATGACGAAAAAGATGGTATTGTTGCCCAGCAGCACTTACCAGCAGAACTGGAAGGCGCAACCTATTATGAACCGACGAACAGAGGATACGAAGCCGTGGTAAGCGACCGCCTTCGTAAATGGAAAAAAATACTCCAACAGCGAGCTCAAGCACATGGACAAACAAAAAACAATGGTTAAGCACCATAGCCTTGTCATCATTCTTCTGGCTATTCTCGTCACGGAAACATCTCTGGCATCCTCGACCTTCAATCTCCTTTACTCCAACGATATCCGGGGCAGAACAACCCGCCTCGGCTGAGGCAAAAATTCCCTGGGCGGTCTGTCCAGAAAAATGCATATTATCAACAAATATTCCAAGGAGGCCGCCCCGTGCCTGGTGCTTGATGCCGGCAATCTCCTCTTTCCTGAACAGGTTATCAGCCCTCAGGCGCGGAGTCAGGCTGAAGCAACTGCCATGGCCATAACCAGGGCATTTACAGCTTCCACAGGAGCGATTACCGGGATTGGGCCATATGATCTGGCCGCAGGCCTCTCTTTTTTTGCAAAAACAGCAGCAAAGCAAAAAGATAATTATGTCTGCGCCAACCTGATAGAACGACAGAGCAACGCCCCCTTCTTCAAGCCGTATGTCTTTCGCAGCATCGGCAAACTGCGTGTTGCCGTTATCGGGCTTGCTCACCTCACCGATCCTGCGAAAAAAGAAATCGTTGAAAAACCCTGGCAGGAAGTGCTGCCGCCACTTCTGTCCCGGATAAGGGGAGCAGACATGACCATCCTGCTTTCCAGTTACGACGAAGAAGAAAATAAAAAAATAGCCAGAGGCAGCGATGCCATACATATTCTTTTCCAGGCAGGAACCCCGGCCAGAAAAAAACCGACCCTAATCAACAACACGCTGCTTTGCCGTACCCCCACAAAAGGGCAGTTTCAGGGGCTCCTGACTGTTCACTGGGATAGCAGCGGCAAATGGAAGGAGGACGCAGAAGATGAAAAGGCAAAAGCCCGGGCAGCTTCAGAAGGTTCTACCTTCTCACACCGGTTAATCCCCTTGTCTGCCGGGGTTGGAAAAGATAAAAAAACCGAGATGCTGCTGAAATCAAGATGACCAGGGCAAGTGATCCTCCGAAGACAGGTGGCCTGGAAGCTGTTACCATAAAAAAGGTGCGCCCGTAGCGGGCACATCTTTTTGCATCTATCTACGAAAAGGCGTTAAAAGGAACGCTAAATATTTCAATAAAAACAGTTATTTAAATAGAAAAAAGCCTCTAAAATGAAAAAAACAATGTAACACAATTAATTCCCAAAAAAGAGGCTTTATGAAAGAGAAAGATATCAAACGAATCATCAAAAAACAATGAAAATCAAAGCATCCCAATTGGCATCGTTTACCAAGGAAACAAAAAAAGAAGTTGGGAGGGTAATCTGGGGTAATCTGGGGACACAATACCGTTTTTTATTGTGTCCATCCGTTATAAGGGTATAATTTTTTTCATGGCTCGGATAGTTTTTATTCTATCATTGAAAATATTACCGGACGGAATCCCCGACCGGGGCTGCCGGGACGACCCAAGAAAAAATAGAATTGTGTCCCCGGAATTCCCCCTACTGAAAAATAACGAGTTAATATCATGAACAATTATCTCTGTTACCTAAGACAATTTCTGATGTTACTATTGACTATCAGCATCATGACGATGACGTTTGCTCGATCAATTGAAGCAAGTGAAGAAGCAAACAGATTGCAGTTTACCGCTTATTCAGATGCCACTTTTAGCGTAATATCTCAGTCGATTCCCTTAGAGATGCTGCTGTCTAAAATTAGGGAGACGACAAATGTGGATATTTATGTTGATAGTGCATCTAAAAAACGCCCTATCACGATTAATGCAAAGAATATTACGTTGATCCAGTTATTAAAGCGTATTGCCGGAGACAATTACGCAATGGTTTACGA
>PDTE01000017.1 GCA_002747135.1 Desulfobulbus propionicus | reverse complement strand
CTCGCCGTTAACAGACAAATCTACACAATAGGTAAAGGCCGAATTTGGTGGTAGTTGGGCTGGCATGGATTCCGGTGTGGTATATTCAACTGCACTGATCTGTGGTGTTTGGGTAGCTACCTTTGTCATTCGCCCTTTGCTACCGGCATAGGTGTTGGTACTTCCTTTCATTACAACGGTACATGCTCTGGAGCCAGTTTTATCATTTGTCTCCTGACTCCTGTAAGTGATAATATTGTCACCACTGAACCTGCCTGACTTTGATAAAGCCTGAGCTTTTTTCATTACACGGGAAGGTTCTCGGAACTCCAGCATTCTAACCAGGTCAGCAACTGCAATGTCATTCCAGTGTACACTTATATGACGATGAACTGTGGTAAAACCATCCTTTTCAAAAGCAACCGTCAGGCTCCCACCACCTTCTACAGGGAGCAGATATTTTCCATCATCATTCGTTAATACTGATCCATATTCAGGCTTGTTCAAGATGGTCACACTTACTCCAGCCAACTCGACTCCGTCTTCGGAAATAACTGCTCCCGAGATTAAAGCAAAGCGATGAGGGTCATATTCAACAAGCGTGGCATCCTCTGGAATTAAGTGTTCATATTTTTTACCAAAAGAATTTTTTGGCAGCTCATTGGCACCCCAAGAAGGCTCCGCCTCTAATATTAATCCAGTTAAAGTAATCAACACTGAAATTAACATAAAATATTTATTCATTTAAACAGGCTCTCTTGTTAACTGTTGATAATGTGAAACATTTTTACCAGAATACTTGCATTGATTGACCCAGTTGAAGTACACAAACTAA
Organism: Desulfobulbus propionicus; assembly: GCA_002747135.1. GTDB lineage: Bacteria > Desulfobacterota > Desulfobulbia > Desulfobulbales > Desulfobulbaceae > Desulfogranum > Desulfogranum propionicus_A. Next base: position 18,398 of record PDTE01000017.1, on the reverse strand, counting down.
ATGAACTCAGTGGTGTCTGGTTAGAAATTTGCATTAACCATTTTAAATTATTTACAAAAAAAACGAAAGTCGAGGTGATTTTTTGGTTCATCCGGTAAACGCATACTTTGACTCGTGGAGCTCGTAGATTCTGAGTTTGAAATAATCTATATCTCTGAAGCCCTACGCTTACCGTTTCATTGTTTTGATTTTGCTATTGAGCCCTTCAAGTAATCCGTTAGTGAATTACTCAGGCTGTGATAATTGCGCAGAAGTAAATACCTGCTTCCTTTCAAGGTGTGTTTGCCTACGGCAGTCAGCTTGTTTTGTTGCTCTCGACGCAGAGCATCAATTTGGCGGTTGATTATTGCCATGATATGGTAGCGGTCAAAAACGATGGGGACATAACCTTCCCTGGAAAATAGAAAAGTTTTTTGCTTGGTGGAAACGTCACCTCCGTGTTTATCATCTTGTTGCACGTAGCAAACATGGGCTAATGGGACAAATATACCTGGCTTGACCACGTATCTTCTGCTTGCCATTTACTGCCATGAGCAGCATGATGAGCCTGTTTCAATAAAACGAGTCAGGGAATTGAACTCAAATTTTAAACGAAACCAGAGAAGCACAGGAGAAAGCCTCTGCCCTGACCCTAACAATCTTAATTTGAAAATTCCTGAACCATTAGTACCTTACTCTTCATTTCCTGTCATAAAAAACAAGAAATTATTTGAGGAGTAATGCCTCTTGGGTTGCGGGTTTTTTCCGCATTAGATGCAAGTCCTTAACCGGACACGACTGATTTCTGATAGCTTGCTCCTTTATTTTTTAAAACTAACTTTGCGCTACCGTAGTACATTTTCGATTATGCTTGCAAGCAAATGGGGCCGCGCAATTAAATTATCTTTTATTATCAGTTAATTATGCCCATTTCCTCTTTTGGAATGTAAGCCGAACGTAATGACAGAGGAAATGGTTGCCGAATGTCCGGACGTAAAAGCACCGGTAGTTTGCAGAGAATTAGCACAAAAGGGTTTGATGTAACTGATCACAGGCACTTCATCTTTGTACGATCACTCTTTCCCGCATACTCTTGTATAGCGGTAAAATTGTCCCTTGATTTTTCCGAGACGTCTAGTGTCATGTCAACGATGAAATGTCAGTATATTGCGCCGGATTTTTCTTGTCCTTATGCAGCCTTGTCCTGTATTGCATAGTAGTGCTATGTGACACAGGGCAAGGTTGCATAAGGGCTGAAAAAGACAAGCAGGATACGACAGAGCAGCGTTGACAGGACACTAGGTGCGTCTTGTCGCATTTGTGGCTGGCTCTTATCCGGTGATTTTGGCTGATTGCTTCGCCGCTGATTACAAGAAAAGACAAGGTCATGGCCAGAAGAGACCCTGGGGTCGGTAGTTTTTTTGCAGCGGCACCCACAAAAAACTCTTTACATATTTACAAAAATGCACTATATTATATATTTTTAACATTTTATATAATATTAAGATACTCCATATGAGAGTATATCCCAGTTGCAGGACGCCATGTTCTGCCTATCAAAAAAAAGAAGAAACAGGGAGTTACAGAGCACCGTGACTCCTTTTTTATTTTTTCGATGGTTTGACCGCACCTGAAAGCAAAGCGGCCGCAATGAAGCAACCGAGGAAAGCGTGATGAAAAAAGATCTGCAGAATGTCCGAAACATAGGGATCAGTGCCCATATTGACTCAGGAAAAACAACACTGACCGAACGAATCCTGTTTTACACGCAACGTATTCATGCGATTCATGATGTAAAAGGAAAAGATGGCGTCGGCGCCAAGATGGATTCCATGGAACTGGAACGGGAGAGAGGAATCACCATTCAGTCCGCAGCAACCTTCTGCAACTGGAAAAACCGAGACATTAATATTATTGATACACCAGGGCACGTTGACTTCACTGTTGAGGTTGAGCGTGCACTGCGTGTGCTCGATGGAGCCATCCTCATACTCTGCTCAGTTGGCGGTGTTCAGTCACAGTCCATTACCGTTAACCGTCAGATGACCCGTTACAATGTTCCACGAATTGCCTTTATCAACAAGTGTGACCGCACCGGAGCAAACCCGGCGAGGGTAACCCGGCAGCTGCGGGACAAGCTTGATCTGAATGCGGTTATGATCCAGTTGCCCATAGGCCTGGAAAGTGAGCTTGCCGGCGTCATCGACCTGATTACCATGAAGGCGGTATATTTTGACGGTGACAACGGTGAAAACATTCGCTTTGAGGAGATACCGGCCAATCTGAAAGATGAGGCAGAGGAAAAAAGAGAAGAAATGCTTGATGCGGTATCTATGTTTTCCGATGAGCTGATGGAGGCGATGCTGGAGGAAAGAGACATCCCGGAAGACATGATCTACGATGCAGTCCGCAAGGGGACATTAAGCCTTGAGCTTACGCCGGTATTACTTGGCTCTGCGTATAAAAATAAAGGGGTACAGCCACTGCTTGATGCCGTCAACGCCTACCTTCCCTGTCCGACAGACGTGGAAAACATTGCGCTGGATCTGGACAAAAATGAAGAAGAGATCCCGGTCTCCAACGATCCAGAAGACAAGCTGGTAGCCCTTGCCTTCAAGCTGGAAGACGGTCGCTACGGTCAGTTGACCTATATCCGTACCTACCAGGGCATGATTAATAAAGGCGACACCATGATTAACACACGTACCGGTAAAAAGGTCAAGGTTGGTCGTCTGGTTCGTATGCACGCGGACGAGATGGAGGAAATAGAAAGTGCAGGGTCAGGAGATATTGTTGCCCTGTTTGGTATTGACTGTGCATCAGGAGACACTTTCTGTCATGAAGGGCTTAATTGGTCCATGAGTTCCATGCATGTGCCCGAGCCTGTTATATCGCTGGCGGTTACTCCGGCAGACAACAAGGCTCAAGTAAATATGTCAAAGGCCCTGAACCGCTTCACCAAGGAAGATCCAACCTTCAAGACATATGTCGATCATGAAACCAATGAAACCATTATCTCAGGGATGGGTGAACTCCACCTGGAGGTATATATTGAGCGAATGAGGCGGGAGTACAATGCCGAGGTAGAAATAGGTGCCCCCCAGGTCGCTTATCGTGAAACAATCCTGCATCGGGCTGAATTTGATTACACCCACAAGAAACAGACCGGAGGGGCAGGCCAGTTTGGCCGGGTGGCCGGATATATGGAGCCAGCGGAAGAAGGTGAATATGAATTTATCGATGAAATCGTCGGCGGGGTTATTCCTCGTGAATTCATCAGTTCATGCGACAAGGGCTTCCAGAAGTCACTGGCAAAGGGAACCATGACCGGCTCACCTATTACAGGCATAAAGGTCGTTATCAATGATGGCAATTACCATGCCGTTGACTCCTCTGACGTCGCGTTCCAGCAGGCAGCAATCGGCGCATTCAGACAGGGTTATGCCAAAGCAAATGCAGTCATTATGGAGCCAATCATGAAGGTTGCCATCGAAGGCCCTTCCGAGTTTCAAGGTGCTGTTATGGGAAGCCTGAACCAACGACGCGGGATCATAATTGGTACCCAGGAAGAAGGCACCTACACAGTAGTTGAAGCAGAGGTCCCTCTCTCGGAAATGTTTGGATACTCCACAACCTTACGCTCCCTTACTCAAGGAAAAGCTGAATTCACCATGGAGTTTTCCACCTATAAACAGGTGCCCAAAAGCATCAGCGACGAGCTGGTAAAAGAATACGAGGCGCAGAAAAAAGAAGGATAACAGGGTAAAAATGGTGCCGCCTCCTTGAATATTTTGTTTTTTTATCATAATCATCAGGTAAGCTGGACTTAAATCATTTTTACCCTTGAAGAGGTGTACCTGCTCCCAGGTCACTCTTCTTCGGGCGAGATGGAAGCAGCTACAGACGTAAAGCAAGTGAAACCAGGGCAGTATACGCCTTGTGAGCAGTTACAAAGAGGTAATAATATGGGATATAAACACCTGGTAAACCAGAATCCTGTGCAGATGTTCAATACGGGTAGTGAAAAAAATCAGCTGGGTCTTGTCATGGCCCGTGCTGGACTGGGAAAAACCGCAATTTTAGTGCAGATAGCACTGAACTCTATTCTTCAGGGCAATAAAGTAATTCATGTAAGCATTGGAGAATCAATAGAAAAAACCAGATTACGGTATGAAGATATTATCCAGGTTATTACTGAAGGACAAGACACAACCAGCGAACTTCTGGACCTGGTGAATCAAAACAGGATGATCATGACTTTCAAGGAATCTGCTTTTAGTAGACCGCGTCTTGAAGAACGGTTAAATGACCTTGTTCTGCAAAATATCTTCAAGCCAAACTGCCTGGTTGTTGACGGGTTTGATTTTGTCAACGCTGACCGCAGCATCATTGAAGACATGAAGGAATTTACCGAACAGATGAGTTTGCAGTCCTGGTTTTCGGCCATCAGCCACAGAGATGACGACCGCTTTTCTCCAACCGGTGTACCAGCGCCCTGTCACGAAATAGACGACTTTTTTGACTCAATCATCCTCCTTAAACCGGAGTCAGATGCTACCATACAGCTGGAAGTCATCCGTAACAGTGGTGAAGAGGTTGATTACGACATGGACCTGCGGCTGGACCCAACCACCATGCTGGTCATAAAAGCTTGAAAAACCTGTAACCGCAAGGCGGACAAAACTCAACCGCCTTGCCCACCGTTTTTGCCATGCGATTTCGCCCCTGTATTGACCTGCATAACGGCAAAGTCAAACAAATAGTCGGCTCAACCCTTTCAGATAATTCTGATTCCGCTCTTCAGATCAATTTTTCCTCAGAGCACCCTCCCTCCTTTTACGCTTCCATGTATCGTCAGGACAACCTGACCGGAGGTCATGTCATTATGCTGGGGCCCGGAAGCGAAGAAGCTGCGGGCAATGCTCTGCTTGCCTGGCCTGGCGGGCTGCAGGTTGGCGGGGGGATCACTGCTGATAACGCAGCATATTGGCTGGAACAGGGAGCAACGCATGTCATCGTCACCTCCTGGGTCTTTCATAATGGCAGGCTTGATCAGCAAAGATTACAGCACCTGGTAAAAAGTGTTGGTGCCAAACGGCTGGTACTTGACCTCAGCTGCCGAAAAAAAGATAGGCGATATTATGTGGTTACAGACAGATGGCAACGGTTTACCTCACTGGATGTGACTCCGGCTGTGCTCCATAACCTATCAGATTACTGTGACGAATTCCTTATCCATGCCGTTGACGTGGAAGGGAAAAGTATGGGCCTGGACGCCGAATTAATTGCCCTGCTTGCTCTTGATCCCCCGGCCCCGATCACCTATGCCGGCGGCATTGCAACAAATAGTGACCTTAACACTCTTTTTGGGGCAGGCAGAGGTGTTCTGGATTTCACCGTTGGCTCCGCCCTGGATATTTTTGGTGGTTCAGGATTACGTTATCAGGATATGGTGGAGAGATATGGAGTCAGAAGCAGAGAAAAATGGTAACTACTCACAGGTCACCCCTCTTTGAACGATCACGACCCGCCGCATAGAGGGACTATAGCTGCCAATCGTGCTTGTCCAAATAGGGGCAACCTGAGAGCAGTTACACGTTTGAGGTAGGTAAAACCAGAGAGGTACACACCCAGTGAGTAGTTACGAAAAATGAAGAAGCACAAACCCCGTGATCAGTTACGGTTTGCTTGACCAGTACTCTGTTCTACCGTATATAATAACAGATATGGGGAGTTATCCCATTTGAAGTGTTACGCTTTTCGAGTCTCTGCGCCTGAAGGAAACTGCTTTTCCCTATACCTATAGATAGTGTCACCTATGAACGATCGGGATCAAAAACTCAAAAAAATTCAAAAAGTTGTCAATAAAATGCCGAGTCTGTCTAACACCGTGAGCAAGGTCATGGAGGTTTGCAGCCGGCAGGATGTTTCACCCAATGATCTGAACAAGGTGATTTCACTTGACCCTGTTTTAACCGGCCAGGTGCTTAAGTTGATTAATTCAGCATATTATTCCCTGGTAGACAGGGTTACCTCCCTCACCAGAGCAATCATTATGCTGGGGATAAATACCGTCAAAAACCTGGCCCTGTCGACAGCTATCATTCGAAGCGTTGGCCAGATAAAAAAATCAAAGGCCCTGCCCATAAAACATTTCTGGGCTCATTCCATCGGCGTGGGTGTTATGTCCAAACTTCTTGCCGCAGAACAGGGCATTGAACTTAGCGAGCGAGAAGAGTATTTTGTTGCCGGCCTGCTTCACGATCTTGGCAAAATACCTTTTGGAGACGAATACACCGATGTAATTAAAGCGACCCGTCAGAGTCAGGAAGCGCTTATCAACGCCGAACGTAAGCTTATGGGAATAGACCACGAAGATGTGGGCAGACTGATTTCCGAAAAGTGGAAACTGAACCAGGCAATAACAGACACCATCTGTCATCACCATACACCACAAGATGCGCAGCCGAAAAATAAAAATCTCGTTGCCACGGTAGCACTGGCGGATTTTTATGTCTGCCTGTTTGATATCGGCAATGCAGGAAACCACTACCCTGATGAAGAACAGCTGCCTGATCTGCTTGAAGAGACCGGTTTACAGTGGGAAACCGTAGCCGCCCTGTCTGAGGCGGTGAAACAGGAAATAATTAGGGCTGAAATATTTCTCCAGGTGTAACTATTCACTGGGTGTGTAACTCTCTGATTTTACATACCTCAAACGTGTAACTGCTCTCAGGTTGCCCATATTTGAACAAGCACGATTGGCAGCTATAGCCCCTCTATGCGGCGGGTCGTGATCGTTCCAAGAGGGGTGATCTGTGAGGAGTTACCTCCAGGTATGATTTTTTAGGAGCGCAACATGATACAGGTTACCTTTTGGGGTGTCCGCGGTTCTATTCCCTGCCCGGGGCCGAATACCATGAAGTATGGCGGGAATACAGCATGCATTGAGCTGAGATTTCCGGAGGTAAACCGCCATGTCATCATTGATGCAGGTTCAGGCATCAGGGAACTGGCCAGCTACATGTTGAAACATGATCTTCCCAACGGCCCGATATCCACCGAAATTTACCTTTCACACACACACTGGGATCATATCATGGGTTTTCCGTTTTTTGTGCCGGTATACATCCCCGGAACGTCTGTAAAGGTTTACGGGCCGGTAACCTACGAAGACGATCCGCTTGAATCTGTGGTCGGCGGACAGATGAAATACCGGTACTTTCCGGTAAACATGGGAGAACTGGCCGGAAACATTGAATACTTTCGCCTGAAAGAAGAACCGCTGATTGATATTGGCGATGGCATCACCCTGTCAACAGCTATTATTAATCACCCTGTCACAGCGCTTGGGTATCGTTTCACTTTCAGGGATTCAGTGGTATGCACTGCTTATGACACTGAACCCTTTCGCAACCTGTTCATTACTGACCCAAAAGATCCGAAGTATGATGAACTGATGGCACATGAAGGAGAGCTGGTAGCCAGGGAGCAAAACAAGGTAATTGAATCATTTTTCAAAGACGCAGATCTTCTTATCCATGATGCTCAGTATACCCGTGAAGAATACCTGAGCGGCAAAATTGGCTGGGGGCACACCCCTATAGAAGATGCCATTGATGCCGCAAAACGGGCCGGAGTAAAAAAGCTTGCCCTGTTTCATCATGATCCTGAACGCAGCGACGAGCAGCTTGACCAAATGACCGAGACTTACTGCACCAGTGAGAAAGCTGAAAACATAGAAATATTTTTTGCAAAGGAGAAACAGCAGCTTATTCTGTGAAAATAAAGGTTACCTTAATATGGACGTCATAACAATTGACTGTAAACAATTGCCCTGCCCGAAACCGGTTCTCAAAACCAAGGATGCTCTGGAAAACGGAGCAAAAAAAATTATTGTTATCGTTGATAACGACGCAGCTAAAAACAATGTAGCCCGTTTTGGCGGGAGTCAAGGGTGTGAAGTAGTTACCCTGGAACAGGATGACGGCACCTTTCATCTTTTTCTTACTGCCTCAGAAGAAGACCTGCTCAACGATGATGTTGAGCAGTACCCGTGCCCGGCCCCCGGACAGAAACAGATAATCTATGTTATCTCCGCAGACACCATGGGCCGCAGCAATGATGAGTTGGGCTGGGCACTGCTGCAGACCTTTATCCAGACAATAAAGGACGTTTCTCCAATGCCTGAAAAAATTCTTTTTTACAACTCAGGCGTGAAGCTGGTCACGCAGCAATCAGGGGCTCTGGAAGCGTTAGTGGAACTGCAGAACAGGAATGTTAAAATCCTTGTCTGCGGTACCTGTCTTGATTTTTTTAAGCTTAAACCTGATATCAAGGTTGGCACTATCTCTAACATGTATGATATCATGAACGCAATGGTTATGGCTGATAAGGTCATCAGCCCACATTAGCGCGGTTTTTCATGTACCATCTGTCTCGGTTATCCAGAAGTTACACATGACTCATCCCAACGAGCGTAATAATTCTATTTACGGTATATGAAGCCGCTCACCTGTATAATTCGTTCACCCTTAACACAGGCTCCCATGCAATTTACCGCTCATATCTGCTCTCTTTTCATTTGGCTGACTCTTTTTTCTGCCTCTGCTGCCTGGGCAAAAACCTTTCCTGTCGAGTTCGACCCTGGCAGAAATCAGGTTATTGCCTATATTCTCAGCCGTCAACTCCCGGCGCAGCATTTTTCCCATGATCCCCTGGACAATACACTGTCACAGGAGGCCTTTGCCCTTTATATAAGGCAGCTTGATCCACGAAAACGATTTTTACTGCTGGCAGATGTAGAGCAACTCGAGGCCTTTGCCAGTCATATTGGGGAAGAGCTCCGGCATGGCCGCATCGTTCTTCCTGACGCCGGAGAACAGCTTCTTGATGAACGTATCCGCCAGGTGCAGGACTTTATTGATCCCCTCATGAGCAGCAATTTTGATTTCAACAAAGATGAATACCTGGAAACAGATCCCAAAAAGCTGGGCTATGCTGTTGACCTCCCGTCATTGAAAGATCGCTGGCGCAAAATCCTGAAAATGCAGATTCTGGACAGTTACCACAACGCCGTTGACAAGCAGAAAAAAGAGGAGAAAAAAGGGAAGACCAGGGGTGACGCCGCCACATTCACTCAACAGATTGCCCAGGCAAAACAGAAAGTAAAAAAACGAACGCACAGAGCCCTGCAAAGACTTTTGCAGGAAACAAGGCAGGAGCACTATAACAGATACTTTGACGCGGTCGCCCGCTCATTTGATCCCCATACAAGTTATATGCCTCCCTTAACCAAGGAGGATTTCAATATTCACATGAGCGGTTCTCTTGAAGGCATAGGCGCCCTGTTAAGAGAAGAAGACGGGTTGATAAAGGTAGTGCGCATTATACCAGGCAGCGCGGCAGAAAAGCAGGGACAGCTGCAGGGAGAGGACACCATCCTGGCTGTCTCGGAAAAAGACGGTGAGCCTGTTGAAATAACAGATATGCGTATCACCAGGGCGGTAAGCTATATCCGCGGCCCCAAGGGAACCGAGGTGCGGCTGACCGTTCAGCGACCAGACGGCACCAGGTTGATCATCCCGATTGTACGCGATGTTGTCCAGATAGAGGAGACCTATGTTAAGTCAGCTGTCCTGGACAGCGATGACGGCGAGAAATATGGTTATATCCGGCTGCCCAGTTTCTACAGGGACTTTGAAGCCACAGACAACGGAAGAAAAGGGAGAAACGTTACCGATGATACCAGGACTGAATTGAACAAACTCATTGAGCAGGGCGTAAAAGGAATTATCCTGGATCTGCGTAATAATGGCGGAGGCGCACTTACAGACGCGGTTTCCATATCCGGTCTGTTTCTGCCAGGGGGGCCGATTGTACAGATAAAGGATTCCCGTGGTATGATCCGAGTTCTGGAAGACGAAGATGTCAAGGTCGTTTATGACGGCCCACTGATTATCCTGGTGAACCAGTTCAGTGCATCTGCTTCAGAAATATTGGCGGCAGCACTCCAGGATTATGGACGCGCCCTGATAATCGGCGGCCAGCATACCCATGGCAAAGGAACTGTTCAGGCTGTAATGGACATGAACAGAAGCCTGCCCCTGTTTCAAATGAAAAGATTTGATGATCTGGGAGCTCTTAAACTGACCATCCAGAAGTTTTATCGGATAAACGGCGGTTCCACCCAGTTCAAAGGGGTTACACCTGATATCATCGTTCCTTCCATGCTTGATTACCTCAAGACAGGAGAACAGTATCTGGACAATTCCCTTTCCTGGGATCATGTTGATGATGTTAGCTATAAAAAATGGCAGGGAGATGCTTTTAATGTGGCCGCACTCCAGAAAAAAGCCAGTAAGTGGGTTAGCCAAAACAAACAATTTCAGCAGATAAAAGCCGAGTCTGCCAAAGCAAAAGTCAGAAGTGAAAATACCAGGGCTTCTCTTTCTCTTGAAGGAGCAAAACAGGAGCGACTGGAACTTGAAGAGGCCAGAAAACGGGCAGAAGAGGCTGGTCTGCTCAACCAGGAAGCTGATAACAAGGATAAAGCCTCCCCTCCTCCTCTGGCTGAAACGCTCAAAGACGACCCTTTCATTCTGGTCTCCAGGTATTTACTGGAAAGCCAGGCAAATTAACGTGTACCTGCTCCGTAACTGATCACGGGCACTTCATCTTTGCCCGATCACTCTTTCCCGCATACTCTTGGAGAGCGGAAAAGAGTGCTTGCCCAATTCTGTTGCACCCGTGACCAGTTACATGTCAAAAGCAGAGAGTAACACAGAAGCACAGACCCTGTGATTGGTTCCCCTGCTCCGAAAACACTCATCTTCGGGCGTTCTCGGAGCAGGTACAAACTTAAAGCAAGTGAAACCAGGGTGGTACATGCCCTGTGAGCAGTTACATTAATTTTTCACTTGAAATCAGCGTGTAATCATGATAGAGCATTTCGAGCATGAATCATCATTCATTTTTATAGGTGAAATGACTGTTTTTGAACGCTGACCTGCAGCTTCTGGCTTGTCAGTCTGGTTTTACTGGTCAAGCAAACGACATTTTGCCACAGAAAAAATCTTGAACCGGCATTTCCAAAGGTTGCGGCTACAAAGAGTATGGAAGTAACAGAGGCCCTTTGCAGTGGGAAAAAAGAGATACAGGCCCTCTGGCTTGAACGAACACTAACTACTTATACTTCCTCGGATTTTTTCAAAAAAGCAAAAAATCCCTTTGCCAACCCTGTCGGTGTGAATATTAGCCAGGCACTGAATTCACTCTACGATTTACTCGTCAGCAATGCAGAAACAGAGGCAATGCTGCCCCCACTGGATCAGTTGATCCGTATTCGAGCGGTACAGGAATTTTCGCCGGCGCAGGCAGTAGCTCCACTTCTTGAGCTGAAATGGGTTATCAAGCAGGTCTTTTCCCGGCAAGAAGAAACAAAGGCGCTATTGTCGCAGTTGGATCAGGTTGACTGTGACATTGACCGAATGGCTCTGGCTGGGTTCAATATTTATGTTGCCTGTCGGGAGCAGCTCTACCAGTGCAGGATAAATGAACTCAAGAGTGGTAATCATGTGTTAACCGATTCTGGCTGTCCATCCAGATTGCTGGATAAGGAAACTCCCTAGGGTTCAGAACACCGAGTTACCAGCCGGATGGTTACTGCGCAGTCGCATGTAACTATATATATTCGGCTTTTTTGATAACGTCTTTGTAATATTGACTTAGAAATGTGAAGGAGTGATCGATGAAATACGCCTTCCCGCTAGCGGCAGTGGTTGCCTTGTTTTTGATTGCGCTCATAGGTGTACAGATACCTGGAATGCAGTACCTCTTCGGGGTGCTCGTTCCATATCTGGCCATGGGCCTGTTCCTTGGCGGGTTTTGCTACAGGGTAATCAACTGGGCAAAATCACCTGTTCCTTTTAAAATCCCAACAACCTGTGGTCAGGGTGAATCTCTCCCCTGGATCAAGCCAGACAAACTTGAAGCCCCAACCAACACGATTGATGTTGTTGGCCGCATGTTTCTGGAGATTGTCCTGTTCCGTTCTCTTTGGCGTAACACCAAGGCCACAGCCTATGAAGGCCCTAAATTGACGTATCAGTCAAATAAGTGGCTCTGGCTGTTTGCCATCATGTTTCACTATAGTTTTCTCATCATTATTTTTCGTCACCTCCGCCTTTTTACCGAGCCGGTACCTTTCTTGGTTACCATCGCAGAGGCTGGGGACTCTCTTTTGCAGATTGGCGCCCCCACCATGTATATTACTGATATCACCATCGTGCTTGGCCTGCTGTTTCTGCTGGGAAGACGTTTTATCAATCCGCAGGTGAAATACCTCTCGCTTGCCAACGATTACTTCCCCCTGTTTCTGCTCCTTGCTATTGCAGGCACGGGTATACTGATGCGGTTTTTTTTGAGAACAGATGTGGATATCAACGCCATCAAGCAGCTGGCGGTAGGACTGGTTACCTTCCACCCAACCATCACCGCAGATATCAGCGCCATTTTTTATGCACACCTTTTTCTTGTCTGCTCACTCCTGGCCTACTTCCCCTACAGTAAGCTCATGCACATGGGCGGAGTTTTCATGAGCCCCACGAGAAATATGGCCAATGACACCCGTAAGGTGCGTCACGTCAACCCATGGAATCCAGATATCAAACCGCATTCCTATGCTTCTTATGAAGACGAATTCAGGGAAGACATGGTTGAACAGGGTATTCCCGTGGAAAAAGAATTACCGCCAAAACCGGAAGAGCCTTCGGAAAAAGAAGAATAGGCTGTACCTGCTCTCAGGTCACCCATCTTTGGGCGATCACGATTGACCGCACAGAGGGGCTATAGCTGCCAGTCGCGCTTACCCGAATCCGGGCAACCTGAAAGCAGTTGCAGGACAAAACCAAGTAAAAACAGAAAGTTGTATTCAATGCGGGTCGTTATAATACGCTTATAAAACTAAGAGGATAAGGATAACGCAATGGCAGTAGTAAAGGTAGAAAAATTGGCAAGAAGCGTTGCCGAAGGTCCCTCGCTGATGACGGGTGGTTTTCCAACCAAAGACTGGATGGACGTCCCTGCTGTTTTTAAGCCCGGCAACTATGCATACTCCACCAAGCCTGAAAAACTTGAATATCTCGACAGCCAGCAGGGGATCAGTTTCCCCAATGCCAGAGAGTGGAACGCTGAGGATGATGACTGGAAGCTCCCTGAAAACTGGAAGGATATCATTATTCAGGGCATAGCTGAACGGCTGGATCGGTTCCGCAGCCTGAAAATATTTATGGACTGCTGTGTCCGTTGCGGCGCCTGCGCTGACAAGTGCCACTTCTTCCTTGGCACAGGAGATCCCAAAAACATGCCGGTACTCAGGGCGGAACTGCTCCGCTCAGTCTATCGTCAGGAATTCACCCTGGCAGGAAAGATACTCGGTAAGCTCGCAGGAGGCCGGGAAGTAACCGTCGGCGTCATTAAAGAGTGGTTTATGTATGCCTATCAATGTACAGAATGTCGGCGCTGTTCGGTGTTTTGTCCATACGGCATAGACACCGCCGAGATCACCATGATGCTCCGCGAATTACTCCATCTTCTGGGTATAGGTATCAACTGGGCCATGGAACCGGTTTCCAACTCCAACAGAACCGGTAACCACATGGGACTCACCCCACAGGCCTTTAAAGGGAACGTGGACTTCCTCTGTGAAGACATTGAAAACCTCACAGGAATCACTGTAAATCCTCCTTTTAACAAAAAAGGAGCAGAGGTCTTGTTTATCACGCCTTCTGCTGACGTCTTTGCCGAGCCCGGTATTTTTACCTGCATGGGCTATCTACTTCTTTTTGAAGCAATTGGCCTTGATTACACCTGGTCCACCTATGCGTCAGAAGGCGGCAACTTTGGCCTGTTTACCAACAACGAAGTCATGAAAAAACTGAACGCCAAGATGTATGCAGAAGCTGAGCGTCTGGGCGTGAAGTGGATTCTGGGAGGGGAATGCGGCCATATGTGGCGGGTTGTTCATCAGTATATGGACACCATGAACGGCCCGGCAGACTTTCTGGATATACCTAAATCTCCAATAACAGGGACTGTGTTCAAAAATGCGGCATCCACAAAGATGGTTCATATTTCTGAATTCACAGCCGACCTGATCAAACACGGCAAGATTCAACTTGATAAAAGCCGCAATGCTCATGTCAGAGCCACCTTCCACGATTCCTGTAATCCAGCCAGAGCCATGGGGCTCCTGGAGGAGCCGAGATATATACTTGATCATGTCGTGGATGAATGGTTTGAGATGCCGGAAAACACCATTCGCGAGAAAACTTTTTGCTGTGGTTCTGGAACGGCCCTGAATACAGACGAAATTATGGAGCTCAGGATGCGCTCCGGCTTGCCAAGAGCCAATGCTGTTAAATATGTGCAGGAAAAACATGATATCAATACGCTGGGCTGTATCTGCGCCATTGATCGTGCCACCCTGACAACGTTGATGGATTACTGGGTGCCTCAGGTCCAGGTTGCCGGCTTAAGTGAACTGGTCGGCAACGCCTTGGTCATTGAAGGTGAACAACGGCAGGAACTCGACGAAGGTCTCAGAACTTTGGTCTAAATCCCGGTTGAAATGGAGGAATAACAATGTTCGACAGTGGTAAAATCATTCCGGGACTGATCATATTTGTCCTGATTTTCACGATACCAGTCTGGTACAACCTCGGAGGTTCAGGTAAAGCTCCCGAACCTGAGCTGCCTAAGGATGCCAAGCAATGTGTGCTGCCCGCTGAAGAAATGCGCACTGGCCATATGAAGCTGCTTAATACCTGGAGAGACGAAGTGCTTCGCGACGGGGACAGATCCACATTTGAAATTGACGGCAAATCGTACAAGAAAAGTTTGATGTTGACCTGCATGAAGTGCCATACAAGCAAAAAGAAATTCTGTGATGCCTGCCATGATTACGCTTCAGTCAAGCCATATTGCTGGGACTGCCATCTGGCTCCTGAAGAATAAAAGGCATAGAAGGAGATATACTGATGGATAAGAAAAGAAGAGATTTCCTCAAGGTAGCCGGCATTTCAACGCTGGGTTGTCTGGGCGGAGCTGCCGCTGTAGAGCGGCTGGCCAACGCATCCTCAGAAGGACAGGCGCATGCGCCAGCCAAACATGCCGAAGTAAAGGGTCATGGTGTACCAGCGGCAACAGATGGAAAACGTTATGGAATGGTCATCGATATTCGTCAATTCCAACACGATCCATCTCTTGGCGAGAAAGTAATGCGTGCCTGTATTAATGCGCACAATGTTCCTGAATTTCCTGAAAAACGAGACGAAATTAAATGGGTGTGGATGACGAATTATGAAAATTGTTTTCCCGAAAAGAGCCACCTTTTTAAAGATGAAACAACAGAATCGCATCAGGTACCTGTGATGTGTAATCATTGTGACAGTCCTCCCTGCGTTCGCGCCTGTCCAACCAAGGCTACTTTCAAGAACAAGGACGGCATTGTTGTCATGGACTTTCACCGTTGTATTGGCTGCCGTTTCTGCATGGCGGCCTGCCCTTACGGCATGCGAAGTTTCAACTGGAGAAATCCTCGTCCATTTATCAAGAAGATCAATCGTGATTTTCCGGCACGCATGCGAGGCGTTGTGGAAAAATGCAATTTCTGCGCTGAACGTGTCGGTGCCGGTAAAGAGCCTGCCTGTGTTGAAGCCTGCGGCTCCAGCAAGGCCATGGTCTTTGGAGATCTGAGCGATCCACAATCTGAGGTGAGAAAGGTGCTGAAGGAAAACTATACCATTCAGCGTAAACCAGCCCTGGGTACCCATCCATCGGTCTTTTACATAATATGAGGTTGCCATGTTTGAGAAAGCACTAAAAGGAAACAAAAATTACTGGATGTGGCTCGCCTTTTTAGGAAGTATAGTCGCCTTAGGGGGTATATGTTACCTGCGCCAGTACTTCTATGGTCTGGGACTTACAGGGATGACAAGGGATGTATCATGGGGATTGTACATATCCCAGTTTACCTTTCTGGTTGGGGTGGCTGCAGGGGGCGTAATGCTCGTTCTTCCCTATTACATTCATAACTTCAAAGCTTTTGGAAGAATAACAATACTCGGAGAGTTTCTGGCCATAGCCTCTCTGTTGATGTGCATGATGTTTATTATGGCAGACTTAGGGCAACCTTTACGCGGTCTGAATGTAATGCTGCACCCAACACCGAACTCAATGCTCTTCTGGGATATGTGTGTGCTGCTAGGTTATTTATCACTCAACGCCCTCTGTGGATGGGTCATTTTAACCGCAGAACGAAAACAGGTTGCACCACCAAAATGGATTTATATTTTTGTCTACATCTCCATCCCGTTTGCCTTTTCGATTCACACTGTAACAGCTATGCTGTACTGCGGTCTGCCAGGCAGACATTTCTGGCTTTCTGCCATTATTGCTCCACGCTTTTTGGCGTCAGCATTTGCCGCAGGTCCCGCACTTATCGTTGTAATGGCTCTTATTCTCAAAAGAGTCGCTCATTTTGATGCTGGAAGGGAAGCAATCAACAAAATGATTACCATTATAACCTATGCGGCAATTGCCAATATGTTCTTTGTCGGCCTGGAATTTTTTGTCGGATTTTACTCTAATATTCCAGGGCATATGCACACCCTGCAATACCTGTTCTTTGGCCTTGACCATCACGGTCATGTCTATAATAATCTGGTCCCCTTTATGTGGACTTTCATTATCCTGTTCTTTGTGGGCATGTATTTCATTTGCCACCCCAGGGCGAGGCAGGATGGAAACGATCTCTGGCTCGGTCTGGGCTGCGCGGCAATATTCCTGTCCTTTTGGCTGGATAAAGGAATTGGCTTTGTGCTTGGCGGCTTTGTTCCGACTCCTCTTGAAGAAATCGTTGAATACTATCCGACCATTAACGAACTGGTCATTACTGCTGGTATCTGGGCAGCCGGCTTTTTTATCTTGACCATACTCTACAAGATTGCCATTGATGTGGAGCATGAAATAGAAGCATAGGGTAATTGATCACTGGCGGTTCAGATTTGTACAAGCACCATTTCCCGCCATACAAGAGTATGCGGGAAATGGTGATCGTGCAAAGATGAAGTGCCTGTGATCAATTACAGGCCGCCTTTTAATTTTGGGTGAACATTTTTCGGCGGTATTCTTTGGCCAGGGATATCAGTGTTCTGGTCGTTGCTTCTTTTGTCTGCTTTGTCATGGTGACAGTCTTTTTTCCTTCCTCTTTTTTGAAAACAAACCAGGCGCAAAATGAAGCAATTCGCCGAAATTACTTAATATTCATGCGGCTTTAAAAGAAAGTTTAATATCAAAAGCGGCCAAAACTTTTACAACCGTGTCAAATTTAGGAGAACTTTTTTCGGCCAGTGCCCTATATAGGCTTTGACGGCTTAGATTTGTTTTTTTGGGCAATTTGCGTCATGCCTTGAGATTTTGCCACGTCTCCGATGGCGGCTATCAGGTATTCCCGGATCATTTTCGGACTGTCCAGACATTCGCTTGTGTCCCATTTGCTTGTTGTTATTCCCATTTCAATTCCTCCAGGATCGTTTTTGCTTTTTTAATATCCCTGGCCTGGCTTGATTTGTTCCCGCCGCAAAGCAGGAGAACTATTTTTCCATCCCGGATCGTGTAATAAAGTCGATAACCCGGCCCGAAAAAGGTTCTCATTTCAAACAGATTTTCGGTTACTTGCCTATAGTCGCCTAAATTGCCAAGTTCGGCCCGCTTGATTCTGGTAAAAATCCGGGCTTTATCTTTTGGTTTTTTGACTCCCTTTATCCATTTCTCAAAGATGGCGGTTTTTCAATCGTGTAGATCACGGGCTTTTTGTCGCATAAATGCGACAAAAAGCAAGATGTTTATTCTTTATTAGTTGGTGGCTGGCCTCTTTTTTGGGAATTGGATATTGTGTCCCCTGAGTTTTCAAGGCGAAGTGAGACTTTCGTGTACAAGAGTATGCGGGAAAGAGTGCTCGGGCAACGATGAAGTGCCCGTGATCGCTTCTTATTCCGGGCCTTATTCCCAGACAAATTCGGTAACATTTCTTTCTTTGCTGGAAAAGCCAATGCCAATCAGTACAATCTGTTTACCTTTGGCCAGGTATTTTTCGGCGTAATCTCTGGCCTTAATCTGGGCAAGGGCCTTTTCGTTGGGCATATCCACCTTGAATTCAATGAGGTAAAGAAAGTCGTCCGTCTCCACACTCATATCAATGCGGCCCTTGTTGGTGCAATCTTCCACAACAAGCTGTAAAGGAACAGAAGAGAGCCAGGCAAAGATGACGCTGGCATAAAACCCTTCATAACGGGCAATATCATTGCCCGTATAGTTGTGGTAGGGGATGGCGGCAAACAGGGCATGAATGGCGGCCT
>PDTE01000016.1 GCA_002747135.1 Desulfobulbus propionicus | reverse complement strand
AAAAACATGCTTGGCGATTATTCCCTCGCTGAATGATATAAAGAGGAATACCGGGAACTAGTATGCGGGATCGACGTGGCATGTCTAATCATACATCAAATGTTTAAAATCACAAACCTTAAACCGTGGTCTGTCCCCTATTTTTCCCTATTTTTCCCCTATTTTTTCATTATTTTTCACTCACTGCGCTCTATCTTCCTCGAAGGAGCCGATCTGCCGATGGTATGGTCTAATATCTGGCCGCTTCTACTGATTGCCACGCTGACCCTGCCCAGTGCGGCACTGATGTTTCGCAAGCGTGCCGTATGATACCAGCTGACGGCCAGGCCAATTCTTTTGGTCTCTTACGTCGTCCTTTGCGCAAAGACGGCTGGATGGTGGGCCTGTGTCATGCCAGTTATACGTCAGAAGCAGAGAATAACGCCGAAGTACAGCCCCCGTGATTGGTTACGCTATCATTCATAATGTGTACTCTTTGTTGAGAACACCCTGGGTTTTGCAAAATCGCATTATCTGCTTGGCAGACATCAAAGCAAGGATAAAACCGTTAAAGACGATACGATCAAAACCAGTTATTGAACCCTTGATCAGATCTGAAAACCTTTCTATAAGTTTTTTCATGAGCCGCTCCCTTTTGTATCTTTTGAAAAGTATGATGAACTTCTAATGTACAAAAGATGCGGCTCTTTTTGTTAGAAATTGTTGGGTTGCGGGCGTTAGCACCGCTTCAGGAGTAAGGTAATAAACACTGCATTCGTGTGTTTCACTATGTATTTCGTTGTGCAAACAGGTTAGGCCAAAGGAAGGAACATGAAGGAAGGGAAGGAGAATAAACGGCTTCTTGTGCTGTTTTTTTGCGTTGCTGTTATCGCTGCCGGATGCAGCGTGAAAACAACACCGGTGAAGGTACCGGTTACGTTGCCGTCTGCATTTTCACAAAGCGGGACAGTGCAGTTTAACCAGAAATGGTGGCTTGATTTTGAGGACCCCACATTAAACAGACTCATAGAACAGGCCTTAAACGATAACTTTTCACTCCAAAGCAGCTGGGACCGTCTGAGCCAGGCGAGAGCAACCCTTCGTAAAAGCCGGAGTAGTTTTTTCCCCAGTGTAAGTGGTGAAGTTGAGATAACTGAAAAATCCTATAAATCCGATGGGTCAACTACAACCAGTGATGAACTCACCATTGGGCTTTCCGCTCAATATGAGATTGACCTGTGGGGCAGGATTCGTTCCTCGGCTGAAGCTGCACGACTTGACATGGAAGCAACCGCAGCAGACCTGGATGCAGCCGCCATCACTTTGGCTGCAGAGGTGGCCACCACCTGGTTTACCCTGATTGAACAAAGTAATGAAATAGTGCTCCTTGATGCCCAAATCGAGGCAAACAGGAAAGCTCTTGAGGTTATTTCCACCCGGTTTAAGACCGGCCAGGTACCGCTGGCTGATGTGCTCCAGCAGGAGCAGTTGGTGGAGTCCAAAAAAGGAGAACAGGCCAGCCTTGTTGCCAAGCAAAAGCAAAGTGAACATGCCCTGGCTATCCTGGTGGGAAAAACCCCGGGCAGCCTGAATATTGCAGAAAGGCCGGAACAGCTTGCCACCCTCTCTCCCTTGCCTGATATAGGCATTCCAGCCCAAACCATTCTCTCACGACCGGATATACGCAGTGCCCTGCGCGGGGTTGAAGCAGCAAATAAAAGAGTTGCCGCTGCTGTGGCTGACCGTTTTCCCTCCCTGCAACTGACTGGTACCCTGAACACCACAGGGAATTATATCGATAACCTGTTCAGAGATTATTTAGCTTCTCTGGCCGCAGGTCTGGTTGGCCCAATAATCGACGGTGGCAAGCGTAAGGCCGAGGTGGAACGAACCAGGGCCGCTGCCTCTGAGCAGCTTAATAATTATGGCCAGGTTGTCCTGGCAGCCATCGGCGAGCTGGAAGATGCCCTTATTGCTGAGCAGCAGCAATATATCTACCTGGAAAGCCTGCAAAGGCAGCTGGACCTCTCCACAAGAACAGTGGATCAGGTAAGGCTCCGCTATTTAAAAGGTGTGGAAAATTATGAGCGGGTATTGACCGCTATTAACTCAATGCAAAGCCTGGAGCAAACAATGCTCAAAGCCAGGCGAGCTTTACTGCTCAATCGTATTCAACTCTGCAAGGCGATGGGAAGCGGCTGGCAATTCAGTGAACAAGGCGCCGATTATGCGCATGTAGGCAAAGAATAACAGGACTGTCAAATGGATAGAGGAAGCAAAACAGCAGAACGCTCAGAGCAAGAAAGTGGAATAAGAAAGGTTGTACGGGGTATAAGCAAAGGGGTATTGCCTGTCATTGTACTTGCCGTGGGGTTCTATACAAGTTCGTATCTTTCTTCATCAACACCCAAAGCGAGAAGAATACCCAAGAAAAAGAATGCGCCTATGGTTCAAACTGTGAAAGCTGCCATCGGTAACCATGCTACGGTTATCAGCGCCATGGGGACCGTAAAACCAGCCAGACAGATCGACCTGAGGCCCCAGGTGAGCGGCCAGGTGATTTCGGTAAGCGATAACATGTTACCTGGTGGTCATTTCATAAGTGGAGATACCTTGTTTCAACTGGATGCCCGGGAATATCAGCTTGCACTTCGGCAATTGAAAAATGGTATTAGTCAGGCTGAAAATGAGTTGGAAATTGAGCAGGGGAATCAAATTGTCGCTGCCCGTGAACTTGAGCTTTTGGGTGAACAGGTTTCTAATAAGGAAAAGCGCTTAATGCTGCGCATGCCCCAGTTGCAATCCCTGAAAAATGCGCTGGAAACCGCCCAGGCAAAACGAGACCAGGCACAGCTTGATCTTGAACGTACTACGTTAAAAGCCCCATTTAACGGGATAGTCCAGAGCCGGGATGCCAACCTTGGGTCCTGGTTGGCTGGTGGAACCAAGGTTGCTACCCTGGTGGGGACCGACAGCTTTTGGGTGGAGGTTTCTGTCCCCGAAGAACAACTCAAATGGATACATGTTCCAAAGGATAAAGAAGAGAAAGGATCCCTTGTAAAAATTTATAATTTTTCTTCCTGGGGTAAGGAACAATACCGGGAAGGTCGGGTTATTCAACTCCTGCCAACCCTGGAAACCCGGGGGAGAATGGCACGGCTTTTAATCGAAACTGAAGATCCCTTGAGTTTACAGGCAGTAAATGAAGGACAACCAAAATTGCTGATCGGTTCCTTTGTACGGGCCTTAATTGAAGGAAATAGTGCTGAAGGTACCATGGAGATAACCAGGGATTATCTCCATGATGGGAATAAGCTGTGGGTCTATAATCCAGATGGCACGCTTAATATTCGTAAGGTTGATATCATTTTTGAGGCCCAGGATTCGGTGCTGATCAAAGGTGCGATCAGTGAGCAGGATGAGCTGATAGTCTCTAACCTTTCCTCCCCTGTAGATGGGATGAAGATTGTCAAGCAGGGTGAAAAACGCGCGCAGGAGAAGATAAGGGAGGAGGCAGTAAAACAAGAAGGTAAAAGCCCAGGTGGTGACTCGAAAACCAAGGGTGACAGCTGATGGAATCACAAACGTTATGTAAGGGACCCATCGGCTGGATGGTAGGCAATGGCGTTACAGCAAATCTGTTGATGGTGTTTTTACTGGTTGGCGGCCTGGTCGTCTCCACCAAGATAAAAAAAGAAGTATTTCCTGTGTTTGAGATGGATAGTATCACTATCCAGGTGAGCTATCCAGGAGCAAGTCCTGAAGAAGTGGAGCAGGGAATATTGCTGGTGGTTGAGGAAGCTGTCCAGTCCATAAAAGGAATAGACGAACTCACTGCAACTGCTTCAGAGGGAAGCGGCAGAGTAGTGGCAGAATTGCTTGATAGTGCGGATCGGCAGGAAACGCTTCAAGAGGTAAAGCAGGAAATTGATCGGATTACCACCTTCCCTGATGAGACGGAGGAACCGGTTGTATTCCTGGCTTCACATAAGCTAGAAGTGCTTCAACTCAATATTTTTGGTGATGTAAGTGAGTGGGCACTTCGTGAGTTGGGGGAACAGACAAGAGATCGGTTGTTGCAGCAAGACGAAATCTCACAGGTGGATATTGTCGGAGCCAGGGATTTTGAAATCCTGGTTGAAATCAGTCAGGATCGACTCCGGGCTTATAATCTCACCCTGGCTGAGGTGGCATCCATTATCAATGCGGCCTCAGTAGAGTTGCCTGGCGGTGAAATTGAAACCAGCAGTGGTGAAATGCTGCTCCGTGTACGCGACCGGCATGACTGGGCAGATGAATTCAGCCGCATTCCGGTAATTAAAACTGATGATGGCACTGTTGTTACGCTGGGCATGATGGGAGAAGTCAGGGAAGGGTTTGAAGATTCAGACACCATTGTTACCTTTAACGGTAAGCCGACCATCGCCCTTGATGTCTACAGGGTGGGAAGTCAGACCCCTTTGGGAGTCTCTGAAGCGGTCCATGACGCCATGGAAGATATTGAACGGGACTACCCCGAGGCTATCAGCTGGGCGGTAAGCAGGGATAAATCCCACGCATACAAACAGCGTCTTGAACTGTTGTTGAAAAACGCCTTTATCGGCTTGATTTTAGTGCTCTGTCTGCTCGGTCTATTTTTAGATTTCAAACTCGCCTTTTGGATAACCATGGGGATTCCCGTCTCCTTTTTAGGTGGGTTGCTGTTTATGTCGTTTTTTGAAGCGTCCTCCATCAACATGATTTCCATGTTTGCCTTTATTGTTGCCCTGGGAATTGTGGTTGATGATGCCATTATTGCAGGTGAAAACATCTATGAATATCGACAGAAAAATATGAGCTATATCCAGGCAGCGGTGCTGGGTGCAAGGGATGTGGCAGTCCCGATCTCTTTCAGTATTCTCACAAATATAGCTGCTTTCTGCCCTATTTTTCTCGTTCCTGGAGTATTGGGAAAGATCTGGAAGATAATTCCCATTGTGGTTATCACGGTGTTTATTATTTCCTGGGTAGAGGCTTTATTTATTCTCCCTTCCCATCTTGCCCACAGTAAAGGGGAGCCTTCCAGCGGGATTGCAGTATCTTTCTATCGCCAACAACAAAAAATCAGCAAGGGTTTGGTTCGTTTTATCAATGGCGTCTATGGGCCGTTTCTAGGATTCTGCCTTCGGTGGCGTTATCTTGCCGTTGCTATCGGTATTACCTTGCTGGTGGTTGTTTTTACCTGGGTGTCCAGTGGTCGAATCGGTTTCATCTTTATGCCGCGGGTTGAGGGGGATCGCTCGGTGGTAACAGCAATCCTTCCCTATGGTAGCCCGATTGATAAAGCGGTGGTTGTCCGTGATAAGCTGGTCAGGTCTCTGGAACAGGTTACTGAGGAAAATGGAGGTACTGATCTTGTTACCGGTGTTTTCACTCACATCAGTGGCAATGAGGTCAGGGTGACAGCCTATCTCGCTGCTCCCGATATCAGAACCATTTCAACCCGTGCAATGACCATGGCATGGCGGAAAAAGACCGGGCCATTGGCCGGCCTGCAATCATTACGCTTTCAATTTGACAGGGGGGGGCCTGGGTCAGGAAAGGGATTATCTGTTGAGTTGAGCCACCGCGATATTGGTGTCTTGGATCGGGCCGGAACAGCTCTTGCGGAAAAGCTCAGTGAATTTCCCCAGATCAAGGATGTTGATGATGGGTTTAACCCCGGTAAGGTGCAGCTGGATTTTAAAATAACTTCTGAAGGAGAGAGCCTGGGGCTTACCGCCGCCGAAATCGCAAGGCAGATTCGTAACAGTTACCAGGGGGCAACACCGATAAAGCAGCAGCGAGGACGAAATGAAGTCACTGTCCGGGTGCGGTTGCCGGAAACTGAGCGAATTAGTGAGTATAATGTGGAGTCTATGTTGATCAAAACACCAGGTGATACCTTTGTGCCGCTATGTCATGTGACAGAGATGAAGCGTGGACGTGCCTATACCAGCATTGACCGGAGGGACGGCAGAAGGGTTATTACGGTTTCTGCCAGTATTGAACCCATTGGGGCTACTGCAATGGTTTCAGCCGCACTCAAAGACTCTATTCTGCCCGAACTCCTAGATCAGTTTCCTGGCCTTTCCTATGGCTTTCGGGGGCGCCAGGCAGATAGGAAAAAAAGTATGCAAGTCTTGCAGCAAGGCGCTTTGGGAGCATTGATTTTGATCTATTTCCTGCTGGCGATTCCCTTAAAAAGCTATACCCAGCCTGTAGTTGTTATGGCGTCTATTCCTTTTGGAGTTGTAGGGGCTGTTTTGGGTCATCTGATCATGGGGTATAATCTAAGCGTGATCAGTGTGATGGGAATTATTGCCTTATCAGGGGTTTTGGTCAATGACTCGCTGGTATTGATTGATTTTGCCAATAAGCAGATGGCTAAAGGAGTGCGGCCCTTGACAGCTGTTCATGCAGCGGGGATCCGCCGCTTTCGTCCTATTATTCTCACCACCCTGACAACCTTTGGTGGATTGTCACCGATGATTTTTGAGTCATCCAGGCAGGCAAGATTCATGATTCCCATGGCCCTTTCTCTGGGGTACGGAATTATCTTTGCCACCGCAATTGTCCTTATCATCGCCCCCTGTTTGTTCATGATTGTTGACGATGTTGTTGGGTTTGAGAAAAACAGGGTGGTTTTGGAAGAAGAGGGTGCAGGTCATGCCGTCAGTAGCTGATTAATTGTTGTGTAGCCAACCAGGAGCTGGACATCAAGGGTCGACTGAAAAGATACGAAAAGGTCATCGAAAAAAATTGATCGTCTCAAGCAGCGATATTTCAGGGCGGCCAAGCAGTATAGATGTAACTGATCACAGGCACTTCATCTTTGCCCGGTCACTTTTTTCCGTATACTTTTGTACACGGAGTCTCACTTCGCTTGCTTACCTGCTCGAAAGAGTGCTTGCCCAATTCTGTTGCACCTGTGATCAGTTACACGTCAGAACCAGAGAATAACAAAGAAGTACAGACTCCGTGATTGGTTACGTATAGAGAGCCAAAAGAGTGGCCGATTACTGTCAGACAGATTGGGGAACCTGACCCTGAGCAGAAAAAGATGTATTCACTTCTCAATGTCAAGCACCATCCTGGCAATACAATGAAAACGACAATAGCTGCAAAATAACAAATGTAGTGCCAGAATTGAAAAAGGTTCGTCAGTAACATCCTGTAATTATATAAAAAACAAAATTATAGTCACAAACTTGGGTTAAGTATATTATACTGGCTTACCCATCTTTGGACGATGACTCCTGGCCGCGTAGAGGGGCTGTAGCTTCCAGGCACGCTTGCCCAAATCCGGGTGAGTTGAGTTACGTTCAAAAAATCTATCCACTTTCCAGAGGGAAGCATGACAAAAACCATAGCTGTTACTTATCAGGATAATGTGGCCCATCTTTGTTTACGAAACGGGGTAACAAATGCCATTTCACCTGACATGGTTGAGGAGATGACAGAGGCAGTCTGTTCAATCCGGGAAAACGCTGGGGCAATGGTCCTTGAGGGAGGAGCAAAATTCTTTTCCATTGGCCTGGATGTTCCCTGTCTGCTACAGCTTAATGAAAAGGAGATGGGTGTCTTCTGGGACAGGTTTAACCACTTAGTTTTGACCCTGTACAGCCTTTCAATACCAACAGTCTGCTCAATTGCCGGTCATGCTGTTGCCGGAGGTAATATTTTGGCCATGGCCTGCGATTACCGGCTGGCAACTGATAACAAGAAAAAAACAGGCCTCAACGAGGTTCACCTGGGGCTTCCCGTACCTCACCTTGCTTCGCTCATGCTTACCCAGATAATCGGCGACAGGCAGGCAACAAACATGATGTACAGCGGGGAGCTTATGTCATTACAAGACGCCATGGCCATTGGTTTTATTGATGAAATCCATGCTGATGCGGCTCTTCTGGCTCAGGCTTCCTCTAAAGCCTCATCCCTGGCAACCTGCAATGGTATCGCCTTCAGCATTATGAAATCTAACCGTACCATGAAGATTCAGGCAAGCTACGAACGCTATCGCGAAACAACAAACAAAGACTTTCTTGATTGCTGGTTCAGCGCTCCTGTCCAGCAAACACTCCGGGAGGCAGCCAAAAACTTCTAACCCGCGCTATATAGTCTTATGCGTAACTACTCACTGGGTGTGTCTCAGGCTGCCCATATTTGGACAAGCACGATTGGCAGCTATAGCCCCTCTATGCGGCGGGTCGTGATCGTTCAAAGAGGGGTGACCTGTGAGTAGTTACTTTTATGCAAAAAAAATCTGACACAGGATGTCTATCGTGAAAAAAATATTTTCCGTCATATGGACCACCTTCCGCCTGATCTGGAAACTTTTTGCCATTGGCTTCACGCTGCTTACAACAGTATGTATTATCTCGGTTTTAGTCATGTTCTCCCAGATCTTCTTCTCAAACCCGACAGTTCAGGTTCCAGATAACGCAATACTTACCCTTGAACCAGTAGGAAATATTGTTGAGCAACGTTCGCACATTGACCCTATCACCCGAAGAATTAACGAACTGGCTGGTGTACCACTGCACAATGAATGTTTTTTACAGGATATCCTGGATACTCTTGCAGCAGCAGCTGAGGACCCCAGGATCACACTGCTTTTAATCAAGCCGGATCGGATGGGAAGGGCCGGGCTTGACCAGATCCAGACTATTGGCAAAGCAGTTGAACAGTTTAAACTGTCCGGAAAAAAAGTGGTAGCGTATGGAGATATCCTTAATCAGGCGCAATTTGCTCTGGCAGCCTGTGCAGATGAGATTTTTCTTCACCCCATGGGACGCACATGGCTTCACGGATTTGCGATAACCAGGCTCTATTTCAAGGAGTTGTTGAATAAACTTGCTGTTGACTTCCATATTTTTCGTGTCGGTACTTTCAAATCAGCAGTAGAACCTTTGGAAAGAAATGATATGTCTGACGACGTCAAAGAGGCAAACAGCATGTGGCTGGGAGCGCTCTGGGAAGAATACTGCAACAGAGTTGCCGCCAGAAGAGGAATAGATTCTGCTGCATTCAAAAAGCTGGTTGAAAGCTATCCTGAGCAACTGCGGCAGACAAGAGGCGATCATGCCAGGGCTGCACTGGCAAGCGGCCTTATTAACGGGATAAAAACTCATCAGGAGCTTGCTGCTTACCTGGCTGCGGAGACCGGCCAGGCTGTCTCGCCGGACAAGCTGCAGCAGGTACAATATGCCCGATATATACATACCCTGACACCAACCTATACGACGAGACCAGAGCAGGGTCAGCTCATCGGTATCATTACAGCAGCAGGCAATATTATGTATGGCAAGGGAGCTGTGAACCAGATCGGCTCGCAGCCTTTGATCAGGCAAATTCAGCGCGCAAAAACTGACAAACGGATAGAGGCGTTGGTTTTACGGATAACAACCGGTGGAGGCAGTGCTTTTGCCTCAGAGCTGATTCGTCAGGAACTGCTTTCCTTTCAGAAAACAGGCAAAAAACTGGTGATTTCCATGGGATCAGTGGCCGCCTCAGGCGGGTACTGGCTTGCTGCTGACGCAGACAGCATAATGGCTGCTCCAACTACTTTGACCGGTTCAATAGGCATTTTTGGTGCTATCCCTACCCTTGAAAAGTCTTTAAACAGGCTGGGTGTATATAGCGATGGCGTCGGCACAGGAAAAACAGCATTATATGGCAATATGACAACAGATATGAGTCCGGAAGAACATGCCATGATCCAGTTAAGCGTGGAAAACGGGTACAGGCAATTTCTTTCCATTGTTGCCAGGGGACGTAACATGCCGATGAGCAAAGTGAAAATGATCGCTGAAGGGAGAATCTGGGACGGAAAAAGTGCACAGCGCATTGGTTTGGTTGATGAATTGGGAGACCTGAATGACGCAATAAAACTGGCTGCCAGTCTTGCTGGCCTGGAACAGGCCCATGGAGTGTATATTGAGATGGAAGGGGATAGTCTTCAAGATATTATCGCCAGCCTGGCGAAGACCACCTTGGTAAAAATATTTAGTAACTTCAGTGGGTTTGCAGCCCTGCTCATGCCTGATACTCTTGTGAGCCAGGTGAGGGAAGCAGCTTTTTTCACAGACCCGACCAGATTATACGCCCACTGTCTGCTGCCGAATGACTTGCTTCATTAGTATCCACCAGCTATGCGTCCCTGGCTGACTTCATCATGACACTGGAGCCTTATGTCTACACCTTCTGGCATGGACTGGGGTGGCCCCTGAGTCGGCTGCTCATGCTCATGTCTGTCGGTCTCTTGATTGCCAATTGCATTGAAACCTTCAACTGGACAAGAAAACTTGCTTTCCTGGCCGCTCCGCTTACCCGGTTAGGGCATCTTTCTCCCGTAGCAGGTGCCTCGTTTTCCATGGCCTTCTTCTCCGGAGTTGCGGCAAATACCATGCTCTCCGAGGGATACAACAACAAGAAAATCAGCAAGAGGGAGCTTATACTGGCCAATCTTTTTAACAGTATGCCCACCTATTTTCTGCATCTGCCAACCACCTTTTTTATCGTTGCTTCGTTTATCGGGGAGGCAGCATTTGTCTATATTAGTCTTACTCTCAGCGCTGCAATGTTGCGCACCCTGTGTATCGTTTTGCTCGCTCACTTCCTCCTGCCCCTCAATAATACAGAGAAGAAAACGAGAAAACAGATGGAAAAGGCAGAACCAATCAATCTGAAAAAGGCCGCTTGCAAGACATGGACACGGTTTAAACGGCGCATGAAAAAGATTCTCTGCTTTACAGTGCCGATCTATATCCTCTTTTATATCTTAAACCAGATCGGTCTGTTCCAGCAGCTCGAACTGTTTATAGCCGATTACTTTTCCTGGTTATCCTGGCTCTCTCCGCAGGCGATGTCAATTGCAGCACTGCACGTGGCAGCAGAATTTTCAGCAGGACTTGCCGCTGCCGGGGTACTGCTCGCTGACGGTGCCATGGAGTTAAGAGAAATAATCCTGGCACTGCTGGTCGGTAATATTCTTTCCTCACCTGTGCGGGCGGTACGTCACCAGTTTCCCTATTATGCGGGCATCTTCAGGCCAGTCCTTGCCTCTCAGCTCATCTTTTTTTCTCAAAGTTTCCGAACCTTGAGTATTGCCGGCATGACCTGTGTGTATCTTCTGATCACCTGACCGAGTAAGGATATCTTGAAAAGCAGCTGTTTGTGGCGCATGTAGTTACTTGATTTTAATTAATTTATTGTGTCTGTGACTGTTCTTGTCCCGCCTGGATTTGATCAATCACGATTGGCGGCTATAGCCCCTCTATGCGGTCAATCGTGATCGCCTGAAGATGGGTGAGCTCAGAGCAGTTACGAATCAGCTGTGTTGATAAGCCGATTGACTTCGTAAAGAATATCAAGTGCCTGCCTTGGAGAAAGGGTATCTGGGTCATTTGCCTGCAGCAGATCAAGAACTGGATTTTTTTTATGAAACAGAGAAAGCTGGCATGGCTCAGCCTTTTTTCTCTGTGTGCCGGGCTGATGAAGAAAATTTCCTGACTCTATGGCTGTGAGTATAGACGAGGCCCGGCGGGTAACACGCTTTGGAACTCCAGCCAGAGATGCAACCTGAATGCCGTAACTGCGGTTTGCTCCGCCTTGCACGAGCTTGTGCAGAAAGATAATGGTATCATTCCATTCGCGCACACCTATGGATGTATTCTGTACTCGAATATGCTTTTTGGCCAGTTCTGTCAGCTCATGATAATGGGTTGCAAAAAGAGTTTTTATTCCAATTTGATCCTTGTTCACAAGATCTTCGGCCACGGCCCAGGCAATGGCCAGGCCGTCATAAGTTGAGGTGCCTCTGCCTATCTCATCGAGTATTACCAGGCTGTTGCTGGTGGCGTTGTTTAAAATATTTGCGGTTTCGTTCATCTCCACCATGAAGGTTGATTGACCACGGCGCAGATCATCCATGGCTCCAACCCTGGTGAATATCCTGTCAATCAAGCAGAGGTCAGCTGAGGCAGCTGGAACAAAGCTGCCGATATGGGCCATAAGCACGATCAGGGCAGTCTGCCGTAAGACAGTTGACTTCCCTGCCATATTAGGGCCAGTGATGATGATAAGCTGCTGGTTGTCTTGATCAAGGGTCAGGTCGTTTGGAACAAACTGGCCTGCTTCAAGAGATCGCTCAATGACCGGGTGTCTGCCTTCAGTATAGTGGATGATGCCGTTTTCGTTAAACTGTGGCTTGTTATACCGGTGTTGAACCGCTGCCTGAGCAAGGCTGAGTAAAAAATCTATCCTGGCAAGTTGCTTTGCTGTTTCCAGTATTCTTGTACTGTTGGCGACGATGGTATCCTTAATTTCTGAAAAAAGACGATATTCAATCTCCAGCCGTTCCTCGTGAGCCGTGACAATAGATTGCTCCAGCTCTTTTAGTTCCGGTGTGATAAAACGTTCGGCATTGACCAGGGTCTGTTTGCGAATGAAATCATCGGGTATTTGTTCGGCCTGAGTGCGGCTTACCTCAAAAAAGTAGCCAAATACCTTATTGTATCCTACCTTGAGTTTAGCTATGCCGGTTCGCTCCTGCTCTTTTGCTTCAAGATTCAGGATAAGCTGTTTGTCGTTTCGGAGAAGATAGAGCAGGTTGTCAAGTTTTTCGTTGTATCCCTCACAGATGAGCCTTCCTTCCCGGAGGCTGACAGGTGCATCTTCTCTGATGGCTGCACCAATGAGGTCATGGATATCATCCAGAGTGTCCAGACCGGTTGAAATGTCTTGCAGCAGAAAAGAAGAACAGCGCTCAAGGGTTGATTTCAGCTGCGGCAGCTGCGCCAGGGAATTTTTCAGGCCGAGCATGTCCCGGGCATTCCCCTGGCCCATGATCAGACGACTGCACAGACGTTCCAGGTCAAAAATGTTTGCAAGAAGTGGGCTGCAGTCCTTTATCAACGCTGGCGAATGCACAAGCTCCTGTACAGCTTCAAGCCTTTTTTCTATGTGTTGTCTGTCATGGAGCGGGAAGAGCAGACGTTTTTTCAGTATCCTCGCTCCCATTGGGGTTTGGGTGTAGTCAAGTACCGAGAGGAGGCTGCCGTCACGTTTTCCTCCTATAATTGTTTCGATGAGTTCCAGGTTTCTTCTGGATGATTCATCTATGACGAGTATCCCTTCCCGATCAACAGCCTGTATGTTACGAATATGGGAAAGACTCGCTTTCTGGGTGTCCCTGATATAGGCAAGCAGCGCACCCGCCGCCTTGATGCCAGCGGCCAGTTTTTCGCAGCCAAAACCTGCAAGGTTTGTGGTCTGGAAGTGCTCAAGCAGTGTGCTGCGGGCAGTCTGCATTTCAAAATGTATCGCAGGCCTGGTGGTGATACAGATGCGCTCCAGCCCTGCCTGTATGCTTTGTATCAGGTCTTGCTGCTCTTCAGCCTCTTCCTGTATGAGTATCTCAGCAGGTTGAAAGCGACTGATAAGATCAATGAGTTCTGTTTGCCCGGAGGAGGTGTTTGGTGCCTCTGCGAGGTAAAAATCGCCGGTTGAAACATCAAGAAAACTGATGCCCAGGTTCTGTATTTTTGCCGGTTTGGTCAGAGCGCAGACAAAACAATTGGATTTTTCATCAAGTATCTGCTCATCAGTGGTTACCCCAGGGGAAACAATTTTTATAACCTCGCGCTTTACTATACCTTTTGCCTGCTTAGGGTCTTCCACCTGCTCGCAGATGGCTACCCGATATCCGGCTTCAATCATTTTGCCCAGATAGTTACTAAGGGCATGATAGGGGATGCCGCACATGGGCACTTTGTTTTTTTCGTCCTTACTGCTGCGTGAGGTTAGCGTGATACCCAGTATTTGAGAGGAGGTTTCAGCGTCATCAAAAAACATTTCATAAAAATCTCCCATTCGGTAAAACAAAATGGTGTCCGGATACTCCTCCTTTATTTCGAGATACTGGCGAAGCATTGGGGTGATTTTTATGGATTTGTTCATGGAACGTCAGAGGCTTTGTTCATTTCAGGTGTGGCAGAGTAACCAATAACGGGGACTGTGTTTCCCCGTTATTCTCTGTTTCCGACGTATAATTGGTCACAGGTGCAACAGATTTGGACAAGCACCATTTCCCGCTATACAAGAGTATGCAGGCAATGGTGATCGTACAAAGATGACGTGCCTGTGATCAATTACATGGCAGACTATGGATGGTGCCGGTCAAGGTGTCTGCGGCTTCCAGGATAGCGTAAGTCCCGGATGCACCGTATCGTCCAGTAGACTGAAAACTTCCAGGATTCACAATGAGCACGCTTCCCACTGTATGACAAACTGGCCTGTGCGTATGGCCATAGATCATGCAGTCAACCTCCGGGAATATCTCCCAGAGGCGGGATTCAATGTCAAACCCCAGTCTGGCTCCATGGGTAAGGCCCACCTTGAACCTGCCAAGAGAAAAGGTGCGGGACAGGGGAAACGTGCTCTGCACCTCATGGCTGCACATATTACCCTGAACAGCATAGAGTGTTTTGCCGGCAAAGGCCTGAACGACAGAAATATCCGTTAAGTCCCCGGCATGTATAATTATATCGCACTCAGCAAAACATTGGTCGACAAGTTGCCTGAAATGACGATCAGGCTGCAGGAGATGAGTGTCTGAGAGCACTCCGGCTTTTATGTTCATCTGCTCCTCAATATATTCATTTGTGGTCATCTGGTAAATGTATTAAAGATATGTGCCAAATACAAGAGGGAGAGGGGACGGGTTACCTTTTTTTGTCACAGAAACGAAATACCTGCTCCCGGCTCATCCGTCTTCAGGCGATCACGATTGGCAGCATAGAGGCATTGTAACGGCCAGCCGCGCCTGCCAAAATTTGGACGTGCTGAAAGCAGATGAGGAAACAAGTAAAGTGAAACCAGAGTGATAGGTGCTCTGCAAGTAATTGTCAAACGTAAAACATTGAGGGGCATATATGTATTCAGCTTCTGATCTTCGCAAAGGATTAAAGGTTCAGATTGATGGTGAACCATATATTATTACTGATTTTGAATTTTCCAAACCGGGTAAGGGCCAGGCTCTGTATCGCACTAAAATGCGCAATATGATCTCTGGTAATCAGTTTACCAATACCTACCGGTCGAATGACAAGTTTGAAAAGCCGGATCTGGAAGAACGTACCATGCAGTTTTTGTACAGCCAGGAGAATGAATACCATTTCATGGACACAGTCACCTATGACCAGATTTTTTTAACCCGTGATCAGCTGGGCGACAACTTAAACTACCTCATAGACAACATGGAAGTAGAGGTGCTTTTTTTTGGGGAAAAGGCAATAGATATAAGCCTGCCAACGTTTGTTACTCTCGAGGTAACAGTCGCAGATCCATGGGTAAAAGGGGACACCTCCGGTACCGATACAAAACCGGTTACAGTAGAAACAGGGTACCAGCTCCAGGTGCCGCCCTTTGTCGTACAGGGTGACAAAATTCAGATAGATACTCGTTCCGGATCCTATATAACCAGGGTAAAGGAATAGTGACATGCTTTCTGTCCATGGACTGCGGCAGCGATCTGCCCTGTTGCAGGGCATACGGTCATTTTTTATAGGCCGCGGCTACATTGAAGTGGACACCCCTGTCCGGCTCCCGGTGCTCATACCGGAGGCGCATATTAAGCCTTTTTCCTGTGAAGGTGGTTACTTGCATACGTCACCAGAGATGTGCATGAAATTGCTGCTCGCCCGTGGCTGCGAGCAATTGTTTCAGTTGTGTCATTGTTTCCGAAAGGAAGAGAAAGGCCGCCTCCATGTAGACGAATTTACCATGCTGGAGTGGTATCACCGTGACCGGGATTATACGGATTTGATGATAGAGTGCGAGGAACTGTTTTACTGTTTAGTTCAAGAGGCGCATGGACTTGCCGGTGTTAATAGGCAGGGACAGCTAGTTATTGGCCAGGATCTGGTTTCCCTCACCCCGCCCTGGGAACGTATCTCTGTTGCTGAGGCCTTTGGTCGATATGCAGGTGTATCCGTTGCAGAGGCACTGCAGGCAGGTCGTTTTGATCAGGTCCTCGTCGAAGATGTTGAGCCTCATCTTGGTTGGGAAGCACCGGTATTTCTCCATGATTATCCCCTTGCCATGGCCTCCCTTTCCCGGGCAAAAAAAGATAATCCTGAGCTGGCAGAGCGTTTTGAGCTGTATATCGGAGGAATTGAGCTGGCAAATGGTTTTTCGGAGCTGGTTGACCCTGTGGTACAGCGTCAGCGGTTTGAAGAGGAATACGAAAAGATGGAAAGCAAAGAAGCAGCACCTTGCATGCCCGAGCTTTTTTTGGCCAATCTTGATCAAATCAGTGCGGCTGCCGGGATAGCCCTGGGCCTTGACCGCTTGCTGATGCTGCTCATGGGACGGGAAAGTGTACAGGAGGTTTTGCCGTTTTCTGGAGACGATCTTTTGTAAGTTACAGGTCAGAAGCAGAGAATAACACAGGAGTACAGACCCCGTGATTGGTTAGGTTATCTCGCCTGTCCTGATCCTGAAAAAATAGTCTGCTCGCTCAAGATACCTTTACATTGATGAAACCACTTGATGCTGTTGACATAGATTTTGTGCTTCCCCTGATCAAGAAAGAAGTCGCCCGTTACCAGGTTCCTGTGGTTGATCTTGTCGCCATCCAGACCAGGGATCCGTTTAAAGTGCTGGTTGCCACTGTTCTTTCAGCCAGGACCAGGGACGAAACCACTGCGGCAGCAGCGAAAAGGTTGTTCGAGGTCGCCAGTACCCCTGATCAGCTTGCCGCACTCACTGTTGCTGAGCTTGAAAAATTGATATATCCAGTTGGTTTTTTCAGAAACAAGGCAAGGTATCTCCATGATCTCCCCCGAATACTAAGTGAGAAATTTTCCGGATTGGTTCCTGATACTATCGAGGAGTTGATCCAGCTGCCAGGAGTAGGAAGAAAGACGGCAAACCTTGTCCGCGCAGTTGCCTTTCATAAACCGGCCATCTGTGTGGACACCCATGTTCATCGTATCATGAACATCTGGGGGTATGTATGCACCGATACTCCCTTTAAGACAGAGATGGCTCTACGGGAAAAATTACCGCAGAAATACTGGCAGGATATTAACTCTATCCTTGTTGCTTACGGGCAAGGCACCTGTAAACCTCAGCGGCCTCTCTGCGAAAGCTGTATCATAGAAAAATTGTGCCCAAAAATTGGAGTGATAAAGAAAAAGAAAATGGCAAAAAACAAAAAAAAAGAAGGACAACGGTTTGTCTCATGGAATGTCAATGGCTTGAGGGCCGCTCTGAAGAAAGATTTTCTTGCCTCCTTTCACTCTCTGGAAGCTGATATTTTTGCCTTGCAGGAGATAAAGGCCCTGCCCGAACAGCTGCCGGATGAAGTGCTTAATATTCCCGGCTATCAAGCCTATTGGAATGCAGCCCGGAAAAAAGGGTATTCCGGAACCGCAACGTTTACCAGAAAAGAACCGCAAGATGTACTATATGGTCTGGGTGAGCCGCAATTTGATGAGGAAGGACGGGTGCTGACCCTTGAATATTCCGATTTTTATCTGATCAACGCCTATTTCCCCAACGCCCAGCCAGCGCTCAAGCGTATTCAGTACAAAGTGGAATTTAACCGGGCCCTGCAGGCTTTTATGGAAGAGCTCCGGCAGAAAAAGGGGGTTGTGCTTTGCGGCGACCTGAATGTGGCCCACAAGCCCATTGATCTTGCCCGGCCAAAACAGAATGAGGAGAACCCCGGTTATTCATCTCAGGAAAGGGCCTGGATTGAGGAGCTGCTTTCCTCGGGTTATATTGACACCTTCAGGGAATTTAATACGGGTGAAGGGGAATATTCCTGGTGGACCTATAGGGCCAATGCCAGAGCAAATAATGTTGGCTGGCGTATAGATTACTTTATTGTGGATCAGGCAAGTCTGCCCAGGCTTGTGGATGCGTCCATTCATCAGCATATAATGGGATCTGATCACTGCCCGGTAAGTCTTTATTTCAAGTAGTTACGCACAAAGAAGAGGAGCAGCCCCAGGAAGGCCATAAGGCTGCACAGGATTTGTCCCATGGTCATCCATGAAAGCAGATAACCGATTTGCGGGTCCGGTTCGCGGAAAAATTCAATTATAAAGCGAAACGCTCCATAAAAAAAGAGAAACAGGGCAAAGAGTGAACCGTGCGGCCATGGATCTTTCCGGTTTTGCCAGGGCTTTTCTTTCACGCTCCAGAGGATGATAAAAAGGACGATACCTTCCAGGCCAGCTTCGTAAAGCTGAGAAGGATGGCGGGGAAGAGGGCCGCCATCAGGAAAAACCATGCCTGCCGGTGAGGAGGTTACCCTGCCAAAGAGTTCACCGTTGATGAAATTTCCCAGCCTGCCAAAAAAGAGCCCAATCGGAGCAGTTGCCACATAAAGATCCGCAGTCTTCCAGAACGACAGATCTGTTTTTATGCAGAAGAGAAGGCCAGCAACAATCACCCCGATGCAGCCACCATGAAAGGACATGCCGCCTTGCCAGGTAAAAAAGGTCTCCAGGGGATGTTGCCTGTAATAGGGCAGGTTATAAAAAAGGACATACCCCAGCCTGCCTCCAAGGATGGCTCCAGCTATGAGCGTCATGTTGAGGTTATCCAAATGTGCTGTCAGCTTGTTAAAGCCAAAGCGTCTTGCCTGCCAGCTTACCAGAAAATAGGCGGCAGTAAAACCGATGACATACATCAGGCCATACCAGCGAACGCTTAAGGGGCCAAGGGAAAAGATAACCGGGTCAATGTACGGGTAGGTAAGCATTTCTTTCCTATAACAGCCCCTGACGTCTCAGGTTGACCTGCAAGACTGAAATCGCTGCGGGAGTGATCCCTGAGATCCTTGAAGCCTGCCCAAGAGATCTGGGCTGAACCTTTGTCAACTTTTCGACGACTTCATTGGAAAGGCCTGGCATCCCCTTGTATTCCATATCTTCAGGTATGGCGATTCGTTCCAGTTTTTTGAAGCGGGAGACCTCTTCTTCCTGTCGTTTTATATAGCCTGCGTATTTCACCTGAAGCTGCACTTCCTCACGATAGTCAAGAGATACAAGAGCAGGCGGCAACGAGATAGCCGCAGCACTGCTCAAGGGTTCCAGGTGCTCAAGGGTAATCTCTGGTCGTCTGAGCAGATCGGCAAAAGACAGACTTTGGCTGAGAACAGCTGAATGCTGACTGCCAAGATAATCGTTAACAGCATCAGTTGGTTTAATTTGAATCTGGTGAAGATGTTTTACGGCTGTTTCTATATGAGCCTTCTTCCGCTGAAATGATAACCAGGTTTCCTCGTCAACCAACCCGAGGTTGTAGCCAGTTTCTCTTAAGCGGATATCGGCATTATCTTCCCGCAGGAGGAGGCGATATTCCGCCCTGGAGGTAAATAACCTGTATGGTTCCCTGGTACCCAGGGTAACCAGGTCGTCAATGAGTACTCCGAGATAAGCCTGGGAACGGTCCAGGATAATCGGCGCTTCTTTCCGAAGCAGCTGAACAGCATTGATAGCTGCCATAAGGCCCTGTCCTGCAGCCTCCTCATACCCTGAGGTGCCATTAATCTGACCGGCTAAAAACAGACCGCTGATTTTTTTGGTTTCCAGTGATGGTTTCAGTTCACGGGGATCTACGTAATCGTATTCGATGGCATAGCCTGGCCGGATTATCCGGGCCTTCTCCATGCCGGGGATGGAATGCACCATGTCTATCTGGGTTTGCAGGGGCAGGCTGGTGGGGATGCCATTGGGATACACCTCAATGGTATCCAGTCCTTCCGGCTCAAGGAAAATCTGATGCCTGCTTTTTTCAGGAAAACGCATAACCTTGTCCTCAATTGATGGACAATAGCGTGCACCGATACCTTCGATTATCCCGGCAAACATGGGTGATTTGTCGATCGATCCCCGGATTATTTCATGTGTGGTCTCGTTGGTATAGGTTATGTAGCAGGGACGTTGCCGGAGCTGGGGCACGCCTGACGAGGAAAAGGAAAAGAGACCTGGGGGATCGTCCGAATATTGAGGATCAAGGCTTGAATAGTCAATGGTGTTACCATCTATTCGGGGCACGGTCCCTGTTTTCATTCGGCCAACTGTAAATCCGGTATCCTTGAACCAGCGGGCCAGGGAATTTGAAGGAATGCAGCCCATTCTTCCTGCAGGGAAGTTTTTCAGGCCGACGTGGATAAGTCCATGGAGAAAGGTGCCGGTTGTTACAACTACAGCTTTGACCTTGAGGACCTCGTCTAGTGAAGTACGAATGCCGACAACCCGGTCTTTATCAAGAAGAATGCCGTCCACCACGGTCTGGCGGATCTGTAGATTAGGCTGATTCTCCAGAGTGGTTTTCATGCGCAGACGATATAATAACCGGTCTGCCTGTGCCCTGGATGATCTGACTGCCGGTCCTTTACTGGTGTTCAGGCGCCTGAATTGAATGCCTGTGGCATCAATGTTTTTGGCCATTTCTCCGCCAAGGGCATCTATTTCCTTAACAAGATGGCCTTTGGCCAATCCACCTATGGCGGGGTTGCATGACATGGCCCCTATGGTATCGGCGTTGATGACGCAGACGATGGTGCGGCACCCGAGCCTGGCAGCAGCCAGAGCAGCCTCGCAACCGGCATGACCGGCACCTATAACAGCGATGTCAAACTCTGTCATTGTTTTGCAGTGTTGCCATATTGTAACTACTCACAGGGCCTGTGCCCTCTTGCTTTCACCTGCTTTGTACCTGAAAGCAGTTACGCCATATGGCGAGTAGCCGTTATCTTTTGCCCTTGCGGAAATTATCAGCAGGATCCCAGCGTATAAATGCCCACCTGGGGGTATATCTTCGGTGCACATGTATCTTGCTGTCCTGATCGATGGTGGTAATTGATTGAATATATTTTTTCAACTGCTTTTTTTCCTTGTCATCCAGATCAGGCAACATCCACAGGTAGCTTTCCATAACCTCGTCTTGAGAAGCGTAGAGGTGTTTTTCGTCCAGACGAATCATCTCTACTGATGCTGCAAATCCCATCTGATAGAGCAGGTTAACGGTGTAGATGTAATCTGGGCCGGTAGAAAGAGGCCTGGATACTGCCCGGTATGCCTCGGGGTCGCGAGGACCGTGATGCACTCTGTCAGTAACAATAACCTGTTTGCGGGCAAAGCTGTTGAGCTTTTCCAGGGCACGTAAGAGATTGTCAACGCCAAGTGAACGTGATGCGATGACCACATCATGTTGTGGTATGCCTTTTTCCTGCCATTGGTCTGCCCAGCTCGCCTTGCACGTGGAGATGTTATCAAGGTTGTGCTCTTTCTTTCGCTGCTCCAGGATGTTGAGCATATTTTGCGAAAAATCTATACAGGTGATCCGGGTAACATGCGATGCCAGAGGGACAGCAATGGTTCCCGGGCCAGACCCAACGTCAAGGACTGTCCACTGTTGCTGCGGCTGGAGCAATTCGATAAATTTTTTCGTATAGACTGAGGTCGCTGTTCGTCTGGCAAAGCCGGGGGCTCTTTTATCCCAGGCCTCCTCGTCACTGAAGCGGTTTTTTTTGTCTTCCCTGGCCTTCTGCCATAATTGGTTCCAGTCAAGAGAGTGATAAGACAATGTGTTTTTCATTAGTAAAGATCAGTTGAAATAATTTGACAGATGGAGGTTACTATGATTAAAATTACAAGTTTATTGAGTACAGGGTATCCTGGGCAAAAATGAATAACTCATGTGGTAACTGATCACGGGCACTTCATCGTTGCCCGATCACTCTTTCCCGCATACTCGTGTACACGGAGTCTCACTTCGTTCACTTACCTGCGGGGAAGAGTGCTTGCACAAATCTAAAGCACCCGTACTATAATACCTTATACTATATTTCGACCGTAAAGCTTGATGCAGGCACATGCCATAAACCTGAATGCATTATATATGATAAGCTCGCAGGTACACCAAAGTATACCATGAATGAAGGAAAAGAGTTATGAGTAAAAGAACCTTTCAACCAAGCAATACTAAGCGCCGCCGCACCCATGGCTTCAGGGTACGCATGAAGACCCACGCCGGCCGCGCAGTTATACGTCGTCGCAGAGCAAGAGGACGCAAGCAGTTAGCTGTCTGAACAAGATGAATTATGAACTCCCCAAAAAATGTCTTCTTCGCAAGAGGGGAGAGTTCAGACAGGTGTATCAATCAGGCAGGAGACTTCATGGAGAAGGTTTTTCCATGATTTATGCCGGCAATAATTTTACCTGTAATAGATTAGGAATAAGTATACCCAGAAAGGTGGGGAAGGCGGTTCGGCGTAATCGGATTAAAAGAATTGTCAGGGAAGTTTTTAGAAATAATCGGGAACAATTTCCTCTTCACGCAGATATTGTGATCACAGTTCGTCCCGATTTTTCTGTTGACAGTGCAAGGGATTTTCACAGCAAGATAGTGGCACTGGAGATCATAAATAATCCGGATTCCGGAAGCGGTCATGCTTCGAGCTAGCACCTTTTCCCTGTGGTTACATACTATTGTCTGCGGCATGATACTGTTGCCACGGAAAGTGATAGTCTTCTTGCTTATGGGGTACAAGTACCTTTTTTCCCCGTTATTTCCTCCTGCCTGCCGTTTCGAGCCTACCTGCTCCAAGTATGCAATAGAAGCAATAACAAAATATGGCGCTTTTCGTGGAGGAGCCATGGCTCTCTGGCGACTTATGCGCTGTCATCCTTTTTCCCGGGGCGGTTACGATCCAGTTCAATAATATTTTGTTTTTTGTGAGCTGTGATTATTGACGTCCTTAACAGGAATTGAAAAAAATGGATTTATACAGGGCCTTTCTGGCTGTTGCAATCTCGTTTGTCATTCTCCTTGGCTACCAGTATCTTTTTGTCAAGCCTGCCCTGCAAAGGCAGCAATCAGCAGTCAGGGAACAAGTGCTTCCAGAGACACAGAAAACGACAGCAACGCACCAGGCTGAGATTGCCAGACCAGCGTTAAATGATGGTATGCAAACCACACAACCTGTCGCTGTCCGTGCTGAAGCAAGATCAATTACCATTGATACTCCGCTGTATACCGCTGTCATCAATGAGCAGGGTGGGGGGTACTCCAGCTTTGAACTGAAAAATTATCGGGAGGAGCTGAAAGATTCGTCAGGGCCGATGCAGCTGGTCATGACAAAGCAGCCACAGGAGCTGCCCGTTCTTTTTTCACTTGATAACGGAGGCTCAATCATTCCACTTTTTGTTGCTGATCAGGAGAAAGTGACACTTTCAGCCGGGAAGCAGAGCCAGAAACTGGAGCTGAAAGCAGGTCTTGACAACGGGCTGAACGTAACCAGAATCCTTACCTTTCATGCTGATTCCTACCTCATTGATGATGTCTATCAAGTCACTAATTCCAGTGAACAACCGATCCAGATATCCCCGGCAATAACCCTGATCAATGAACCTTTTTCCCATGTCCACGCAAGCCAGCGTTTTCTTTTTGCCGGTCCGGCGGCATATACAGGCGGCGAACTGATAGAGACCAAACCAAAGGAGCTGGAAAAGGGGCCGGAATCTACCCATGGGGAGATATCATGGGCAGGATTTGTCAGTAACTATTTCATGACCGCAGTCGTGCCGAAACTTGAGAACCAGACAACAGTTACTTTTTCTTTGGCAGGAGGTGAGGAAAGGATCAGAACTGTTTTGGCAGGTGGCATTTCGTCGATCCCCCCTCAGCAAAGTGTTGCTTTCAGGTACAGTCATTATTTTGGTCCGAAGAAACTTAAAATCCTGCAGGCAAATGGGTCTGATCTTGCTAAGGCAGTGAATTTTGGCTGGTTCGATGTGCTGGCAAAACCGATGCTGTGGCTGTTGAATTTTTTTTACAGCTTTGCGGGTAATTATGGCGTAGCCATTATCCTGGTAACTGTTCTCATTAAAGCTGTTTTCTGGCCTATAACCCAAAAGGGTATGAAGTCCATGAAAAACATGCAGAAGTTGCAGCCTAAAATGGCAAAGCTGCGTGAAAAATATAAGGACGATCCAGCCAAAATGAATCAGGAGATGATGACCATGTACAAAACGTATAAGGTCAATCCTCTTGGCGGCTGCCTGCCCATGTTGATTCAAATACCTTTTTTCTTTGCCCTGTACAGGGTGCTCATGGCAGCAATAGAATTACGCCACGCTCCATTTATGTTCTGGATCAATGATCTTTCAGCTCCAGATCGTCTTTGGCTTGGTTTTGACATCCCATATTTGCATGGTTTACCCGTGCTGACCCTGCTCATGGGTGCTTCAATGTATCTACAGCAGAAAATGACTCCAACTGTGGCTGACCCGACGCAGGCAAAAATAATGCAGTTTCTTCCTGTCATCTTCACTTTTATGTTTCTTAATTTTGCCTCAGGCCTGGTACTCTACTGGTTTGTGAACAACCTTCTTTCCATTTTGCAGCAACAGTTGATTAACCGCCAGGCAAAGGTGCCATCAGGGGAAGAGAGGTGAGTTACATGAAAAAAAAGGGGAAGGATTTTTTGGGAAAAAATATCACCGAGGTTATTGAACAGGCCTGTGCAGAGTACTCTGTTTCTCAGGAAGAGCTTGATATAACGGTACTTGAGACCGGCTCTGCCGGTATTTTTGGCCTGTGTAAAAAGCAGGCTCACATCCGTGTAGCATTAAAAAGAAGAGCTGTTTCTGCAGAAGGAAAGACAAGAAGAGACAAGGCTGCACTTTCTTCCTCCGGTGCAGATGAAAAAAAAGAGCATGCAGCCGAAAAACGGGGAGAGGATAACGACGTATCACCTGAGCCTGACAGCCCGGTTTCTGAAACACATGGTCAGTCTGTTTCCAGGAACATGCCCCCTGTTGACAAGGGGCAAGGGAATAAAAATACTGGCCCGGGAGCTGTTGAAGAAGAAAGCGTGCTCGTCCCTCCTTCTCAAGAGTCCCTTGCCATTATTGAGGAGACCCTGGTCAGGCTTTTAGAACTTATGAAATGTCCGGCAACCGTCAAGCTTGTGTATAATGAAAACTCTATTGTATGTGATATTACCAGTGAGTATGAAGACGACCTTACAGGCTCGGAAGGCCGCATCCTTGACAGCATTCAGTATCTCTTGAGAAAAATGTTAATAAGGCATTTTCCGGAACGCTGTCTGCTTTCTCTCAACGTGGGAGATTTTCGTCAGAGAAGAGCCAGGGCACTTGAACAAAAAGCAGTGGAGCTGGCCGAAATTGTAAAGCAGGATGGGAAAACCCAGGCGATTGCTGCTCTTAATCCTTCGGAGCGAAGAATAGTACACATGGCTCTTCAGGATGATAAAAATATACGCAGCCGCTCTGTTGGTGACGGATTATTTAAAAAAGTGCTTATTTATAAGCCCGGTAAGTCAAGACGTTCAGGAGCAAAGAAAAAGAGAGGGTAAAAATGCCTCCCTTGCACTCAACTGACACCATCGCCGCCATTGCTACGCCGGTTGGTACTGGCGGTATAGGTATCATCCGCATATCAGGCAGTTCTTCACTTTCCATACTCAAACAGGTATTCACCCCAAGATATAACAGTGAAGTGTTTGAAAGCCACAAAATGTATTATGGAAACGTGTCAGATCGAACAGGGCAGGTTCTTGATGAAGTACTTGCGGTTTATATGCAGGCTCCATCTACATATACCCGTGAAGATATTGTAGAATTGCATTGTCATGGCTCATATCGTCTGTTGCAGCTTATTTTAAAGACAATTTTAGAATGTGGTGCCCGCTCCGCTGAACAGGGAGAATTTACCAAGCGAGCCTTTTTG
The DNA here is from genome assembly GCA_002747135.1 of Desulfobulbus propionicus. Taxonomy (GTDB): domain Bacteria; phylum Desulfobacterota; class Desulfobulbia; order Desulfobulbales; family Desulfobulbaceae; genus Desulfogranum; species Desulfogranum propionicus_A. Next base: position 2,469 of record PDTE01000016.1, on the reverse strand, counting down.
GCCGGACGTATTGACCTTACACAGGCAGAAGCTGTTATTGATCTTCTGCAAGCTCGTACAGAAAAAGGGATATCGCTTGCCGTCAATCAGCTGCAGGGAAGCTTGACAAGTGAGCTTGAAAAAATTCGCATGCAACTTGTTGAGATATTAGCGATTATTGAGGTTGCTATTGATTTTCCTGAGGATGATGTTGACTTGATCAATAGTGATGAACTGCTGGCCAGGGTACACCATTTTATACTTCATCCCCTTGAGGAGCTTATTCGTCTGGCATCTGGTGGTAAGGTCATCCGTGACGGTGTCAATGTGGTTATTGCCGGCCGGCCAAATGTCGGGAAGTCAAGTCTGCTCAATGCACTGCTGCAGGAGGATCGGGCTTTGGTAACCCCTATAGCCGGGACCACAAGAGATACAATTGAAGAGTTAATTTCTGTGCGTGGTATTCCGGTAAACATTATAGATACGGCTGGTATTCGGGCACACAGCGACCTGGTTGAGGAGATGGGCATTGAACGTACCAAAAATAAAATGGAAGCTGCTGATCTGGTACTTTTCCTCATTGATGCCGCTGCTGATCTAACTGAGTATGATCATGAATTGTTTAAAGCGATTCGTCAAAAAAAACATATTGTAGTACTCAACAAAAAAGATAAAACTGAAAAAAAGAGGCTGCTTGCTCTGGAAAACAAATTTGCAGCCTCACGCTGTGTGGCAATCTCTGCTAAACAGGAAGATGGACTGGGCTTTTTGCAAGATGCAATTTATGAGATGACCATTGATAATACTGTGATGGAAGCTGATACATGTGCACCCAATATTCGTCATTTAGGAGTGCTTGAAAAGACAGCTGATGTGTGCAGGGGGCTGGTAGTCTCGTTACAATCGGGAGCACCATGTGACCTGCTGGCGGTGGAGGTGCAATCTGCTTTGGCCTGTCTGGGCGATATTATTGGTCTGACAACTCCTGAAGATGTTCTTGATGCTATCTTTTCAGAATTTTGTATAGGAAAATAATAACTACTCACAGGGTGTGCGCAGCCCTGATTTTGTAACCAGTCACGGGGCCTGTGCTTCAAGTCTTTAACCGCTTTCTGGTCATTTGCCTGACACGTTCGCTTTTTCCTCCTCTTTGTCCTGCTCTTTTTTCTTGTTTTCTCGTCCCTTCTTGCCGTTCCCCGGTTCAGTGACAATCTTGTTTTTGGGGGTCTGCTGTGTTGTATCTTTTGCAGCGTACACTTCACCGGTTATGGCTGCGCCTGGTTCTACTGTCAGGCTTTCCGCAATGACTTTGCCATTGATTGTTGCCGTACTGTGTACGATGACGGAACCGGCAGCAATTGAGCCGTTAATTTTCCCGTGGCAGATGAGGGTTACAAGTTGCAAATCACCCTGGATTGCACCGGTTTCACTGAGGACAAGATACTCCCCTTCAAGGTTGCCTTCCAGCTCGCCGTCTATTCTTGCTTTGCCTTTAAAGGCTATCTCCCCATAAATTTTCATCTTATCAGAGATAACAGAGGAAATTGCTTCTTTTGCCAAGTTTGTTTTCTCCTTTGTTTCTGCGACCGCCGCAGGTTTTGTCTTGTGAGAAAATATTGCCATAATTGTTTACCTGCTGGAGCGCATAATAGATGTATTGGCAATGGCAACAAAATTCATTGGGTCAACGGGCTTGCCTTTATGTCGAACTTCATAATGCAGATGCGGCCCCGTGCTTCTACCTGTGTTGCCTACCCGTCCGATTACTTGTCCACGCTCTATTTTTTCTCCCACCTTGACCTCTCTTTTGCTGAGGTGGGCAAAAAGGGTGGAAAAATCATCGTTGTGTTTAATGAGAACACATTTTCCATAGCCTTTGCCGCAATGTATTTTCTGGACAATCCCCTTTGCAGTGGCTATTATTTTATCCCCACGTTTGCCGCGGAAATCAAGCCCTTCGTGATATGATGCCTTGTGATTGATGGGATCACGACGAGGCCCGAATATTGAGCTGACAGGACCTGAAACTGGTTTGCCCAGAGGTATTGTTTTAAGTAAATGCAGGTAGCGGTCAGTTGATTCAAGCAGGGCCTCACCTGCCTGAAACTCTTTTGCCTCGACAAAGGGCCCCCCGCTATGTCTGGGATCATCCTCCACGGCAACCTTTACCCCGATTTTATCCATGACGGCCTTGATCATTCTAGCCCTTTTATCAAGCCTGCTGATTGTTTTTTGATGCTGCTCTTTATGCCGCGCTTTAAGCGTTTCAATCTTCTCCTGGTAATCAGTGACGAGTCTTTCTTTATCCTTGATTATCTGCTTGAGGCTGTTGATTTGACAGGTCGGATCAGGTTGTGATTCCAGGTAAGCAACATGCTCTTTGAGATCAACGCTAAAAAGGTGCAACTGGTAAAAGGAGATGCCGCTGAAAATGATGAGGGCGGCAAACAATACCCCGATCAGCACCAGGGAGCGAATAGTTGCTTCTTT
>PDTE01000015.1 GCA_002747135.1 Desulfobulbus propionicus | reverse complement strand
CCCGCTTCTTGCAGCTGTGTATCCTTTGCAGACAAGGATTCAGTCAAGGACGATACTGTCTCCTGTAATCTGGATATTTCATCTTCGAGTTCAGGAAGCTGCTCAGCGCGGGGCGTAAGCTCTGCCAGCGCAGCCTCTTTTTCTTCTACCGTTGCCTGTAAGGTGACAACCTGCTTTTTGAGAGATTCAATCTCTTCACCTAAAGCAGGAATAGTTTCTATCTGTTTTGAAGCTTCAGCCAGATTGTTGTCTTTTTCAGTGAGAATTACAGTTACGTTTTCAAGTGAAGCCTGCAGTTCTGATATTTGGGTTTCGAGCTCGGGCAACTTTTCAGCTTGTGCCTCGGTTTCAGCCAGAATATTTTCTTTTTCCTGCAACGAGCCGGTTAAAGAATCAACCATTTCCTGTAATTCGGTAATCCTTTTCTCCTGCACTAGCAGCTGGTCCGCTTCTGGAGTAACTTCAGAGAGGGTGGCCTGCTTTTCCTCTGCTTGCTCGGAAAGAGCAGCCTTTTGTTCAGTTAAAGAGGCAAGTTTGCTCTCAAGTTCAATATTCAGTTCTTTTTCTTCAACAAGCTCTGCAGATTTTTTTTCCAATTCCTTCTTGAGCAGGGTTAATTCATTCTGAACAGGAAGCAATGCCTCCACTTGTTGGGATAGGTCTGCTTTTTCTTTTTGCGTTGACGCTATATAGTTCAGGGTATTCTGAAGGGTGGCAGCGATGTCTTCATTACCTGCATCTTCTTGGGTAAGTTGAGCTTGAATGGTAGCCAAAGCATCCAGGCTTTCAGTCAACTGTTTGTTCTTTTCCCTGGCGACTTCTTCCTTTTCTTCTATTTGGGCCTTCGCTTTTTCAAGCTCAGCACTTTGTAAGGCAAGCTCTTGCTGTACCTGGTACAGATTATTTTGTATCTCCGTTAAGGTCTTCTCTGCGTCCTGCTTTTGCGCCTGAGATTTTTCTAGTTGACCAAGAGCTTCGGTCAGTGCGTTCTTTTTTGTATCAAACCTCTGGTTGAGTTCGTCTAAGTCGTTTTTGAGTGCTTCAGTCAGGGCTTCAGCCTCTTTTTTCTGAGCCAGAGTCTGTTCAAGCTGCCCTGAAACTTGCGTTAATTGCTCTGACTTTGCTGTGAGTTGCTGCTCAAGGCTATGTTTTTGTTCTGACAGCTCTTGAAGCTCTATGCCAGACTGCTCTATAGTGGACTGTAATGCGTTTATCTGGTCATTATCCTGTCTGCTGACAGCCTGTAATTTTTCTGTTGATTCAGCATATTCAGCCAGCCTTGCCTCACTGACCTCAAGCTGTTGCTCAAGTTCGCTGATCTGCCCTTCCAGGGGGATTATCTGCTTTTCTTTCTCTTTGCCAAAGCGATACATGGCTTCAGCTTTGAGTTCGGCTTTTTTTACGGCGTTATTTGCCATGGCAAGCTTTGCAGAGACATCAACCAGGCGAGTTTTTAACGTCCCGGCCTGATTGATATATTGCTGCAGTTCATCTCGCAGCAATACTATTTCTTCATCATGTTTCTGAATGTTTTTTTCAGATGTTGCGTTGATACGTTCTGCGTCAACCAGGGCGGCCTTCAGGTGCTCTATGATACTGGCAGCCTCCGCGACTTGTTTTTCCAGTTCACTCTTTTGCGTAGTAAGCATCTTGATTGCATCATGGGCGGCAGTCAGCTCTTTTTTATTTTGTTTTTCCTGTGTTTTTCCTGCATTTTTTTGTAGATCATCAAGTGCTTTGAGTAGCTGCGTTTTTTCCTCTTTCAGCTCTATTATCGTTTTTTTTGCGCTGTCGGCTTCCTGCTTCATTGCTTCATGTTGAAGAAGCATGTCCTCCTGTATCGGAGAAAAATGGCTATCAGCCAGTGGCTCTGGCTTGTTTTCGTCAGCACGATGCGCGGCGTTATGCTCTTTTGAAACTGTTTGCCGGGAAAGTATTTTTTTGTCATGAGAGTGGTTACTGTGCTGAGTAACCTCATCCACCTGACTTGTTGATGGATGTTCCGGTGGCCCTGTTAATTGCTGTTTTAAGGCACCATGATACCTGGCAATCATTATATAAACAACGATTCCAACGACAATGAGGAGAAAATTACGAGTTTTCATAAGTTTTTTTCATGTTTGGAAGTAGCTACTCACAGGATATGTCTTGCCCCGGTTTCACTTGCTTTACGTCTGTAACTGCTTTCAGCTCGCCCGGATCCAGGCAGGCGCGACTGGCAGCTATAGCCTTTCTCGGCAGCCAATCGTGATCGCCTGAAGATGGGTGATCTGGGGGCAGTTACCCAGCCATTCAGGTTTACCGCGTGTACATCAAGGTATCAGCATGGTTTTAAAAGTATAGTAGCCAAAGGCGGCAAGGTCAAAGTTAACGAGCTTGCCAGAGAATGATACGGTTCTAAAGAGGCGTTCCATTCTCGATTTTCTTCGGTAGTTGTACCACCATAAACGGATAGGTCGCTATTGAGCATTTCACGATATTTACCCGCCCTGGGAACACCAATTGTATACTGCTCCCGGATTATCGGAGTAAAATTACAGATAATCACGAGAAAGTCATCAGGATTTTTTGCAAATCGCAGAAAAGAAAAAACAGAATTGTCTGAATCGTTCGCATCTATCCAGGAAAAACCTGCCCAATCAAAATCCTGTTCAAATAAAGAAGCCTCATTTTTGTATACATTGTTTGCATCACGGACAAATCGTTGCACTCCTGCGTGGGTCGGTGCGTTCAGTGCTTCCCACTCGAGTCCTTTATTATTGTTCCACTCCTGCCATTGACCAAATTCCCCCCCCATAAAAAGCAGTTTCTTGCCAGGGTAGGACCACATAAATCCTAGATATGCTCGCAGATTTGCAAATTTTTGCCATTCATCACCAGGCATTTTCTCAAGCAGAGAATGTTTCCCGTGAACGACCTCATCATGACTGAGGGGCAAAACAAAATTTTCCTGGAAGGCATAGAGCATTCCAAAGGTCATGCGGTTATGGTGATATTTCCTGAACAATGGATCGGTCTGTACATAGTCCAGGGTGTCATGCATCCAGCCCATATTCCACTTGAGACTGAAGCCCAGCCCACCGAGATAGGTTGGTCTTGAGACCATGGGCCATGATGTAGATTCCTCGGCAATGGTCAGTATTCCCGGATAGATGCCGTGTAGCACCTCATTTGTCTTCTTGAGAAAAGAGATGGCTTCCAGGTTCTCACGTCCTCCATGAATATTGGGCACCCATTCTCCGTCTTCTCTTGAATAGTCAAGATACAGCATTGAGGCCACCGCATCAACCCTCAATCCATCGATGTGGTATTTGTCAAGCCAGAACAAGGCGTTAGAGATGAGAAAGGATCTGACTTCATTACGCCCATAGTTGAAGATTCTGGTGCCCCAGTCTTTGTGTTCTCCCTGAAAAGGGTCCTTGTGGGAATACAGGTCAGTGCCGTCAAAATAATTAAGACCTGCGCCATCTTTTGGGAAATGAGCCGGAACCCAGTCAAGAATAACGCCAATGTTATTCTGGTGACATCTGTCGATAAAATATTTGAAATCGTCGGGACTGCCGTACCTGGATGTAGGGGCAAAAAAGCCTAAAACCTGGTACCCCCAAGAGTCGTCAAAAGGATATTCGGCAATGGGCAGTATTTCTATGTGAGTAAACCCCATTTCTTTTACATATGATACAAGTTCATCGGCAAGTTCACGATAACTCAGGTATCTTGCTCCCCAATCTGCATCCTGCTTTTTTTTCCAGGAGCCCAGATGTGCTTCGTAAATGGAAATTGATTGATCCAGCCGCTGCCGGTTTTTCCGGTTTTTCATCCATTCTGTGTCGCCCCATGTATAGTGTTCCATGTTATAAACCAGGGAACCCGTTCTGGGGCGCTCTTCCATGGCAAAACCATATGGATCGGCCTTGTCAAAATAATCGTTATTGTGTGATTGAACCTTATATTTGTAGACGGTGAAGGCAGAGAGGTTTTCGATAAATATACTCCAGATGCCTGCAGCGGAGGAATGCATGGGGTGGGCACTGCCATCCCAGTTGTTGAAGTCACCTATAACGGAGACCTGTTTGGCATTTGGGGCCCAGACTGAAAAAACAACACCTGCCTTGTCCTCATGGTTAACGAGATGTGCTCCAAGCTTGTCGTAGGCTTTTTCGTGGGTACCTTCTCCGATCAGATATCTGTCAAAACTGCTTAACCAGTCAGCAGGAGCAGGGTGCGCAGGATACTGTTTGTGCTTCATGGATACTCAAACTCCAGGGGTGATGTTTTTTTAAGGTGTTCCTGAAATGTACCGTACTGCAGCACTAAAGTCATTTGAAAAGTTTTTTCCTGCTCACCGCTTACACCAATAACCACTCGCATTTCATGAAAAATTTTCTTTCTCCTTGACAGAAAGCGAATGGTCTATTAATGAATACCCGTTCATTTCGCAACAATCCTCAATCCTGTCCGTTGATTCTCCACCTGGCAGGAATAAAATAATCATAGCTGAGAGGTAAAAACGATGTCAGCAGAACTTGTTCTTTCTGCAATTGCTCTCATCGGGATCGCCGTTTTCATCCCGCTTTTCATGGTTGCAACCAGAGTCCTTGGGCCAAAGTCAAAAAATGAAATCAAGGATGAACCTTACGAAAGTGGCATTAAAAAAATGATTGGACTTGCTGAACAGAAGTTCAGCGTCAAGTTTTATCTCCTTGCAATACTTTTTCTCCTGTTTGATATAGAGGCAGTGTTCATGTATCCCTGGGCCGTTTGCGTACGTGCGCTGGGTTGGTTCGGATTTGTTGAGATGCTTGTGTTTATGCTGCTGCTTCTGACAGGTCTTATTTACATCTTAAAGAAAGGGGTGCTCAATTGGCGTTAGGATTAGAAGCAAATCTTGGCGATTCAGTACTGACAACCAAGCTTGATGCCATTGTCAACTGGGGACGCCAGAATTCTCTGTGGCCGATGGTATTTGGTACGGCATGCTGTGCTATTGAATTTATGAGTACAGCTGCAAGCCAATATGATATTTCCAGGTGGGGTGCTGAGGTTATACGATATTCTCCCAGACAGGCAGATCTTTTGCTCGTTTGTGGAACAATCAGTTACAAGCAGGCTCCCATCTTGAAAAGAATCTATGACCAGATGCCTGAACCAAAATGGGTAATCGCTATGGGTGCCTGTGCCAGTTCCGGTGGTATATACGATAACTACTGTACGCTTCAGGGTATTGATGAAGTGATCCCTGTTGATGTATACATTTCCGGTTGCCCTCCTCGTCCTGAAGCTGTTCTTGATGCGTTGATGAATCTTCAGGAACAGATAAAGGGTGAAACTGTGCTGGAGGACCGCCACAAAGATTTTAAAGGGATTCTCGACTGATATGAAGAATACAGCGCTGGAACTCATACAAAAAGCCTTGCCAGGGGCAAACTGCGAAACAGTAATTGAAACGGTAGTTATTACTGTTCAACCAGAGGAATTGACAGCAACGCTGGCCAAGCTGAAAACTGATCCAACTCTTGGTTTTGGGTTACTCCTCGACGTCACTGGAATTGATTATCTTGAGTATCCGGAAAAAAAGGATGCCCGTTTTTATGTAGTATATACCCTGAGAAACTGGGAAAAAAACATGCTTGTTCAGGTGCGCTGTCCAGTCACTGATCCTAAGCGGGGAATCCCAACTGCAACACATCTCTGGGATTCAGCTAACTGGGGCGAACGGGAAACCTATGATCAGTACGGTATACACTTTCAGAATCATCCTGATCTTCGGAGGATTTTGAATCACTGGCAATTTGAAGGTCATCCCTTAAGAAAGGATTATGATATTGAGAAAGGCCAGATCTGCTACGAAACAGACAGTCTGGAAAAAGAAATTAAGGCACGTCTGGCCCGGAACAGTATTGATGAGACAACAATGCAGGACATCAATACTGAAGTCATGTTTTTGAACCTGGGGCCATCACATCCAGCCACACACGGCGCCATTCGAATCCTTACTGCACTTGACGGGGAGACCATACTCGCCAATGTAAACGAGATAGGATACCTGCATAGAGGGTTTGAAAAAACAGCAGAGCAAAGAACCTACAACCAGGTTATTCCCCTGACAGATCGCCTGAACTATTGTTCATCAATGATGAACAATATTGCCTATGTAAAAGCTGTAGAATCCTGGCTTGGAATAGAGATTCCCGAAAGAACCAAGTTTATGCGGGTTATTCTTGCTGAATTTTACAGAGTGCTGGATCATCTTGTCTGTCTGGCAGCTCTCTGTGTAGATGTTGGCGGCCTGACTAACTACTGGTACCTGTACAACGAAAAAGAAGCTGCATACGATTTTATAAGCAGGCTGTGTGGGGCTCGCCTGACCAGTACTTTTACCCGCATCGGCGGCATGTATCGTGATTTCTATGAAGGCTGGGAAGCTGACATGGAGGCACATCTGAAACTTATAGAAAAAGGTGTACGAGACGGCCAGGCGCTTATTGCAAAAAACAGAATTTTCCTGGATCGTACTCAGGGAGTATGCTGCCTGGATCCTGAAACAGCCCTGTCCTATGGTTTTACCGGCCCTAACCTGCGCTCAACAGGAGTGCCCTTTGACCTGAGAAAAGACAGTACCTACTACAATTATGACGCCTTTGATTTTTTTATCCCAGTGGGAACAAGAGGGGATATCTATGATCGGGTTTGGGTGCGTTTTGAAGAGATAGTTCAAAGTATATCTATAGTTCGCCAGGCGATGAAATTGATACCTGAAGGCCCGGTCAATGTAGATAACACCCGCGTTACCCTGCCGGCAAAAGAGTTCGTGTACAATAATATCGAAGGGCTTGCCGGCCATTTCAAGTTGATCTTTGATGGAGTCCGCACACCTTCCGGTGAGTGGTACGATGCATTTGAAGCCGCGAATGGTGAATTGGGATTTCATTTTGTCTCTGACGGCTCCGGCAGACCCTATAAATGCAAGGTGAGGCCTCCATGTTTTTATACCATGGGGGGATTTCATAAAATGGTTGAGGGGCAGATGATTCCCGACGCCATAATAAACTTAAGTAGTATCAATATAATTGGTGGAGAGCTGGACAGATGAGCGATAGATCAAAATTAATTGAAACCGGTGAACCGTTTCAGTTTGATGCTGAGCGAGACGCTGAATTTGAACGGCTCGTTACACGATATCCAACTCGAGAATCCTTAATTCTTCCTGCGCTCTGGCTTGTTCAGGAACAGGAGGGCTGGATTAGTGCAGAGGCCATGGGGTACATAGCTGACAGGATTGGCACCTTTGCCAGCAAGGTCTACGAAGTAGCCACTTTCTATACCATGTACCATCTGCATCCGGTGGGCAAGTATCACATCTGTGTTTGCAAAACACTATCCTGTTATCTGCTTGGCAAACAGCAGATAGTTGACTTTATTGCCCAAGAAATTGGCATAAAACCTGGAGAGATAAGTGCAGACGGCAAATTCAGTCTTGAAGAAGTGGAATGCCTGGGGCATTGCGGCTCAGCACCGGTAGTACAGCTCAACGGTATTTTCCACGAGGATATGAACGTGGAAAAAATGAAGGCACTTCTGGCTACGTGTGAATAGGAGGCGGGCAGAAATGGAAGTAAAAGTACTTAGTGCTCGATTCGATATTGAGGACGCCAACAGGATTGAAGTAGCCAGAAAACATGGTGCTTATTCGACCCTGGAAAAGCTGTTTTCAACAGAACCTTCCGGCATTATCGAAGAGGTAAAAAACAGCGGGCTCAGGGGCCGGGGTGGTGCCGGTTTTCCTACAGGCCTCAAATGGTCGTTTCTTCCTAAAGACCACGGCAAAAAAGTATATCTGGCCGTCAACTCTGACGAGTCAGAACCTGCAACATTCAAGGACAGGTATATCCTCGTACGAGACCCGCATTCCCTGATCGAGGGAATAATTATCTGCTGTTATGCCATAGGAAGTCATCACGCGTATATATATATACGCGGAGAATACACTACTCAGGTAAAAGTTCTGCAGGCCGCCATAGATGAGGCGTATGAGGCCGGTTACCTTGGAGAAAAGGTTGGCGGGTATGATTTTTCTCTGGACGTAACAGTACATCGTGGAGCTGGAGCGTATGTCTGTGGCGAAGAAACTGCTCTTCTGGAATCCATAGAAGGTAAAAAGGGACAGCCAAGAAGCAAGCCCCCGTTTCCTGCAGTTGAAGGGCTTTATAACTGCCCGACCATCATCAATAATGTGCAGAGTATTGCTTCGCTGCCATATATAATTTCTAACGGCGCAGACGCATATAAGCAGTTTGGAACGGAAAAAAGCCCGGGAACACACTTGTTTGGCATTTCCGGGCTGGTTGAGAAGCCTGGTATGTATGAATTGCCTCTAGGATTACCGCTTCAGGAAGTGATAGAAAAAGTCGCCGGTGGCGTCAAAAATGGAAAAAAATTAAAAGGCGTTATCCCGGGGGGAAGCTCAACTCCTGTTCTCACTCCTGAAGAGGTGAAGACCGTCACCCTTGATTATGAGTCAATGGCAGAGCATAAAACCATGTTTGGCTCAGGCGGAATTGTAGTGCTGGATGAAGATGTGGATTGCGTCAAGCTGGTTGAAAATCTCATATCTTTCTATCATCATGAGAGTTGTGGGCAATGTACACCCTGCCGTGAAGGATTGGGCTGGATGCTGAAAATAGTCAGGAAGATAATCAGCGGTGAAGGTTCAACAGACGATATAGACCTCTTAAGAGAACTTTGTGACAATATAGAAATGAAAACCGTCTGTGTGCTTTCAGCTGCATGTACCATGTCAACACGAAGTTATCTGGACAAATTTCGGCATGAATTTGAGGCATATGTCCAATAATTTGAAAGTAAACGACCGCAAAAGAGGATAGTAGAGTCATGGCAGAAACGGTAAAACTGTTCGTTAACGGACAGGAAGTTGAAGTCGAATCAGGAAAAAATCTGATCGACGCTCTTGGCGCCGTAGGAATTGATATCCCCCATCTATGCTATCATCCTGCACTTGGTGCTGATGGTAACTGCCGCATGTGTCTAGTTGGGATAGAAGATGGTCGGCCACCTGTCGTCCCAGCCTGTAAGACACAGGTTGCTGAAGGGATGAAAGTACTGCTTGATGCTGATCATATCAAAAAAATCCAACGCGACATAATGGAGCTGGAACTGATTAATCACCCCATTGATTGTCCGATATGCGATCAGGCTGGCGAATGTTCTCTCCAGGATTACTACATGAAATACGACGGTCAAAGCAGTCGTATGAGAGAAGTCAAGGTTCCCAAAGACAAGAAAATAGATTTTGGCTGCGGCGTTGTTCACGACCAGGAACGTTGTATTGCCTGTGCACGTTGCGTCAGGTTCACCAGAAATATTACCAAGACAGGTGAGCTTGGCCTGGTTAACAGGACTGATCTGACCCGGGTTAATATTTTCCCGGGACGACCGTTAAACAACAGATACGCCTTGAACGTGGTTGACCTGTGCCCGGTTGGCGCAATGACCAGTAGTGATTTTCGTTTTAAACAAAGAGTCTGGTTTCTTGCGAAAGACAAATCAGTCTGTCATGGTTGCAGTAAAGGGTGCAGCATCTACGTAGATCACAACAAAGAAAAGTATAAAGACGATATTATTTATCGGTATCGACCTCGACCAAATGAATTCGTTAACGGTTATTTTATGTGCGATGCAGGTCGCATGACCTATAAGCAGGAAAATAATGACAGGATTACAAAAGGCAGGGTGAACGGTAAAAAGACAACTTCCACCTTGGCAGTGGATGCTTTAAAGCAGGCAATCAGCCAGAGCGGAAAAAAAGTATTTCTGCTGTCCCCAGAGAGCTCACTGGAAGAGCTGATAGCTGTAAAAAAACTGGCAGAGCAGACAGGAGCGGCTCTTTCAGGTTATTCAGAGGGGTATATTGTCACTGATGATGGAGATGATTTCCTTATTCAGGATGACAAATCTGCAAATAGAGCAGGGCTGGAACTACTGGGACTTGATACTGGAAAGCAATTCCTGGAAACAGCACTGAAAGATGCAGAACTGCTTGTATGCTTTGCTAACAAATTACCTGATATAACAAATAACGAGGGGCTTAAGGAGCTGATTGGTGACTGTACGCTGGCGGTGGTCTCTGCCTATACGTCACCTGTAGCGGAATATGCTGAGATAGTTGTCCCGGCAGCTTCCTTTACTGAGAGCGAAGGCAGCATAATCAATTGTGACAACATTCTTCAGCATTTTGCTAAGGCTGTAAAAAAGAATGAACCATTCGCTGATTTAGTTACCATCGCTGGTCAGCTGGGTGGTGAGATACATACGAATGCTCTGGCGTGGATTGAACTCAACAAGAGTGTTGACGTGTTGAAAGATGTTAAATGTGATCTAATCCCGGAACAGGGATTAGCACTGAACAGTTAACGAGGGATCTCATGACGTTTCAGGAAATTCTACTCATAATTGTACGAGTCTCTTTTGGAGCATTTGTACCTCTTTGTTTTGTTGCGCTATGTGTCTGGATGGAAAGGCGGGGTGCAAGTTTTATCCAGGATCGATCAGGCCCGAACCGCTGCAACATCTTTGGCTTCAGAGCTGGCGGACTTGTACAGAACCTCGCAGATGCCGCGAAGTTGCTGTTTAAAGAAGATCTCATGCCGTCGCACATACGCCATAAGTTCTTTTTTGTACTGGCACCGATAATAGTCTGCGTTACGGCGATGATCTCTTTTGCTGCCGTACCCTTCGCTGACACTCTGGTGCTGGGGGAAAGAGCCTATGTAATGCAGGCAATACCTATGGATATCGGGATCCTCTGGTTTTTGGCCATAGCTGGATTTGCAGTGTATGGGATCATACTGGCCGGATGGTCTTCCCATAATAAATATGGGGTTCTTGGCGGGTTAAGAGCTGCTGCCCAAACAATCAGTTACGAAATACCAATGGGGCTTGCCATAGTAAGTCTTCTGGTTGTGTATGGGACTGTAAACTTGAGTGCAATGGCGCAGTATCAAGGACAGCTGCTGTTTGGCTTTATCCCGATGTGGGGCGTGGTTTTACAACCGCTTGGATTCGTCATTTTTATAGTAGCTGCTTTTGCAGAAGCGAACCGGGTGCCTTTTGACCTGGCTGAAGATGAAAGCTCATTGGTGGCAGGTTACCATGTTGAATACAGCGGAATGAAATTCACGATTTTCTTCATGGGTGAATATGTTGCCATGTTTACCTCCAGTGCAATAATCGTAACGCTGTATTTTGGAGGATACCAGATTCCCTGGTTCAATACGGCAACACTGCTTCACTATATAACCCCTGTGACCTTGGCAGTAATGATTGTTACCCCGATAATTGGCAAACTGGTTACAGCATGGATAAGAAAAAATAATGTCAGTCACTACAGGATTGAGAATGATCCTAAAGTGCGTGAAGCTGACATTTATATAAAGATAGTATGGCTGGCGGTGTTAATTCTGGAAGCAGTGCTTTTCCTGTACCTGCTTTTTGCTTCCGGCGGTTCAGCTGATAATGTCATGGTGGCATGGCTCCAGATCTTAACCTTTCTGGCCAAGACAACCTTTATGCTGTTTGTCTATGTATGGGTACGTTGGACAATTCCACGGTTCAGATATGATCAGTTACAGAAGCTGGGATGGAGCACTCTGATACCACTATCACTTCTGAATATCTTTATAACAAGCGGGATTGTTGTTGCGCTGAGTTAATAAGGGAGAGGCCATGAGCATTAAAGTAAAAACCATAGCGCGCCAAAGCATGACTCTGCAGGAACGACTTTACCTTTTTGAAGTCGTCAAAGGCATGGCTGTCACTTTTGGACATTTTATCCGCAACTTTCTTGATAATTCCAGGCTGTATGTACGGCATTATCCTGAGGTAAAACCTGAAATTACGTCAAGGTGGCGGGGGAGACATAGATTAACAACTCATGAAGATGGAACGATAAAATGCGTCGCCTGTTTCATGTGTCAAACAAATTGTCCTGCTAAATGCATAATGATCGAAGCAGGGGAAAGAGACGATGGCAGGACAGAAAAAGTACCGGTACGTTTTGACATAGACCTGCTGGAATGTATTTATTGCGGTTATTGTGTGGAAGCCTGTCCGATGGATGCAATTCGCATGGATACAGGAATTTTTTCAGTCACTGCTAATCACCGGGAAGAGATGTTGATGACAATTGATCAGCTTCGCTCGACACAAGGTGCATTTAGCGAAGAAGAGTATAAAAAAGGGGGTGCTTGATACCATGAATGCCGATTGGCTTTTTATACTGTTTACAGTTTTTGCAGTCCTCGGAGCTGCCGGGCTGGTGATATTTAAGCATCCAATGAATGGAGCCATGAGCTTTATAGTGACACTCATTGCTTTAGCCGGGCTGTATGCTTTGTTAAATGCCAAATTGATATTTGCCATACAGCTCATAGTCTATGCCGGTGCTATAATGTCCCTGATTCTGTTTATTATCATGTTCTTGAATATTCAGGATGAAGACCTGCCCAGGGAAGAGGGGAGATACAAATACCTCGGGCTGGGGCTGATTCTGGTGACGCCCATAGCTATGTTACTCATGAAGGCGGTAAACACGCTTCCAGCAAATGAAATCACCCCTTCCTCTGCGTCATTTGGACATATCAAAGAGGTGGGCTTGCTGCTGTTTAATGAATGGCTGCTGCCTTTTGAGATCGTATCTATCCTCCTGATTGTCTCCCTTGTTGGCGCTGTGGTTTTAGCTGGAAAAAGGAGGATAGACAAATGATTCAGAGTTATCTGACGGTGAGCATAATTCTCTTTTGTCTGGGAATACTTGGCGTCATATCAAGACGAAATGTGTTCACCGTATTTATGTCAATAGAGTTGATGCTCAATGCAGCAAACCTTGCTTTTGTCACTCTGGCAAGACTACATGAAAGCATGGATGGTCATGTCCTGGCACTTATGGTAATGGCGGTAGCGGCAGCTGAAGCAGCATTAGCACTTGCTGTTGTCATTCTGCTTCACAAGCACAAAGGTCAGTTGGATACCAATGTATTCAGCCTGCTGAAAGGATAAAATCATGGAACATAATGTAACTTTTCTGGGATATATACCACTGCTTCCACTGATTGGTGCAGTTGCTCTTGGCCTGCTGCATGTATTCTCCAGCAAGAAAAATCCCTTGCCTGAAAAGCTGTACGGTATACTTGGCTGTGTCGGTCCTGTTTTATCCTTTTTTCTGGCATGCAGGGTTTTTCTGACGTTAAAAAGCATGCCTGAAGAAGCCCGATACCTGAGTCAACAGGTCTTTACCTGGATTAATGTTGGGGACCTTAACATTTCGATGGGATTTCTGGCTGATCCGCTCAGCTGTCTCATGTTATTTTTTGTAACGTTAATAGGGTCACTCATTCATATTTATTCCATCGGCTATATGGAAGGTGAAAAGAATTTTGGAAAATTCTTTTCATACCTGAATCTTTTCCTTGGCTGCATGCTGATACTGGTACTTGGAGATAGTCCTGTCGTCATGTTTGTAGGCTGGGAAGGAGTTGGCCTGTGTTCTTATCTGTTGATCAGCTTTTATTGTGAAGAAACTGAAAATGTACATGCTGGTAACAAGGCCTTTATTGTCAATCGAATCGGTGATCTTGGGTTTGTTCTTGGCATGTCCTTTCTCTTCTGGGCAATTGGATCAGGAGGCTTTGACTTTCATTCTTTGCGGGAAAACGCGGAGCACATAGCACCTGGAATGGCCATGACAATATGTCTTTTACTCTTTGTCGGAGCTACAGGTAAATCAGCCCAGATACCACTTTATGTCTGGTTGCCAGATGCGATGGCAGGCCCTACTCCTGTATCGGCCCTCATTCATGCTGCGACAATGGTAACAGCAGGGGTATATATGGTTGCCCGATTCAGTTTTCTCTATGCCCATTCAGGAGCAGGGGACATTGTTGCCTGGATAGGGATCCTGACGGCCCTCTTGGCAGCAATATTTGGCATGTTTCAGGAAGATATTAAAAAAGTACTGGCATATTCCACAGTGTCACAGCTTGGCTATATGTTTGCTGGAGTAGGGGTGGCTGCGTATTCTGCAGGGATATTTCATGTGTTCACGCATGCCTTTTTTAAAGCATTACTTTTTTTGGGCGCAGGAGCTGTTATTTATGCCATGCACCACGAACAGAATATCTGGCGGATGGGCGGCTTAAAAAAGAAAATGCCGGTTACCTATCCAACCATGGTCATTGGAGCACTGGCATTATCAGGTTGCCCATTTTTCTCCGGCTTTTTTTCAAAAGATGAAATTTTATATTCTGCGCTTGCCCATGGACATGTAGGTATATGGCTGATAGGTGTATTAGTAGCTGGAATGACAGCATATTATACCTTTCGCATGATCTTTGTTGTTTTCCACGGAGAACCCAGAAATCAGGAAGCCTATGATCACGCTCATGAAGCACCTGGTGTTATGACTCTTCCCCTGATAGTGCTGGCGTCAGGCGCCTTGTTAGCAGGATATCTCAATTTGCCTGCACTTTTTGGAGGGCACCAGCAGGTAACCCACTGGCTTGCACCAAGCCTGGTTGAGCACCACCCGCACACAAGCGTATGGGTAGAGGTGCTGGCTGTAACTGCTAGTATAGCTGCCTTTATCATTGGTATTTACACTGCATATAAAAAATTTGGTCATGGGGCCGAAGAACCAAACTTCACAGGATTTTCCAGGTTTGGGTACCATAAGTTTTATGTCGATGAACTATATAATGCCGTCTTTGTGCAGCCTTACAAGAAAATTGGTGGTGTAATTGCGAGTTTTATAGAGCCGTCAGTGACTGACAGGCCTGTTAAGCTTACAGCTAAATTATATATGGTGTTCGGGAATGCCTTTAAGGCATTACAAGTAGGCTATGTGCGCGTCTATGCTATTTATATGGTAGTGGGGTTAAGCGTTATGAGCCTATTGCTTTCTCAAACGATAAACTAGGGAAGGGTAAGGTAAAAAATGACTGCACATGTCCTGTCAGTGATGATCTTTCTGCCTATTGTGGCAGGTATAGTCCTGCTTCTTACACCGACCGGTAAAGGTCTGGCAAGATTTACGGGGGGGGCGATTTCTTTTGCCAGCCTCGTCTTAGGAATTGATATCTTCTTTAAATTTAAAAATATCGCTGAGTTACAATTTGAAGAAATTACCCCTTGGATACCTTCTCTTGGAATACACTATCACTTGGGGGTGGATGGTATCAGCCTCTTTATATTACTGGCTGCATCAGTATTGCTGCCAATGGTATATCTTCTTTTCAAAACCAAAGAAAAAGGATATTACGCCAACCTCCTTATTGTACAGGGAGCAATGGCAGGTGCAGTATGCGCAGCAGACTTGATTATTTTCTACATATTCTGGGAAATAATGCTTTTACCCATATTTTTTATGCTCGGTCTGTATGGAGGCGAGTCACGACTGGGGGCGACGCTTAAAATCACGCTGTATACCATTGCCGGCTCCCTGCTCATGCTTGCTTCACTCATCTATCTAGGTGTTACCTATCATGCCCAGTTTGGTGAATGGAATTTTGCCATCGCCAACATGGCGCAATTGAGCCTGGCAGGACCAGTAGCTGTACTGGCTTTCTTTGGCTTTATGATAGCATTTGCCATAAAAATTCCCCTGTTCCCCTTTCATACCTGGTTGCCTGATGCCTATACTGAAGCACCTACTGCCACGACTTTTGTCTTGTCAGCAATTATGGCCAAGATCGGGGTATATGCTGTAATAAGACTGGTTGTTCCGGTATTTGATGGAGAATTTGCCCGTTTTGCTGTTCTCCTGGCTTATCTTGGTGTTATCGGGATGATCTATTGCGGAATGTGTGCCATAGCCCAAAAAGACGTAAAACGTATGCTCGCTTTTTCTTCGGCATCACATATGGGGGTCATCGCACTTGGAGTTTTTTGTCTTAATATTCAGGCGCTGACAGGAAGTGTTTATCAAATCATTGCCCATGCAACAAGTACTGGCGTGCTGTTTCTCTTTGCGGGGATACTTGAAGATAGAATGCAAACACGAAAGATAGAAGATCTGGGCGGGATTGCCTATAATGCCCCTGTCTTTGCCTTGTTTTTTGCAATAGCAATGCTCGCCTCTGTTGGTCTGCCTGGAACCTCAGGATTTATCGGGGAGTTTTTGATTATACTTGGCGCAGTAAAATTCAATGTCTTGGTTGGAGTGATCGCAGGTACAACCTT
The DNA here is from genome assembly GCA_002747135.1 of Desulfobulbus propionicus. Taxonomy (GTDB): domain Bacteria; phylum Desulfobacterota; class Desulfobulbia; order Desulfobulbales; family Desulfobulbaceae; genus Desulfogranum; species Desulfogranum propionicus_A. The sequence continues at coordinate 4,978 of PDTE01000015.1, read as the reverse complement.
GATTATTGGTGTTTGCTACATGCTGTGGATGTTCCAGAGAGTATTTTTTGAGAAAACAAAAGAAAAAACCGAAAGCTTTAAGGATTTAACCTTTTCTGAAGGTTTGGTATTTCTGCCAGTTATTCTGTTGATAATAATAATGGGAGTGTATCCACAACCATTTTTAGATAAGATAGAACCTGCAGCGCAAATGCAAATTTCAGGAATTCAGGAGAGCAATCCAATGCACATTGCTCAGAGTAATCACGCCCTCGCTGGATCAGGGTATTCTTATGAAATGAAGAAATAAGGCAGAGGCTTGTAATCATGACAAACGACTTTATGTTTCTTTTGCCACTTATCATCGTATGTTGTGGCTCCATTACGATGATGCTGGTAGCAGCATATGAAAAGATTACCCAGGAGCAGGCAGCAATGCTGAATATGGTGATCTTTGGTTTTGCCTTTTTGATGCAGCTTGCTGTCAGTATCTCTGGACAATCAGCTGTTTTTGAAGAAACATTTAATGGCATGCTGGTTGCCAGTAATTTTACCAGGATAGCTGGCCTGATAATCCTGGCCTGCGGTTTTTTTACATCAATGAGTTCACACTCATATTTTAAACACAATACATTTTGCAGTTTAGAATTTTACAGCCTAATTGGATTTTCAGCCTGTGGTATGCTGTTACTGACAATGGCGCAGGAGTTAATCACCGTATTTATAGCGCTTGAAATCATGTCCCTGGCTATATATATCCTTGTCGGATACAACCGAAATAATGTAACTGCCGCAGAAGCTCTCATGAAATACCTTATGCTTGGTGCGTTTGCCGGAGCATTTTTGACCATGGGCTCAGCTTTAGTTTATGGAGCAGTTGGCTCAACAAAATTTACGCTTATCAGTCAATTTTTACATACTCATGGATTTGGTAATGGATTTTTAGTGGCAGGTACCTTTTTCATACTCGTTGCTTTTCTCTTTAAAATTGCTGCCTTTCCCTTCCATGCCTGGGTTATAGATGTATATGATGGTGCTGCTGCTCCAGTAACAGGATATATGGCTACAGGCTTAAAAACAGCGGTGTTTGCCGTTTTTGCCAACTTCATGGTTATGAATAGGGAGCTATTGGGCGGCTGGATCAATGCTTTATTCTATCTTTCCATCCTGACAATGTTTGTTGGTAACCTGATAGCTATCGGACAATCCTCTTTAAAGAGAATGCTTGCTGCATCCGGGATAGTTCATTCCGGATATTTGCTGGTTGCCCTGATAGCTGTAAATGCTGATAATTTTACCGGAAACGTATTGATCTATTATTTAGCGGCCTACTCAGTGGGGACGCTTGGTATGTTTGCCGCGCTTTCCTATCTTGGCGGCGAAGATGAAAGACGAAAGAATTTTGATGATTTCAAGGGGCTAGCTAAGGTTAAGCCTTATTCAGCTGCAGCAATAACTATCTTTCTCTTGTCAATGGCAGGGATACCGTTGACAGCTGGTTTTATGGGTAAATTATATATTATAACCAGTGCAATTCAGGCAGGGCAGGTTACTTTGGCCGTTTTTGCGATAATCAGCAGCATATTGTCAATGTGGTATTACCTGCGCTTAATCATTAACATGTACTTTCATGAAGCAACGGATACCTTTGCAGATACTGAGGCAGCAGCTTCAACTATGGCGCCAATAGGAACCTTTATTCTGGTAATAAGTGTTTTTTTCATTGGCCTGTATCCTATAATCATCTGATTAAATAACATATCAAGACGTAAAAAAAGGTGTCTGAATCTCATTCAGACACCTTTTTTTATGTATATTTTGTAACTGCTCTCAGCTCACCCATCTTCGGGCGATCACGATCTGCCGCAAGAGGGGCTATAGCTGCCAATCGTGCTTGCCCAAATCAGGGTAACCTGAAGGCAGTTACAGCTGTAAAGCAAGTGAAACCAGGGTGATACATGTCCTGTGAGCAGTTGCCCTTTTGTCTGATCCAGGAAATAATACAGAAAAATACAATGAGGTGATGACCGTGAGCAGGCTCAAATTTCGACAACATGTAATTTTCGGAACAGTCCTTCTCTGCGATTATTCGAGAACGCCCGAAGATGGATGTTCGTAAGCGCCAAACGACCTACACCTTGCAGGAGTCTTTCTCAAGGGGTACATTCTGAGAGCCGTTACAGGCAGGACACAAAGGCAATATCTGATGTATAACTCCAGAGAGGTGATAACATGGACCAACTAACCGATCTGAAAGCGAAAGGATAAGCGACGGCCTGCTCCTGCCAACTACTTTTTTGAATTTACAGAAAAGATGTTACCCTAACCTGTCGGCGAAAACAAGTCGCTGTTTGCGGCTGCTTAGAGCACATGGGATTATTCGTAAACTTCCCCGACAAAACAGATATCTGTTGACAATCAAAGGGGTACGGTTATCCTGCATACGGAATGCCTTTTTGGCCGCATCTACTGAAAAGTTATTGAAAATGGCTGCCTGATCTTGTTTTTTATGACAGGAAATGAAGAGTAAGGTACTAACATTCGGGCTGCTGCTGGGGGAGCGAGGAGTCGGCTCCGATGTGATCACAGGAAATTTTCTGGGAATGTTGCACTGATGAAGGGTGACACTTGTTTGCCTGGGGGCCGTCGACTGCCGCGATTGGCTGTTCTTGGCGGCCAGGGATTGGGGGACAATCTCATTGAGATGGTGCTTGCCGAAAATGCACGCAGGTGTGGGTGGAAAACCACGTTTTACGGCAGTGGCCTGCTGTCTCTTGCCTCCTGGTTTCCGGGACATTGCCTGGAGAAAACCCTCCCGGCCCGTGCGTATAACGCCACCCTTTCGCGTTTTGAACGTATTTTGAGTCCATTGCCTCCACCCTCTGGCCTCGTCCATGAGCTGCAGCAACGGTGGATGAACTACAACGATGAGATGTCACCAGCAACCACCCGGGTTGACAATCTTGCGACATTGAGCAGGCGTTTGTTTACAACAGGCGATATCGGCACGGGTAACGGGATAGTCCCCCCTGAGGAGTTGGTGCCTCGTCGTTTTCTTCACCGGATATGCCTGCACCCCACCAGTGCTGAGCTTTCCAAGAACTGGTTGCCGACCAGATTTTTTGCGCTAGGGCAACGTCTTGAAGCCCAAGGGTTCGAGGTGGCAATCATCATGGCCAGGGATGAATACCTGGAGTGGAAGCCGTTGGTGAACCGGCGTTTCCCTCTGCACGGGTTTGCGACGGTTGCGGATTGTGCTGCCTTTGTGTATGAATCTGGCTACTTTATCGGCAATGATTCTGGCGGTGGCCATTTGGCCTCTTGTCTTGGCGTACCAACGCTTAGCATTCATGGACGAAGGGGCAAGGCCATGGCTTGGCGTCCCGGCTGGGGAACCGTTGAGGTCGTGACCCCGACGTTTAATCTGGTGGGGAGTAGTCTGCGTCAGCGTGCCTGGAAGTACCTGCTTTCGGTGGGGGAGGTCGAGCGGCGATTTTTTCGGCTGGTCAGGGCAACAAAAATGGAGTGACATGCAGAACAAAGAGGTATTGGTCAGGTTGAACCTGGTGCGGCATCCCTATACAAACAGACTTTTTGTCGTCATGGTGGCGATGGTTGTGGTTGTCGGCTTCAATGCCACCCAGGCATATATAGTCAAGCCGCTACTGGATATTTTTTTTACAACAAAGACACAACCATGCTGCATATTCTTCCTTCCAGACCATTGAATTTGAAGAGGGCTTTTTTGCGTATGAGGCCCTGGGTCACACAGCACTACTATGCAACGCAGGACAAGACTCCATAAGGACAAGAAAAATCCGGCGCAATATCCTGACATTTCAGCGTTGACAGGACCCTAGCCGCAGCGGTAAAACCACGCTGACAAATCTGATCCCCCGGTTTTATGATAACAGTAGCGGACGTCTTGCCCTTTGAATTCCGGAATTTCGAGGGACACCTTGTCTATTTTCTTCGACCCCATGATTATACAAATGCTTTATTTTCTGTTAATAAATAAGTAAGATGTCCCTAGGATTTACAAGAGATTCGATGCCTAACGCTTGCTGAAATAATTTGTTCATCATACAAAATAATTGGGTAGTTGGAGTGAAGAAAAAACATCAAGACAGTGGGTAATTTACTATGGAGATGGGTACATTACCCTCTCATTTTTCATAAGAGCCTATTTTGTTGTTATTATTAAAGCAGAATATAACATGTTGACCTGAAAATTTAGATATTATTATATAATTTTAATTTGTTAGAGGTGTGCCTCCCTTGAGTTAACGGCATCGGCTCATGAATAGTTGAACCGGAGCTCGGGTCGCCAAAGTCCGGTCAGCTATACTAAAAAAAGATACAAATTTCTTGCGATCAAGCTCCTTGTCGTGTATAGATTTACGCCTCATGAAAAAATATCTAATGCGGAAAACCCGCAACCCAAGAGGCCTTACACCTCAAATAATTTCTTGTTTTTTATGACAGGAAATGAAGAGTAAGGTACTAACATCTTGATCGGGGCGTAGCGCAGCCTGGTTAGCGCGCCTGCCTTGGGAGCAGGAGGTCGCAGGTTCGAATCCTGCCGCCCCGACCATAAAATCAAGCACTTACGATGCAAATCGCAAGTGCTTTTTTTGTGATATTTAGCAACATTTAGCAATATTCTGCCGGCCTGTTGCTAATCACCTGTTTATAGCAAGATGGTTTAATGCTCAGATTTTCGGGGTTATTAGCAGCTAGGCTCGACAAGGCTGGCTTCTTCAAAGTAAATTGCTCCCCTGGGGCAGGCGGCCTTGATCTCAGCGATTATTTTTGCCTCTGCCCACCCTTCGTCCGGGTATTTCATTGCGCGGCCCTCCAGGCAGGCGGAAAAGAAGTCATGCGGGCAGGCGCAGGTAATTGCTCCTGACCGCACTGGAGAAGTCAGCAGAGGGTATAGTAGGTCAGTAAAACGAGCCCGGCAAATAGGAAGCCGGGAGGTGTCAGACTGACTGAAGGC